>JACUTV010000077.1 GCA_014859645.1 Campylobacterales bacterium
TCCTTATAAAGGTTTTTTGTATTGTACACAAGCTTGACCTTGGTGGTGCTATTTTCGTGAACAAAAAACGCGCACTTAGGTCAAAACGCTACAAGCTCACACACAAGCAGCTTCACAGAAAACCTTTACATGTAGCTTCGCCATGTAAAGGAAACCGTTGCAACACTTACAGCACGTTTTCAAAAGATGTTTTTCCATTTACTTAATTATATATTATTTACAAATAGTAGTTTATATTTTAAATGACACATTAAATATCACGGTGTGGCGTTAAAATTGTTAACGAACAAAGCACTACCACACAAAGGAGTTACAGATGAAGAAAGAAACGTTATCCAGAAGAGACGCACTCAAATTCGGTGCGCTTGGTGCGGGATTGGCCGTCTTTGGTGCAAGCAATGCAATGGCAGCAGCTCTGACGGAAAAAGAGGTCAAATTTGACGAAGAATACGACGTCATTGTCATCGGTACAGGGTTTGCGGGACTTGCGGCTGCGGCGAAAGCGGCACAGCGTGGTCTTACCGTGCTTATCCTGGAAAAAATGGGACGCATTGGCGGCAATTCTGCCATTAATGGGGGCGCGTTTGCGGTGCCAAACAATGCCGACCAAAAGAAATTTGGCATCGAAGATTCTGCTGAGCGTTTTATCGCAGATAGCCTCAAAGCGGGCCTTGGTATCAACCACGTAGAGCTTTTGGAAGTCATCGCAGCACGCGCAAGCGATGCGTTTGCCTTCTCACAAGAGTGTGGTGCAGAATATAAACTAGGAGAAAAACCTTCTTGGTTTGGTGGTCACTCTGTACCACGAACGATTGTCACAAGCGACATGACGGGTGCGGGTATCATTAAACCCATGAGTGAGTTTGTGGAAAAATTGCCTGGGTGCAAAATCTACCGCCGTACCAAGTTTGATGATTTTGTGTTAGATGCCCAAGGTGGCGTTGTCGGCGTTGTGGCACGTACAAATTATCGTTTTGATACGAAGCTTTACAGTGATGACCTTGAAAATAAGACAGGTGAGAAAAAAGCGTTCAAAGCGAAAAAAGGCGTTGTGCTAGCTTCGGGCGGCTTTAGTGCAGACCGAATGTACCGCAAGCTTCAAAACCCACAGATTCCTGATTCTTCCGATACCACTAACCATTCAGGTGCCACTGCGGGTGCCATGCTCAAAGCTTTTCAGATTGGTGCCCTTCCTGTGCAAGTGGATTGGATTCAAGAAGGTCCTTGGGCGAGCCCAGATGAGCGTGGGTTTGGTGTAGCACCACAACTTACCCAACAAGGGTTGTTTAAATTTGGTATCGCCGTAGACGTGCGTAACGGAAAGCGCTTTATGAACGAGCTAGCCGACCGTAAAACCCGTGCAGATGCACAGTATCGCATCTTAAAAGAAGCCCCAGAAGCCTTCCCTGTGGCTATTGGCACGTACAACACCTTTGATCCCCAAATCATTCCTCAAGTGGAAAAAGGGTTGACCTCAGGTGTGATGAAAAAATATAACACCCTTGATGAACTTGCAGCGGATCGCAAGATTCCTGCGGCGGCATTGAAAGAGAGTGTTGCGAAGTTTAACGAAGGTGTAAAAAAAGGCGTAGATGAATTTGGTAAGCCTGTTGCATCGTTTAATGGTGAGTGTATTGACATGAAAGGGCCCTTTTACAGTGTGCGCCTTTCTCCTAAACCTCACCACACGATGGGCGGCGTAAAAATTAATACCAAGGCCCAAGTGATTTCAGCCAACACCAACAAACCAATCCCTGGCCTTTACGCGGCAGGAGAAGTGACTGGTGGAACCCATGGTGCGAGTCGCCTAGGGAGTTGTGCGGTGACAGATTGCTTGACCTTCGGCATGATTGCAGGAGAAAATATTTAACAATGCGTGGCGGAAAAACAGTAGCAATTGCTGGGATTTTTCTCATGCTAGGCGTGATGGCCTTAGTCGGGAGTGAGCCAAGCTCACCCCTGACTCCCGTGGTCGTTACACCTGAGCTTAGAGAAGAATATCCCCTCAAATCCCACCATGGAAAACTCTCGTTTGAGTGTACGTTTTGCCATGTGGGGCAGGGGGATGACCCCAAGGAATTTACCTATATAGGTGATGAAGGATGTACATCCTGTCATCAAAGTAAAGTGCATATGGCGGAGCGGTTAGCGTTTATGGATAAACTTAAAGTAAATCCCCACAACTCCATCCATGATGGGCCTACGTTGTACTGTGATGAGTGCCATAACGAACATAAGCCCTCAACCAACATGTGTACCGAGTGCCACGAGCATGACATCGACTTATGGATGAGGCCAACACCATGAAAAAACGCATACTAATAGCCGCAGGAGCAATCGGCGTGTTTTTAGGACTCTTTGGTTCGTGGGTAACCTATGAGGGGCTTCATCGCACGAGCGATGATAAGTTTTGTATCGTCTGTCACGAGATGGCACCGATGGTATCAGCTTACCACGACGATGTGCATGGCGGAGCGGGTGAGAGTGGGTTTAAGGCAAGTTGTGTGAGCTGTCACATGCCCCATGATAATGTCTTTAACTACATCTTCACCAAGGCAAAAAACGGAGCCGTTGAGGGTGCGATTCACTTTTTTGGAGATGTGGATGGCATTGATTGGTACGAAAAACGAAAACACCGTGAAAAATTTGTCTACGACGATGGGTGTACTTCGTGCCACAGCAACTACAAAACCAATGCTTTCATTAGTCCTAAAGGGCAAGAAATGCACGCCCATTACGACGCGCTTCTTGGGAGTGACAAACAAATTAGTTGTGCATCTTGCCACACAGGAGCAGGGCACAAAGGGCTTCGCAGTGTGTTGAATTACTACAAGCCCGAGTATCCATACTATGAGGGCAAGTTCGACGCGGAAAAAGAGGCAGTAGAAAAAGGGTTGATAGAGGCATTTAAAAAGGGAGAGTGAAAAATGAAAATTTTTCTTCTTGAGTCAGATAGGGCATTGCAAGAGCGTATTGAGGCGTGTTTAAATCGGTATCGATTGAGAATTAATGTTCACAAAGTACACAGTGAAGAAGCGCTGTTGGACCATGTGGGAGTGTTGTCCGAGTATGCACTGTTTGCCCTAAATCTTTCCAACCCTCTTGACCCATCTTTGATGCATTTTTTGCGCAACAATGGGGGCGATGCCCCCATTTTGCTCATTTTGGAGCCTACTTTTGACCCTCCAAAACTTAAAACCCTTTATTATCACTCTTATAACGACATTATTTTTAAACCGTTTTTTCCTGAAGAAATCATGTTTAGGATTTATAAATTATGTGACATTTGGAATGACGATAAATTTTTCTTTTCCCAAGAAACCTATTTTGATTGCAAGCATTTGCAGTTTATCCATGGGGAAGAAGAGATAACGCTGGGCAAAAAAGAGGCGTTGTTGTTGAAATTTTTACTGGTCAAGTCGCCGTGCGTGGTCTCGTTTGCGGACATTGTGTATTACATTTACCGTGGAGAAAGCGTGAGTGAAGATTGCATACGCTCACTGGTGCGGCAATTACGAGGAAAGATTCCTTTGAATTTTATCGAAACCGTCAAAGGCGAGGGGTATCGGGTTGTGAAACGGGGCGAATAGCCCCTTGCATCCCAGTTATTTCTCGCGTTGGTTACTAAGATTCACATGAGTGTTTTGTTCAATGGGCTATCGGCAAAGGCGCTCTCTTGTAGAAGAGAGCTAGTAAATGTACTCCCATCAAAGCCCTTGCGGGCATGTTGCTAATGCGGGCTTTGGGGTGTACATGTAAGGTGAAATACAAAGGGGAAATTATGAAAGCGATACATTTATCCTTAGCAGCACTCGTGACGTTAGGTACCATGGCGCATGCGGGCGAGTCATTAGAAGATGCCTTTAAAAATGGAAAATTTAGCGGCGCATTTAAATTCGTTTACGCTGCTGGTAGCGACTCGGACGCAGCGGCACTGAAGCCTAACGATCCTGCCAACAACTCTAACGTTGGCTCTGTTGCTGTTGAAATGAAATACCTCACCGATGATTTTTACGGGTTTAAATTAGGCCTCGGATTTCAATCGGGCCACGATTTGAAAATTCACAAAAAAAATACAACAGAAGACGACACACGCAACTCTGTGAGTGCGTCCCATTTGCACAATTTCTACTTGCAATACTCTTTCTTGAATTCAAACATTATGGTAGGTCGCCAAACCATCAAACTTCCTTTGTTGATGAGCAGTTCCGCTTGGCCTTTGGAAGATTATTTTACAGGCGCGGTACTTACGCTCAATGAAATTCCCGACACGATGGTGAAATTGGTCTACATCAAAGAGTGGAACAAGCGTTACGGAAGCGATTCAAATGGTGGTGTTGTGCAAGAAGATATGCATTATAAAAAACCCCTTTACAGCGTATTTGTAAAAAATACCAGCATCAAGGGCGTGACCTTTGAGGGCCAATACCTCACTACCAATGAAAAATCCTTTAACGGCGATGCACCAGCGCTTGTGGCCGTGGGCGGGTTTGACCAGTACTATGCACGTGCAGACTACAAACTGCCTATCGAACTTCCTTTGTCACTAGGTGTGTTGTGGGGTGGTGCTGAGTTTGACGCGGCGGGTAAAAAAGACGCCACGTTTTATGGCATGAGAGCCATGACGACCATCGCGGATGTGGCATTGAAAGCTGCTTATACGTCCGTGGACGATGACGCGGATTTCCCCAGTACTTTGGGACACGTGCCTGATGCAGTGCTTGACACATCCATGCTTGTGAACAATGCTATTTTTGCAGGAACGGAGGCTATCTCTTTGGAAGCTTCGCACAATTTTGGCATCAAAGCCTTGCGCAGTGCCGTGAAAGTAGGACATTTTAAACAAAGCAGTGAAGGCAAAGCAAATTCTGGTACTAAGTTGGGCAAAGCAACCGAAGTAAATATCGACGTAAACTACGCTTTTGCGGGATTATTAAAAGGGTTTAGCACACGCCTTTGGGCAGGCTATGCTAAATACGACGACAATGTAAAAGAAGATGATTTCACCTATGCAAAATGGTACGTGACATACCGATTTTAGAAAATTTGTGGACCATGTAAACGTATCTTAGAAGATTTTTGACCTTGCATCTGTTACGTGCAAGGTCACTTTTTGGTCACAAAATAGTGATAAAATGGTGAAATTATAAAAAAAAGAGGGGGGCTTTCATGAAGTTGCAACAAAAGATTATTCTTTCCATTGTGGGTGGGGCAGTTGCGGGATTTGGTGTATTTTTGGTGATTAATCATACCATGATGGAAAAAACCGCAACGGTCGAGATTCATGAAACCTTAAAAGAAAAAGTGGGCGCATTGACGCATATTATTGATGATTGGCTTGTGTATAGAAAAGACATTTCTGTGGCGCTTGGCAAAAGCATTCTCGCATTAGAAGAAAAAACACCTGCGCGCGTGCGGGAGCATTTGGCACAAGCTAAAGATACTGCGGGTATTGCGGTGAGTATCGCCTATTTTAAAGGCGAAGAGGCAGTGCATGTCATGCCTCAGGTGAAAATCAGTGCCGAGGTGATGGAAAAAGAGTTGGTGTACCGCACCACCAAAGCCAACGGCTTTAAGCCTTCTTATTCGCCCCCGCACGACAACCCTGTGCGCCCTGGGATGCCTATCATTACGGTATCAGCTCCCATTGAAGGTGAAAATATCGTTTTTTTAGTGGTGCCATTAGCGGACATCGAAAAAAAAGTGCTTGAGACGAAATTTGAAGGCGGATTTGCCTCTATTTCAGATGCAGAACGTAACAATATTTTTCACCCTGTTGCAGAGTTTAAGGGTAAAAAACTAAGCGACGTGAGAAAAGAGTTAAAATGGGTTGAGGATGAAATCTACAGTAAAAAATCGGGCGTTGTTACCTTTAGGGTTGATGGCAGTGAAAAGATTTTAGCTTTTGACACCGTCGAGGCAACAGGTTGGAAAATACTCGTAAATCTCGACCAAGACGTAGCATTTGCAAATCTCAATGCCCAAACCAATAAACTGCTATGGGTTAGCTTACTCTTTTTTATTGTGGGTGTTTTGGGATTGTATGCGTTGCTCACATGGCAACTTAAACCCTTGCAAGCCTTACGTGCTATGGTGCAAAGCTTGGCTTCTGGCGAGGGCGACTTGACCCAACGCTTACATGTAAAGAGTAAAGATGAACTGGGCGACATCGCAGGTTCAGTGAATCACTTCATCGAACAAATTCAAAATCTACTCATTCGTGCCAAAGAGAGCAGTTCGGAAAATACGGCTATTTCTCAAGAACTCTCCTCTACTTCTTTGTCGGTTGGAAAGCGCTCCGAAGATGAGGTTTCGTTGGTTTCTGAGGGCGTTAATACGGGACAAACTGTCCTTGATGGGATGAAAACTTCCGTTGAAACCATGCAAAACAACAGCACACAACTTGGCACTGTTAACAACAACTTCCAGCAAATCCAAGCGCAAATGGACACCCTTAATACCAAGCTTCAAGAGAGTTCCAATAAAGAGCTAGAGCTTGCTTCTCAGCTTCAAAAAACAAGCCAAAGTACTGAAGAGATTAAAAATGTGTTGACGGTCATCGCCGACATCGCCGACCAGACTAACCTGCTTGCCCTTAACGCCGCCATCGAAGCCGCGCGCGCAGGAGACCATGGGCGTGGGTTCGCGGTGGTGGCTGACGAGGTGCGTAAACTGGCAGAACGCACCCAAAAAAGCCTTGGAGAGATTAACACGACCATTAACATTGTCGTCCAGTCTATCGCCGATGCGTCAGGGCAAATGGACAGCAATTCCAAAGAGATTCTTTCCCTTTCGGAGATTTCTTCAAGCTTGGAAGGCGTGGTCAATGAAAACGCTACTATCTTGCAACACAACATCCAAAGTAACCAAAAAAACGTTCAAGATGCGTTACATGTAAACACGTCGGTGAGCGCGATGATTGCCAAGATTAAAGAGATAGAAACCATCGCCAGTGCGAACGCGAGAAGCATCGAAGAAGTCGCGCAAGCTAGCGAACATTTGGCGACCATGGCCAACAAACTTGACAGTGAACTTAGCCAATTTAAAGTCTATTAAGACGCCATACAGACGAGGTCGATGATGAATATTTTTCTCCAAGAACCCGATGTCAGCCTTCATACTGCCATCATTGAGCGCATGAATATGTACCGTCAAAAGTTGGAGTTTAAATGCGTGGAAACCGAAGAAGAGATTTTTAAAGAGGAATTTTTGGATGCGTATGCGTTGTTTATTTTAAACCTCAAAGAGCCTACGAACCCGCGCATCCTCAACTTTATCCGAGCCAACGGAGGCATCGCGCCCGTGTTGCTCATCTTGGATGCTGACTTTGACCCCGACACGCTCAAAGCCCTTTATTATCTTTCTTACGACGATTTTATTGTGAAAGATTTTTACACCCAAGAGATGACATGGAAGATTTACAAGCTTTGCAATGTGTGGAATGACGAGCGTTTCTTTTTAGCGCAAGATGTCTATTTTGATTGCAAAAAATGGATGTTTCATTACCACGACCAAGCCATTTCCTTGGGAAAAAAAGAGGCAACTTTACTGAAGAATCTTTTTCTGAAATCTCCTCACGTTATGACGTGTGATGAGATTATCTCACTTGTTTACAACGATGAAATCGTCAGTCCTGAGAGTATCCGAGCGCTTGTAAAACAGCTTCGGGCAAAACTTCCCATCGACCTTATCGGTACCGTACGAGGCGAGGGTTATCAGATTACCCATCTTTCTACCTTTAAGGCAAACCCATGAACCCTACCCATTCTCACGTCGCTAATCTTCCCTCGCGCTTTGGAGCTTTTCAGATTCAAGCTTTTAAAGAAGGCAACAAAGAACATTTGGCGATTTTTAAAGAACCCTTTGGGGAGATTCCTTTGGTGCGTATTCACAGCGAATGCCTCACGGGTGACGCTCTAGGTTCTCTTAAATGTGACTGCAAAGACCAACTCGAATACGCTCTTGCGGCTGTGGGAAAACGCGGTGGTATGGTCATCTACTTGCGTCAAGAAGGGCGCAATATCGGCCTTTTCAACAAGGTCAACGCCTACGCACTTCAAGACCAAGGCCTTGACACCATCGAAGCAAACCACCAGCTTGGCTTTTTAAATGATGAGCGCACCTATGAAATGGCGGAGATTATTTTGAGCCATTTTGGCATCGATAAAATCCGACTTTTGACCAATAACCCTAAGAAAATTAGCGCCCTTAAGGGCATCACTATCGTGGAACGTTGGCCCATTATCATGCCGTCCAACAACCACAACACCCACTACCTTTCTACCAAAAAAGAAAAAATGGGGCACATGCTCTAAAGGAGAACTACCCAATGAATGCTATTTTAAACGACCAAAAATCACTCCAAGCGCTCAAACGCGTGAACCAAGCCATTGAAGACATCAAGCAGGGCAAGATGGTCGTGATGGTGGACGATGAAGACCGTGAAAACGAAGGCGACTTGGTCTACGCCGCGCAGCTTTCAACCCCTGAAAAAGTCAACTTCATGGCTAGCCGCGCCAAAGGGCTCATCTGTGTGTCTGTTTCCAAAGCCATCGCCAAAAGACTGGCACTAGTGCCCATGGTTAAAGAAAATGACTCTTCCTATGAGACCGCCTTCACCATCTCCGTAGATGCAAAAAATGCGGCCACAGGCATCTCTGCGTTTGAGCGGGATATGACCATAAGAATCCTTGCTGATGCGCATTCAAAACCCACGGAATTGGTGCGCCCAGGGCATATTTTCCCCCTCATCGCCAAAGAAGGTGGTGTGTTGGCACGCATTGGGCATACGGAAGGGTCTGTTGACTTGTGTGTGCTAGCAGGTCTCAAAGAATCCGCAGTCATTTGTGAAATCATGAAAGAAGACGGAAATATGGCAAGACGCCCAGATTTGGACCTTTTTTGTGATAAACATGGGCTAAATATTGTCTACATTTCCGACCTTGTGGAGTACCGCATGATGCACGAGTCGCTCATTCGTCAGGTGTGCGAATCGCGGGTAGAATTTATGGGAGTACTTGCACGGAAAGTGGATTTTTTAGACCATTTTGACAACCAACACACTGTCTACGCCTTTGGCGAGCCTAAAGAGTGTATGGCGGTAAAATTTCACACCATCACGCCCGATATTGCCCTTTTAGAAAACGATGAAAAACGTACTACTCTTTTTGAGAGCATCGCGTATGTGCAAAAATACGGGGGAATTGTAGTGTTTATGGAAGGGGGTGCTCAAAACATGCGCCAAATGCGAGAATATGGCATTGGGGCGCAGATTATCAAAAAAATGGGCATTTCAAAAATAGAACTCTTAAGTGCGAGCGGTGCAAAAGAGTTTGTAGGCATCGGTGGGTTTGGATTAGAAATTACCAATCACCTTGAACCCTCCAAAACCCTCGCCTGCTAAGCCCCCCAAGGGGGCACCCAGTTTGTATTCAAGGAACCCCATGACCGCACCTATCAAAGCCTTATTTGGCATCATTATTCTTGCAGGATTCCTTGGCCTCTCACAGCCTCTTTGCGCCCAAGAAGAGTACAAAGAACACCTTCCCTTTCTCAAAAGTTTTGACCTTGCCCACGCGAACCACTTTGGTACCATCGTCGTTCAAGGGGCCGATGGACGGATGAAACCCATCGATACCATCGCCCACGAGGTGCTTAATAAGGTCTACCGTAAAAATAGCTACGAGGGGATGAGCCCCAATCAAGTGGTCTTGGGGATGGTAAGCGCACCTGTGGTATGGAAGGCACAGCCCATGATTGCAGTGTCGCATCTTGAACTTAAAAAGATATTGGGAGTTGCACCCACGGCAAAGTACGCGGCGTATCGGGATTTTTTTGAAAATACGCCTGAGGGGGCCTATAAACTTGCCAAACACGCCGAATTGGCCAACCGCAAAAAACCTGCGGAACGTAACTTGTTTGACAAGGATGTGCTCAAAGTGGATGAGCGGCTCAATGTCTGTTTCATGGTGTACGGGTGGCATATTTTCCGCATCATCCCGCGCATCGACGACCCGCAAAAGACGTGGTTTAACCCCAGCATGGCCACAACGCACTTTCCTAAAGAAGAAGCGGCACAGGTGGGAAGATTGCTTCAAACCTACTTCGACGCCATCGCCCAATCCCTAGAATCAGGCAACTGGTCCAAGGCCAA
>JACUTV010000078.1 GCA_014859645.1 Campylobacterales bacterium
CCCACGGGCTCGATGGCTTTTTGGGAGTAGATGATGTAAGGACGGTCGTTTGAATACCCTGCACTGGGGCGTACAAAATCTTCTTGTTCTAGAGGTGTGGCATCGGGCAAGATGATGTCCGCAAAACGGTTACTAGAAGTGCGCGTCACGTTCACATCCACGATAAACTCGCACAAGCTCTCATCGGCCAAGATTTTTGAAGTGGCGTGAATGTCGCTGTGTTGGTTGAGCAAACAGTTGCCCGCGGTATTCCAGATAAATTTGATATTTTGTTTGAGTTGGTCGGTACCGCGGATACCATCGGTAATGTCGCGCATCTCTTTTCCACGTGTGATGGCATCTGTCCACATAAAACAAGGGATAGCCTCTTTGATGGGGTTTTTAAAGGGTAAGTGGGCAGGGTCTAACCACCCAGTAGTGTGCTCTCTGCCACCAGGATTGGTTCCCATGGTCCCAATGTTTCCTGTCATGGCCGCCAACGTCGCGATGGCCCGTGCGGCTTGTTCGCCGTTAGAGTGGCGCTGCGCTCCCCATCCTTGGGCGATGTAACAGGGTTTTGTTGTAGCAATCTCACGGGCAAGGGTGATGATAGTCTGGGCGGAGATTTTCGTGATGGCTTCGGCCCACTGGGGTGTTTTTTCTACACCATCTTCCCCATGCCCCATAACGTAATCTTCGTACGACGCATTGGCAGGTGCGCCTTCAGGCAAGGTATCGGCGGAAAATCCCACGGCGTAGGTGTCCAAAAAGGCTTTATCGTGCAAGTTTTCTGTGATCATCACGTGTGCTAATGCCGCAATAAGCGCGCCATCAGTCCCTGGAGCGATGGCCACCCACTGGTCGCACGCACCAATCATACTGTCTGAATAGCGCGGGTCAATGTGGATGATTTTAGCGCCACCGCGTTCTAGCGCACTTTTGTACGCATACCCTGTGCCACCGCCACTCATGCGGGTTTCTACGGGATTGTTTCCGAACATAACCACCAACTTGGAGTGTTCGATTCCCATGATGTCACTGCCGCGACTTGTGCCGTAAAAATGGTTGAGTCCGTCGGTGATTTGAGCCGTTGAGTAACTGTTGTAGTACTTAAGGTAGCCTCCATACAAGGAAAGCAACCGCGCCCACGGCCCATTGGTACAGCGGTTCATGATAGCGCCTGTTGTGCCTGTGGCGTAGTTTAAATAGATGGCTTCGTTGCCGTATTTTTCCTTCACTTCTTTCATTTTAGCGGCGATGGTATCAAGGGCTTCTTCCCAAGACACACGGACAAATTTGCCCTCGCCCCGTTTGCCAACACGCTTTAACGGGTAGGTTAAACGGTTGGGATTGTACACACGGTAGCGGTTTGACCGTCCCCGCACACAGGCGCGCACTTGGTGGTCACCAAAGACGTCCTCTCCCGTGTTGTCTGTTTCCACGTGGTGAATTTTTCCGTTTTTGACAAAAACCCGCACGGGGCATTTGCTACCGCAGTTGATGGTACAGCCCGCCCATTTCACATGGTCGTACGCTTCTTGTGAAGCGGGTTTGGCTGTCGTGTCTGCCAAAGAAGGCAGTGGCAACACCGTACTGGCTGCGATTCCGCCTCCTAACGCCCCGCTCCATTGCAAGAACCGTCGCCGACTTATCTGATGCATCGTTTCTCCTTTTCTTATACTAAGATGAAAGAAATCGTATAGTATTTTGTTGTCAAAAAGTTGTCAGGTTTATTTTTTCGTCTTTAGCTTTTATTAAACCGCTAACTAGCTATAATGCGAAAAACTCCCCGAGGAAGTTGCATGCATTTTTGGTTGCGCTGTTGTTTTTTTCTCTCGCTTTTGCTCCTTGACGCGGCCGCCTCTAGCCGTCATATCTTATTGCTCCAGTCCTACAACAAGGGCCTTGTGTGGAGCGATGACATCTCCAAGGGTGTCGAAGAAGTGTTTGCCCCTTATAAAAACTACGAACTCACCACCGAGTACATGGACACGAAAAAAAACGAAGATGCGGTCTATCTTAAAGAGCTGTATGAACTTTTTGAGGCAAAGCTTAAAAACCAAACCTTTGAAGTTGTCATTGCGGCGGATGATTTTGCTGTTAACTTCGCCTTAGAGCACCAACACACCCTTTTTGAAGGGACGCCGCTTATTTTGTGCGGGGTTGACAAACGGGGTCCAGGGAGTGATGTTGAGGAAATTAAACGCAGGGGGCTTAGCCTTGTGCTTGAGAGCAAGGAGATTCAAGAAAATGTTCGGTTTATTCGGGAGCTTTTTCCAAACTTGGAGCACCTTTACATCATCAATGACCTGACCCACACGTCCCTGCTCATCAACCACATTTACGAAGAAGAGGCGCAAAAACTTCGCCATGAAGGGGTGCGCGTCACGGTAAATCTAGAAGGCAATGTGGAACACATCTTAAACGATTTTCGCGCGCTCTCCCCCAACTCTGTGGTGCTTTTTGGCAGTCTTTTTTTGGATAAACAGGGGATGTATGTCCCTTATTATCAAGTCAACGACCTCATCAACGCCTCCCCTGTGCCGATTTTTTCCATCAGTGATTCGCATCTTTCCAAGGGCGTCATAGGAGGCTATTTGTTGCGCGGGATTAGCCAAGGCACGGAGGCTGCTAAGATTGCCCTTGCCTATCTCCAAGGCGGCAAGGTGGATACTACCCCTGTTGTTGCGCCTGCGGAGTGGATATTTGACTACCAAATGCTTCAAAAATACGCCATCCCCACGCACAAACTCCCCAAAGAAGCCCTCCTCATCAACCCACCTGAGAGTTTTTTCGACAAGCACCGCAAGCTTGTGGAGTTTGCCTTTGTGCTGACACCTTTTATCCTCTTTTTTCTCCTCATTGCCATCATCAACATTTACCAACGCCACAAAATGGCCAAACGGCTATTGGCCAAAAGCTACCTCGAACAAGTCTTGCTGGGCAACATCCAAAGCTCCGTGTTTTGGATCGACAACAAAGGCATCATCAAAGGGTGCAATGTCTCTTTTTGTGAACTGGCCAAGCGCGACCACCATGAGATTGTGGGACGAAGTATTTGCGATGTTTTTACCCTGTTGTGCCACATGCCCACCAAGGCACAGTTGTTTAACCTCGAAGAAATCGAGTTTGAACGCAACGACTCTTTTTACCTCCTTAAAAGCAAAACCTTTTTAGACGAAGATGGTAAAGATGGCGGATTGGTTACTATCATCACCGACATTACCGAAAAAAAACAGCTCGAAATCAACAAACAATTCATCATCCAACAATCCAAACTCTCCGAAGTGGGCGAAATGCTCTCCGCCATCGCGCACCAGTGGAAAGTCCCCTTAGTGGAGCTCTCCGCCGTGGCCCACAAGATGCAGCACTATCACCTCAAAGACAAACTCAAAGCCGAAGACATGAAGCATTTTTACGATGTCATCATGACCCAAACCATCTATATGGGCGAAACCATCGACGGGTTTCGTGACTTCGTGCGCCCTTCCACCACGCCCAAAGCGTTTAACATCCACACGGGCATTCAAGAAGTGCTTGCCATCCTCTCTTCTTCCATGAAATACAACAACATCGCCGTGGTTTACAAAAATCACCTGCACCGTGGCGACATGCTTTTTGGCTACCCTAACGAGTTCAAACAAGTCATCCTCAACATCATCAACAACGCCAAAGATGCCATCTTGGAAGCCAGAGCCAAGGGCGATAAAACCTGTGGCACGGTGCATCTGAACTTGTACGAACTCGAAGAAACCATCGGGTTGTTCGTAGAAGACGATGGGGCAGGCATCGACCCTACGACCTTGCCTG
The DNA here is from genome assembly GCA_014859645.1 of Campylobacterales bacterium. GTDB lineage: Bacteria > Campylobacterota > Campylobacteria > Campylobacterales > Campylobacteraceae > Sulfurospirillum_B. The sequence continues at coordinate 3,790 of JACUTV010000078.1, forward strand.
ATCTGTTTAAACCTTTTTTTAGCACCAAATCCAAAGGAGACGGCTTTGGCCTCTACATGGCAAAGCTCATCATTCAAAACAAAATGCACGGCAAAATCTCCATAGAGGCCCTCCAGCAAGGGGCGCAAGTGTGCATCCAACTTCCCCGTTCCAAGGAGGGTTCTTGTGAAAATTCTCTTACTTGAAGACAACGCCAGTCTTGCGGAAATCATCCAAGAGATTTTGGAAGAAAAAGGGCATCAGGTTACGTGGTTTGAGGATGGAGAAAAAGCGTTGGAGCACTTACTAGAAGGGTATGATTGTTTTGTGCTTGACATCCACGTGCCTCACATCGATGGGCTAGAGTTGCTTGGGGAAATTCGCGCACGTGAGCCCAAAACGCCCGCCATCATCATCAGCGCCAACATCGAACTTGAAACCATCCAAAAAGCCTACAACGCGGGGTGCAATGACTTTTTGAAAAAACCTTTTTACATGGTCGAACTCGAACGCAAAATCGCCTTGTTGTGCCCCACACCCACGCGCTTGGGATTACACGACGGGTTTGCCTTTGACACGGGCGAAGAGTTGCTCTACGACAAAGCGCTCAAGGCCATCAAACTCACCCTCAAAGAACGCCGTTTTTTATCCCTTCTTGCCAAAACGCCCAACACCATCGTCTCCTTGCATGCCATCGAGGATTACGTGTGGGAGGGGGAAGAAGCATCTCTTTCAAGCATTCGTTCTTTGGTGAAGCGTTTGCGTGGGAAACTAGGAGAAGAGAGCATCGAAACGCAAAATTACGGGTACCGACTTTTAGTCCCTTACATGTAAAGGTTTTGTCCATTTTTTAGCACCTTTTTTACCCCTCCTCTTTGCTATACTTCGCCATTAGTTTAAAGGAAGCGAATGCGCGTAGGAATCATCGGAGCAGGCGGGGTTGGTGTTGAACTGGTGAATTACTTGTTGACGCTGGGCAATGTGCGAGAAATTGTTTTAGTCAACCGCAACAAGGAAAAGGCCCTTGGCGAAGTGGCGGATTTTTCGTACGTGGAGTCTTTTACCTACGCGCGCAACACCCATTTGCACAGCGGTGAGTACGCCGATTGTGCGCGGTGCGATGTCATCGTCATTACCGCGGGCGCACAGCTTAAAGGTGCGCAAACCAGAGACGAGTTGTTGGGCGAAAACGCCTTGCTCATTCGTGAGATTGTCCGCACACTCCACACCCACGCACCCCACGCTATTCTCCTCATGGTAACCAACCCCGTGGATGTGCTGACACACATCGCCTACAAAGAAGGGCTGTATCCAAGGGAGCGGCTCATCAGTGCGGGTACCCTTGTGGACACGGCGCGTTTTATGAAGATTGTCAGTCAAAAAGTGGGCATCGACCCCAAAAATATCAACGGCTACATCCTCGGCGAACACGGCAAAGGAAGCACATTGCCGTGGAGCATTTGCAACATTTGCGGGCTGGATGTAGACACCTTTTGTTCCCTCAATGGCTTGCCACTGCTTGATCGCGCGCAGATTTACCGCGATGTCATCAACGCGGGCTACGAAGTCTTTCACAAAAAAGGCAACACCAACCACAGCACCGCCGCAAGCGTTTTTCGCATCATCCGCGCCATCACCAACGACGAACACTCCGTGCTTCCTTTGGGCGTTTATCTGGAGGGCGAATACGGCTTGCATGACGTGGTGCTCAACGTCCCCGTGGTCATCACCCGCAAAGGGGCAAGTAAAATCCTCAACTACAAACTCCTCCCCGAAGAACTCGAAGCTTTGCATCAAAGTGCCAAAACCATGCAAGCCATGGCAACAGGAGTATAAAAACGCCACAAAACACGCGACCTCAATGAAATTTCATCCTACATGTATATAATAGACTGGCTCAAAACCCATTGAAAAGGTGCCCATGCTTAAAGTGATGATTATAGAAGATGAGCCTCTTATCGCTTTAAATCTGACCAAAATGTTGGAAAAAAAAGGGTTTGAAGTGACGGGTCATGCGGGGAATTTTGACGAGGCGTGTGCGCTTTTTCGCGCCAACAAACCCCATGTTGTCTTAAGCGACATCAAGCTTGAAAACAACGAATCAGGCATAGACGTGGTCAAGCACCTCAAAAAAATGAGCGATTTTTGCGTCATCTACCTCACTTCATACGGGGATGATGAGATGGTCGAAAAAGCACTGGACACCCATCCTGCCGCGTATATCACAAAGCCGTTTAAGGAGATCGACCTCAACGCTGCGCTCAAACTTGTTGCTACGAACCTTAGGAACAAAAACGTAAATCCAGATTTTACCTACAACAAAGAAACGCGGATGCTTTTTTACAAAAACCAACACATCATCCTCTCCAAGCAAGAGTCCGACCTCTTTCACCTGTGCTACCTTAGCAAAGGATTTTTCGTCTCCATGCCTAGCATAGAGTACTACATTTGGGGCGATGCGCCTACGAGCACCTCCACCAGAAGAGGGCTGATTCACCGCTTGAGAAAAAAACTAAACCATACGATTTTTGAATATACTAGCGGGCTTGGCTGCAAAGTGGACGGGCTAGCATGAAAACCCTTCTTTGCCTGTTGCTTCTGTGGGTTCACGTGTATGCCGCCACCTCCATCGCAGAAAAATCAGACCAACTGCACCTTAGTGAAGAGGAAAAGCAATGGATCGCCGAACATCCTCGTATCGTCGTGGGGATGGACCCTTTGTACGCGCCCTATGAGTGGGTGGACAAAGAGGGTGAGCATATTGGCGTAGTCGTAGACTACATACGTGAACTTGAAAAAATACTGGGATTACGATTTGACATCGTTAAAAACAAAACGTGGAAAGAGTTACTTGCCCTTGCAAAAAAGGGTGAGCTGGACATGCTAACAAGCATCGTTAAAACGCCAGAACGCTCTACCTATCTGACCTTTAGCGAACCCTACCATACTGCGCCCACGATCATCATCGACAATGGGAAAGGGCCGTTTGTTGGGGGATTGAGACAACTCTCCGGCAAGCGCGTTGCCGTTGAGCGGGGCTATTTTATGGAAGAGTTTATGAAAAATAAATACCCCACCATCCTCCTTGTGCCTGCGTCTAGCACCAAAGAAGCCCTAGAAATGGTAGCAGTCGGACTAGCCGATGCGTATGTGGGTGATGCAAACCTCGTGGATTACGTCATCAAAAAAAACCATTTGGACACCCTGCGTTTTTCGGGTCAAACCGAATACGTCAGCCATCAAGCATTTGCCCTTACCAAAGGAAACGAACCCCTTGCTCCCATTTTGACAAAAGCGATGGCGACTATCCCCAAAGAAGAATTTGACGCCATGTTTGAGCATTGGTTAAATCTCGACCACGGGATAAGCGGTGCAACACTGACGAAATATGGCCTGTTTATTGCGCTAGCATTTGCACTAGTGGGGTATTGGATTTACCTATTGCGGCGGGAAGTTCGCCAACGCAAACACGCAGAGGAAAAACTCAAAACCAGCGAAACCCTTTACCGTGAGCTTACCGAAGATGTCACCGATGTGATTTGGAAAACCAATAGCGACCATTTTCTCACCTACATCAGCCCTTCCGTGGAAGAAAAACTGGGCTTTAAGCCCGAAGAGTTGGTAGGCCGCCATGTTTTTGAAATGTTTACGGATGAGGGCATTGCTATCGTCATGGAGCGCATCAAGCAAAGGCAAGAAAGTAAAGAGGAAGAGGCAGTCAATGACCTCCATTCAACCTTTGAAGTACAGCACAGGTGTAAAGACGGTTCGTTTATCTGGGGCGAAGTGGTCTCAAAAGCCGTGTATGACAAAAACAATGCCATCGTCGGCTACCACGGCGTCAGTCGTGACACCACGGCGCGCAAAGAAGCCGAAAGAGAAAAAGAGCTTTTGTATCGAGAACTTGACCATCGGGTTAAAAACAACCTTCAAGTGATTGCGAGCATCGTTTCGTTGCATTCCTTGCAAAACGACACCTCCCAGTCCTTAGAAGACATCCACAACACCATCGCCGCCATCTCCCTAGCCCACGACAAACTCCGCCAAGACGAAACCCACAAAACATTGGAAGTCAAACACTACGTCACCGCCTTGCTAGACAACCTTTTGGCAAGTTCGGTGCTAGACATACAAAAAGAGGTGCATTCGCCTGAATTTTACCTAGGCGCCCACCACTCCATCACCCTTGGCATCATCATCAACGAGTTTGTCAGCAACGCCATCAAGTACGCTTTTAGGGGCATAGCTTCACCCAAAATCACCGTAACTATCAGCCAAGACGAGGCGTGCATCCGTGTTTTAATCTCAGACAACGGCATAGGTTTCAACGAAAAACCGCAACGTTTGGGCATCGGGATGGACATCATCACTACCCTAGTCAAAAACAAATTCAAAACAGACGCGAAGTTTTTTCACAACAATGGAACCTCTATGGCACTAACAATTCCTTACATGTAAAGAATTTGTGGAGCCTAAAGCTCGCCCACAAGCTTTTCTAAAATCTCTTTTTTTGCATCATTTTTTTAAGCCCCACATCGGCGCTTGAACCATTTTCAAAATTACTTATCGTGGCTCTTGAGATGTGCAAATGGGCCGCCATGATGTGTTGGGAAATATTTTTGCTTTTGCGTAGTCGTGAGAGTTCTTGGGCTAATTCTTGAAAATCCATACAAGGCCTTTTTGTATAAAATAGTAGTCACTTTATCAACAAGTAGGCACTATGTAAAGTATTTTATACAAAAATAAACGCAACGTAACTGTTTAGCCTTACATGTAAAGAGTTATGAACATTTACATGTAAGGTTAACATTACACCGAAAAAGACATCGTGGCTATTTTGACGTCATATTTAAGCAAATCCTCAGTTTCATCAAACGCGCTTCAAACGCGCGTGTATTATAATTGTTGCAATAATCACTAAAGGCGTTGCGATGAAATTTTCTCTGGACTACAGCTCTCGCTTTCGTATCTTAAAAGGTGGCAAAATAGCACTGGTGGTGAGCGCTGTTGTTGCTAGTGCCTCCCTACTCCAAGCCGCTCCAAGTGGCGGTGTCGTGACCAGTGGCGGTGCGAGCATCACCCAAAGCGGTGCTGTGACGACCATCACCCAAAGCACCCAAAAAGCCGCCATCAACTGGACAGATTTTAGCATCAAGGCAAACGAAACCGTCAACTTCGTGCAACCTAGCGCAAACGCTATCGCCCTTAACCGTGTTGTTGGCAATGAACGCAGTGTCATCGACGGCGCACTGAACGCCAACGGTCAAGTGTGGCTTTTAAACAGTAACGGCGTGCTCTTTGGCAAAAATGCTTCCATCAACACCGCAGGAGTGTTAGCCACTACCTCTTCTTTGAGTGATGCTGATTTTAACGCAGGAAACTACACTTTTAGTGGTGCTTCTAGTAACGCCATCCTCAACCTAGGTACCATCACCATCTCTAGCGAAGGCTATGCCATCCTTTCAGGCAAAGAGGTGCAAAACCAAGGAAGCATTCATGCCCTAAGGGGTGATGTGCATCTTGTGGGTGCTGATACGGTGAGCATTAACCTCAACGGCAACTCTTTGCTTAACCTCACGGTAAACAAAGGCGTCCTAGACGCCCTTGTTAAAAACAGCGGTTCCATCCAAGCCGACGGAGGAGAAGTGTACCTCACTACCAACGCAGTAGATGAACTGCTTAAAGGGGTGGTAAATAACACAGGCATCATCGAAGCTAAGTCCCTTGAGGATGCTAAGGGGAAGATTGTATTGTTTGCCCACGGGGGAACGGGAGAGTTTGGAGGAAGCTTAAGCACAGGGAAAGGTGAAGGGTTTATCGAGACTTCAGGAAAAGAGTTTGTTAATGATGCTTCTTTACATGTAGAAACAGGGGAGTGGCTCATAGACCCTGTTACTATCACCATAGACACCGCCCTCGCAGGAGCCATCTCTAGTGCTCTTGTGAGTGGTGGCGTAACTGTTACGACAGATGGTGCATGTACAGGCGTTGCATGTAGTGGCACAGGAGCAGACGGTGACATCTTTGTAAACGCTGGTATTACCTGGTCAAGCGGCAATGCCCTTACGCTTAATGCATATAGAAATATCCTCATCAATGCGGCGATAAATGCAAGTGGTGGAAGCGGTGGTCGGCTAGTTTTAGAATACGGACAAGGTGCGCTTGCCTCGGCCAATACCGCTTACTATTTGATAAACGCCCCCATTTCATTGCGAGCCAGCGGTGCAACCAATGGAAACAACGGTGCAACCCTAACCAATTTTAGCACGAAGCTTGGCTCGGACGGGACTGCGGTCAATTACACCACCATTACTGACAACACGGGTACAGCGTTAAACACAC
>JACUTV010000079.1 GCA_014859645.1 Campylobacterales bacterium
TGTTGATTTTATTTAATACTTCATTTGTTAATTTTTGTTGTTTTTAACTTCTTTTTTAGTTCAGATTACCCTCCTGCTTTATTTATTTGCATTCTTCTTTATTTTACATCGTATATTTTTGTATTTAATGTGCCTACATGTAAAGGGGATATTTGGGTTTACATGTAAGGATAAAAATTGACCGCTACTTAATAATTATTAGAATATATTATATGCTAAAAGTTTAACTATAGTTGACTAAAACCTCTTATTAACGTGTAAGTGCCATTTTAAGGGGATATATTTGTTAAGTAAAATTAACAAATATATATAAATTTTAAATTTTAGATAAATTTAAATATATTTTTAGATTGACTGGTGTATCATTGACGATTAAAGTGTCAGGTATGTCTAGGAAAGTTCTTTGTGTGTGGAAGAACTTTTTCACCCTTCGCAAGCTGTCGTAAAGGTTGCGGTTATTCTAAAAGGAGAAGGAATGAAACGGGTTATTGCGCCAATGGTGGTTGGTGCGTGTTTAGTTACATCGGGGGTTGCAAACCAAGAAATGCAAGCGCAACTCGAAGAAATGAAGAAACAAATTGCGGAATTAAGAGCAGCCCAAGAGGCGATTAATGTCGACGCGTTACAGCGCCAGATCAATGAAGTCAGAGCGCATTCTGCTGGGGATAATGTCAAGTTTGATGTGGATTTTCGTACCTCCTATGACATCGTAGATTATAAAATTAACGGCGGAAAAGATGTTAGCAATAATGTTTGGACTAATAAACTTATTTTAGGCATGGGTGCCCAACCGCGAGAAGACCTTGTTTTTCGTGGAGCGCTAGGTGTGTACAAGGCTTTTGGACAAACTAACATGGCCGGCACAAGCATGTTTCAAGATTTTGATTGGTATGGGACACAAAAACCCAATGATGCAACTTTACGCTTGAGGGAGGCCTATTTTCTTTATTTTGGAAAAATGGGCGAGGTTCCCTACACCGCAAGCTTTGGTCGTCGGCCTTCTGTGGATGGCTTTTTGACCAATTTGCGTGAAGACAATGCGTACCCTGCTTCGCCCATCGGCCACAATATTAACATGGAATTTGATGGTGCCAGTTTTATGTTTGATGTGGAAAAAGTGACAGGTGTTTCTGGGATGTATTTTAAACTCTGTCTAGGACGCGGCTTTTCCGAAGCTAGAGGTGCTTATTCTTCTGATGGCGCAGGGTTTTTGCCAGGCTATAGCAAAGATGACATGAATCCTCACATGGATTTAGCGGGCTTGATGATGCAGTTGTATGATGATGGGCAGTATAAAGTCATGGCTAATATCTTTAAGGCGTGGAATTTGATGGGCGCGGATATGAGCATGAAAACAGTGGGATACGTTGGTGGGAATCCAGCTGATCCAGTTTTGATGCCCAGTATGAATGGCTTTAAGGATGTAGGAGATATGACAGGCGGTGCCCTTTCCCTACAAGTTAATGGGCTCTCTTATGAAAATGATTTTTTGATGGATACGACGGTTTTTGCTTCTTATGCATTTAGTAGAACAGAGCCTAATTCAAATCCAACAACTATTATTTCGCCCCTAGGGGTCAGCACTGGCTCTGGTATGCTTGGTTCTCAAGATAAAAAAACAGGCCATTCTTTTTACGTGGGTGTTCAAATTCCTGGCTTTTTCGAGAAGGATAAAATCGGATTTGAGTATAACCATGGGTCTAAATACTGGAGAAGCTTTACCTATGGCGAAGACACCTTGGTGGGTTCTAAACTTGCTACGCGTGGCGATGCTTATGAGATGTACTATAACCTTCCCTTGCTTGGCAATAATTTAACAGCACAACTGCGTTATACCTATATCGATTATGACTATACTGGGAGTGATATGTTCTTTGGACAAACAGGAACACCTATGAAGGTTTCCGAAACACCCGGTGCTGTAGAGAGCGCTCAAAATCTTCGCCTTTCGCTGCGTTACCGCTACTAATACTTTGGGGGGGGTATTTCCCCCAATTTTTAGGGAATCATACTTGCTTGTAAGGCGTACATGTAAAGGAGATTTCATGCGGACTTTTATCTTGCTTTTTTCGGTGTTGGTATTTTTAGGATGTTCTAAAGTGAACAAAGAAAATTATGACACTCTGCGGGTCGGGATGAGCTATGACGCGGCGGTTGCCGTACTTGGCAAGCCCAACTCGTGCGACAGCGTGGGTGAGGCGAGCAGTTGTGTGTGGGGCAATGTCTCTAAAAACATCAAAGTACGGTTTATCGCTGACCGTGCTGTTTTGATTAATGCACAAGGTATTCAGTAAAACAAGTAGGGAATTCCCTACTTGTTTTCTTTTTTCATGGCATCTTTTGCGCCCTTGATGGCGCCTTCTGTGATGTTTTTAGCCACTTCCCATGCGCGTTCGCCTAAACGTTTAGCTTCTTGTGCCTTGGGGTTGTTACGCAAAGTCTCCATGCGTTCGCTGGCTTTTTTTTCCAACTCTTCCACTTCTTTTTTAAACCCATCAAATCGCTTGGTAGCACGCTCTTTGAAGTCTTTTTCAAAGTGTGAAGCATTCTCACGCATCTCTTCGATGCGGTCGCTGATAGCCTCTGCGGCTTCGTGGGTGATGCGTTGCATTTTGACAAAGGCGGTATCGAGTTCTTCGTTTAAAATCTCTTCAAGGATGCCTTTGGAGATACCGTTGCTTTGACTTGCGCATGAGCGAAGCATGGCGACGTATTCTTCCTCGACCCTAAGGAGCTCTTTTTTGGTTTCGGTAAGCTCTCTCCCCAGTAAAGCCTCAACTTCTTCGGGGGTAAATTTCAAATCGTGTTTAAACTTTTCTACCGCTTTGGCGATGCCTTCTTTAGTCCCGTGTACGCAGCCGTGCAACAACTCTTTGGCAAAGGCTTGGTCAGTGTCGGCGATTTCCACCGAAACGCCAATGATGGCCCTAGCTACGTCTAAAAAGCGCTGTTTGGTAAATTCCCCTTCGTTGATGGCTTGGTAGGAGATGGTTTTGGTGATTTCTGCGGCGGTGTCTTCGATGTCACTGCCTTTTTCAATGGTAGTAAGTAAGGCTTCTTGGGTGGTTTCTTTAAGGATGCCTAACATCTCAATCCCGCGCAATTTGGAGTCGTGTAGGGCGATGAAAAGTGGCGCGTTGTGTTCTGCCACGTCGATGGTTTCTTCCAGTGTTGCGTAGGTGGAAGCAATCAACATTTTGATGCTGTTTTTTTGTCCCGCGATGAGTTTTTCCAGTTGCTCTTTTTCGTAGATGCGCTTAAAAAGCAATTCGCTCTCATCAAAACTGGCGGCTTTGATGAGGCCATCTATGCTACATGTAAAGAGTTTGGGTGTGTCCAATCCTTCTTCTTTTAACACATGGCTGTAGAGGCTAAAAAGTTCGCCAATGCGTTTTTGGATGTGGGCAGGGTCTTTGAGGCGTTGGAGTTTTTTGCGAGAAAGCTCAAAGGTTAGCTCTTCTACGAGACTAGGAAGGGTAGGGTTGGTTTTGTTTTCTTTGAGGGAATTGGCAAAGATGGTTTGAACGGATTCCATGGGTGCTCCTTATAGAACGTATTTGATGGAAGGATGGGCTTTTAGCGCGCTAAAAAGGGCTTTGCGCTCTTCGTGGCTTGTGACTAAGACGCGCGCGCTGTAGCTAGTGTAAGTGCCTGCTTTGGAGTTGTTGGACAAGGTTAAACTGTATTCCCTCGTTTCGAGTATTTGGGCGAGGGGTGCTTTTATGTCTACATGGGCGTGAACGATGACCTTGTATTCCCAGTGGCAAGGGTAGTCAATGTGGACTTCCTTGTTGGCGAGGTTAAGATCGCACGTAGTTGCCACTTTTGCCTCCGCTTTTGGATTCGAGTTGGACGTTGGAGATAATCATGCCTTTGTCGATGGCTTTAACCATGTCGTAGATGGTAAGAAGGCCGATGCTTGTCCCTGTGAGCGCTTCCATTTCTACGCCTGTTTGGCCAGTGAGTTTGGCAGTGACGCTGAGCTTAAAGCCAGGAAGTGCGGGCAATTCTTCCACGTCACAGTGAATGGAACTCAGAAGCAAAGGGTGGCACATGGGAATGAGTTCGGGCGTGCGTTTGGTGCCTTGAATGGCTGCGATGATGGCCGTTTGTAAGACGGGGCCTTTTTTGGCTTTTTCGTTGACGACTACATCGTAGGCTTCTTGGCTCATGGTGATAGTTCCGCTAGCGATTGCTACGCGGGTGGTGGGAGTTTTGTCGGAAACATCGACCATTTTTGGGTGGTCTTTTTCATCAAGGTGGGTGAGTGTCATAGGTGCCTCTGTTGCGTGGTGTTTAGAGAGATTGTACCCAAAAAGGCCTTAAGTGCCTTTTTGGGCCTTTACATGTAAAGGGTTTGGGTGGGGCGCTAGGGAAGGTTCCAACGCAGGATGGATGTGTCCCAACTTCCTGAGAAAAACGCGGTGCCTTTGGGGTGGAATGCAAGGCAAGAAACAAGGTCTTTATGCGGTGTGTATTTGTGGAGAAATTGCCGTGTTTTTGCGTCCCAGAACAAAAGGGTACCGTTAAAATCTCCCGCGACAAGAGTGGTGCCATCTGGCGAAAATGCGAGGGAGAACAACCAACTTTTGGCCTCAGTGAAGGTGTGCAAAAGCGCGCCTGTTTTAGCATCCCAAAGGCGTACGGTTTTGTCTTCGCCCGCAGAAGCGATGGTGGCGCCATCAGGGCTAAAAAGGACTTTTTCAACCCTTCCTGTGTGGCCTTTGAAGACCTGAAGTGCTATGCCAGAGGCGACATTCCATCGCATTAACGTGCCGTCGTAACTCGCAGAAAGCAAGAGAGCACCTTCAGGGGCAAAGGCGAGAGAACGCACCCAGCTTTCGTGACCCGTGAGGGTGTGGCGCGCTTGATGTGTGGCAACATCCCACACAATGATACTCTTGTCTTCGCTACCTGAAGCGAGGGCGGTGCCATCAATGCTAAAACTAAGAGCAAAAACGCTTGCGCTGTGGCCTGTGAGGGTATGCAAAAGCGCGCCCGTTTTGGCATCCCAAAGGCGCACGGTACCGTCTTTGCCACCTGAAGCAATGATGTCACCCTTGGGGCTAAAAATAGCTGATTGCACGGCGCCTTCGTGGCCTTTTAGTGTTTGAATGATCTTATTTGATTGTGTGTCTAAAAGCGCTAGGGTGCCATCAAAACTTGCTACTAAAAGTGCGGTGCCCTCGGGGCTAAGCGCGATGGACGTGATAGCATCAGCGTGTTGGCTAAAAGGCGAGGGATTTTTGAAGTTGGGTTCGGAGGCGAATGAAACGCTAAAAAACACTAAAGTGAAGAGTAGAGAGTTGAGGGATGTAAAGATGATATGGCGCATGGGTCTCCTTTTTGGTGGGTAATTATAGAAAAAGTAACCAAAAATGTGCGTTAGGTATGCATAGTATTTGTCCGATTTTTACATGTAAAAGAGAGCGACTTAAGGGTGATTGGTTTCACGCCGTGGTAGTACGAATGCGCTTTTTTATAGCAATTTTATCCAAGATTTTTGTGCGAAAACATTCTATAATGCCTCCATGAAACACGATTTTAAGAATGGCTTTGTGGCCAATTTGCCCATCGGCTTTAGTGTTGCTATTTACGGTTCCGTGTGCGGGATGCTCAGTTCCCAAGCGGGCGTTGCGTTGCACGAGATGGTGCTGATGAACGTTTTTATTTTTGCGGGGTCTTCGCAGTTTGTGCTTGTGGAGATGTGGGGCGAAACCCTTGATGTGATGGGGATGATTGCCGCCGCAGTGATGATAAACTTGCGGTATTTTCTCATAGGCGCCTCGTTGAATCCCCTCTTTAAAACAAGCACGTTTGGCGAAAAAATGCGTTACATGCACTTGGTGGCCGATGAAAACTGGGCAGTGACCATGGGCAGATTGCACAAAGAACCCATCACGCCTTTGTTTTTGTTTGGAGGTGGAGTGTGTTTGGTGCTGATGTGGAATGCCAGTACGGTGGCGGGGTATTTGCTTGGAGGGTTTATTGCCGAGCCTGAAAAATATGCCTTAGATTTTGCCTTCACTGCCATCTTTTTGGCGTTGGCTTTTTTGATGTTTCGTGGCAAAGAAAGCCTTCTTCCTTGGACCATTCACGCCTTTGTTTTTGTTTGGAGGTGGAGTGTGTTTGGTGCTGATGTGGAATGCCAGTACGGTGGCGGGGTATTTGCTTGGAGGGTTTATTGCCGAGCCTGAAAAATATGCCTTAGATTTTGCCTTCACTGCCATCTTTTTGGCGTTGGCTTTTTTGATGTTTCGTGGCAAAGAAAGCCTCCTTCCTTGGACCATTGCAGCGGTGGTAGCAAGCGTGGCAGAAGCGGTGATTCCTGGGAAGTTTTACATCGTCCTTGGCGCTCTTGCGGGTGCCCTTAGTGCCGCATTTTTGGGGAAAAACAATGGGTGATATGGCGGCGTTGGTGGTTATTTTTACTGTTGCCGCGGCCACGTATTGTCTAAGGCTTTGCGGGTTATTGTTTTCAAACAAGCTGGCGCGCGGGGGACGGGTGAAAGTCTTTTTAGACGCGCTTCCTGCTACGCTTTTGATTGCGCTAGTGGTGCCTTCTCTCCTCAAAGAAGGGCTATTGGGTGCCGTAGTAGCGGCGCTTATCGCCTTGTGCATTTACGCAACAAAGAGTGTGGTGGCGTCTATGGTGCTAGGCGTAGTGGTTGTAGCGTTGGGGCGTGCTGGGTTTTACATGTAAAGGGATTTGTGCATGCATACGCTGTTGTCCATGCCCACATAAGGTGGGAAATTTGAAGTGATGGCGTAACCGTGTTTTTGGTACAAGGCGATGGCTTCGGGCTGGCCTTTGCCTGTTTCAAGGCGCGCATGTGTGAACCCAAGGGTGCGCGCCCAGACTTCGAGTTCTTCTAAAAGAGCGGAAGAATAGCCCTTTCGGCGGTGGTTTGGTGCGACAAACATGCGCTTGATTTCTACCGTAGTTGTGTCGACAGGTTTAAAACATCCGCACGCAATACCCTTCTTCTCCACAAAACCAACCACTGCTGTTTCCATGTGTTCAACGACGTTGTGCGCGTCATAATGGGACTGCAACGTTCCATGGCGCGATGCGAGCTCTTTGTCTAGCCTCTTAGTGAGGGCGCAAAAGGTTGGGTCTTGGGTTGACACCTTACATGTAAGCATGTGAGCCTCTTTTGGGGTTAGTGAATGAATCATAGCATCTTTTGTGGGGTGCAAAGTGCCTGAAATATGCGCAATCTTACTAGACATCTAGCGATTGGATGCAATAGATTTTTGCCACTGGGTGCCTAGTTCTCTTGCCTCTTTTTTTTCAGAAGAGCTCATGGTTGCCTCTAATTCATCCCATTGTTTTCTAATGGCCCATTTAAGGCTCATATCTCTCGATCTACCCGTATAGTACCTTGCAAGATCGAACCATTTGTACGCCTGCACCATGTCTTTTTCCACGCCTTGGCCTTGTTGGTATAAAAGGCCAAGATTGTACATGGCGCGTATCGAGCCTTTTGAGGCGGCAAGTTCGTAGAGTTGGGCCGCTTTGGCATGGTCTTGGTCTGTCCCCTTGCCCAAATCATACAGATACCCTAGATTGTTAATGGCATCAAAGTACCCGCCTTGCGCTGCTTTTTGATACCATGCAAATGCTTGGTTTGAGTCTTTTTCCTCCTCCATGCGTCCTTCAAGGTAGATGTTTCCCAGTTCATTTTGCGCCAAAGGGTAGTCTTGTGCGGCTGCTTTTTGGAGCCACTCAAGAGCTTCTGGAAAGTGCCCGTAGCTTCTGTGAAGCAGCGCAAGTTGGTATTGCGCATGTTTGTCGCCAGATTCTGCTTTTTGTTGCACACTTCCCATATCAAGAGAAGGGGCGGTGGGATGTGATGCGCATGAAGTTAAAACTGTTAAAAGTATGGCCGACAATAGAATTTTTATGGATTTTTGCATGTTAATCCTTTTGTGTGGGTTTCTTTGGTTTTTACAAAAACCTTTTTTGGCCAGATTTTTCTATAACGACGAGCGTGCAGTGGTGCCGCAAATCTCTTCCACTCCACGTCATTGTTCCTTTGGCTTCATAGATTTTTCCTTCTTCGACATTAGTTATTATTTTTGTAGCGTAACATGATGTATTTCTGATGTATGCGTGGTAGTGAATATAGACATCTTTGTTGGCGGGAATTTTGTACGTTACCGTTTCTTGTTCCTTGGTATCTCTTTTTGCTTCATGGGGTTTCCCAAAACCCGAAGCATCGCCAATGGCGAAGTGGACGGAGGCCCCGCTAAAGCCAAATGAATATTTTGTAAAACTAACAGGGAGTATCAAGGTTGCTGTTGGGCCTTCTGTAGGAGCCACGTAGGGCGCCTTTGTCGCACAACCTGAAAATAAAATCGCCAAACACAGCAGCAGTGTGGTTTTGAACATCTTTACCTCTTTTTTCTTTACATGTAAGACGGATTATTGCGGAACAAAGGCGAGAGTAGCGCCTGTTCTAGCTCAGAAGTATAACCCTCCAAGTGGCGGCTCCCACTAAGAAGAAGCACACTGCTGCTGACAAGTTGGGTTTCAAACATGGTATCCCCCAAGCGTTTTAGGGTGTGCTCGGGGGCGGTAGTGATAACAACTCATTGGCTTTACCTATGTTCCATTGTTGTTTTGTCTTTGTGCATGTAAAAATTTTAACAATTAAAATTCCTTTACTCTTTCCACAATATCTTTGCTTAAAGCGCCAATGGCTCCATTTTCTCGCTCGTTTTCTTTATCCATCATCATGATATGTTTTATATTTCCTGCAAAACCTGCACTATAGTTCAAGTTTGTTTTGCGTAAATGTCTTAAAACTTTTGCATCACGTATTATTTTAATATCGTAACCTAATTTTGGGGAAGCTATCGTGTCGCTTCTTAATTTTGAAATAGGCATATCTTCACCCATAAAAATTCTTCTAAAATCAATAGTAATAACCAACTCATCTGTTGAATTAGCATCTAGCATATTGTTAAGTTCTAAATTTTTTATAATTTCATCATTTAATTTTCTTTCAACATCATCTTGTGATTGATATTGTTTTGTCCTAGGGATATGTTTTTGTATAAAATTTAGAGTAATTTTATCAAATTTAACTTTTCCGCTTAAAGGCTCAGAAGGCTGTGTTGCTGCACAGCCTGTAAGCATTAATGCTATCAATACGAAGAGTGTATAAGCTAAATTTTGTTTTGTATTTTTCATTTTTTTCCTTTTGGATTGATTTATAATTATGGAACGAATGTGAGAACAACACCTGTTCTAGCCGCTTCAGTTGTTAATTTTTGACTATTTGCTATACCGATAACACAAACAGAAATGCCTTTTAGCTCATTATTTTTATACAAGCTAAAGGTATGTAAAATTAGCGCTTCTAGCTTTTGTGAGTTTGGACAATACACACTCACATTTTTTGGATCAGATTTTATAAATGTTGCAAATTCTTTAGAAAACCCTCCATCATTTCCAGCTGTTTTGATAGCACTAATTGCCATGGCATCAGCAAGAGGACCACGTGAAGGTACCATAGAGATGTTCATCTCAGGTCCAGGACATTTTATCAGTGCTGTTCTGACAACGTCATTGTGTGTGAGATTTTTACTCGCAGCACATGCTTGAAATACCAATGGCACAAGTGCCACTAAAAGCAATTTAATAGATTTCATATTTTTTCCTTAGTTTTTATTCGTCTTTACAATCCCAAATATATTTCTCTGTTCTTTTTCGCGTACAGTGTCTGCCCGTTTCTCTTCCTATGCAGTCAAAAGAGTCTATTTCTTTGATATAAGTGCATTTTAGACTTTTGTCTTTTGCGTTTGATTCAGTCTCCAACATATATTTTTTGTTATATAAAAGACCTTCTTTTTCCATTCGTTCTCTATCCATATCGTAAATTTCCATAGAATCGAAAATTACTTTCATGTCTTTTTTGAATTGTAGTTGTATCTCTTCAAACTGATGCCTCGCCAAGCTTGGATTGTTACTTCCTTGAAATTTGGTGCGATCAAAGGTGTAGTAAAAGTGGTAGTCAATTCCTACATA
>JACUTV010000080.1 GCA_014859645.1 Campylobacterales bacterium
CATGGCGTACATGGGATGCGTATTTATTTTTACGCTATTTTTTAGTTATATAGGGTTTTTCACCCAAGGACTCACCCTAGCAGATGTCTTTTTGTATATCTTTCTCACCGCTTTTTTGGGCTCTATCATCATCTTGGCGCTCAAGTTCAAACGCAGTATTTTGGTGAAAGTGTTTGCGACCTTTTTGTACGGCGCACCGCTCATCACCGCTTCGGCTTTTGGGTTTATCGTCAGTTATTTTCTCTATTCATTCTTAGGCTAACGCGCACCCATTTTTGGGTGCTCGTCTACTTTAAACGCAGTGCTTCGTAAATGTTTTCTGAAATACTTTTCGTATAGTGCATGATGTCATTTTCCAGTAAATCTTCGCTAAACATGAACGCAACTCCCGCCATTGTTCCTACTAAAATGCCCAAAACCGAGAAAAAATCCTGATTGCGCAACTCTCGTTTTAGCACCCCTTCTTCAAACATCGTCCGCAGTTCTTGGATGAACACCGACTCATACAACAGCTCTTTCATGCTACTGGAAAATATCTCTTTGTTGGCCAAGTACACTTTCAAAAAATAGTCAATATGCTCAGGGCGACTCTTGACCATACTAAAATAAATCGCCACGATGCGCCAAATCTTCTCTTCCGAATCCACCGACATTTCGTTAATCTTGCGCACTTCTTCACCCAAAATCTTAGACGAGTAGGTTATGACTGCCTTGGCCAACTCTTCTTTAGAGGTAAAATAATTGTAAATATTGCCCGGACTCATCTTGAGAAACCGCGCAATATCGGGCATTGTCGTCGCAAAAAACCCTTTTTGTGAAAACAGCCGCAACGACCCTTCCAAAATCTGTTCTGTCTTGTCCGCCTTTGGGTTCACGTGGCATTTCCTCCATTGGAGACCGCCTACAGTAGCGGGCACGCTTCCACGCTTCCCCTATAGACGAGCTTTCCATTTTTTAGTATGCCTATTATATCAGCAATTTTCCGCGCAAGGGCAAGATTATGGGTAATCAATAAAACGCCAACCCCTATTTCCACCTGTAAGTCCAAAAGTGTCTTCACTACGCGCGCTTGCACACTTGGGTCGAGTGCACTCGTAGGCTCATCGGCAATAATAACATCAGGATAATTCGCCAGTGCTCGCGCCATGCACACCCGTTGTAAGGTGCCAAGGCTAAGTTTATGCGGCGCTAAATCCAACACATGCCTGTCCTCCCCAAGCCCGCACGCAAGGGCCACTTCCCGCACCCGCGCGTCCAAACGTTCCCGAGGAAACCGCCCCAATACCAACGGCTCCGCGATGCTCTCATAGGCGCTAAAACGGGGATTCAACGCTTGCATGGGGTGCTGATGCACCATCCCCACACGCAAGGCCTCTTCCATGACCACCCTTCCCTCTTTGGGTGCTAACATCCCTGCCATGAGTTTTGCCACCGTGCTCTTTCCCGAACCAGAATCTCCCACCAATGCGACAATCTCTCCGCGTTTGAGGCTGAGTGAGAAGTTTTGTAGCACAAGCGCGTCACTGCGCGGGTACGCAAAGCTCACCGACTCCAAGGCTATCAGCGGACGCATCCCCTCAAAATAGCACGCGCAAAACCCTTTTTGCGTAGCCTTAAAAGGAGGTTTTTCCTCATAACACCGCGCCACAGGCTGAGTACAGCGGGGCGCATACACGCATCCAGGCACCTCTACATGTACATGGGTCAGGGTGCCAGCGTGCACATGGGAGGTAGCGTGCCGATGGATGAGCCGGAAGGTACTCTCGCCTTTGATTTTGACGATGTCTTTGGCGCGATCCATCCGCGGAAACACCCGTGAAAGGGCAATAGTATACGGGTGCAACGCCCGCGCAAACAACTCCGAAGAAGGCAACACTTCTAGCAACTGCCCAAGGTAAAGCACCCACGTCACGTCACTCACACGGTGCGCTAGCTCCAAATCATGAGTGATGAGCACCAGTGTTTTTCCCTGCGCACGAAGGGAATCAAAAAGCATTTCTAACGACCTTTTTGATGTTTCGTCCAACCCCGCCGTTGGTTCATCAAGCACCAAACAAGGCGCGTCGCTAGCAAGGGCAAGAGCTAAAAGCACCCGCGAAACCTCGCCACCACTCAGTTCTCTTGGGGTGCGCTCTTCCACCTCCTTCTTTAATCCCACCGATTCAAGCAATCCTTTACATGTAAAGCGTGGTGCCATCACTTCACGCAATTGCGCGCCCACTGAGAGTAGCGGATTTAAGTTTTCACTGCCGCCTTGGGGCATGTAGGCGATGTGGCGTTGGCGAAACAGCCGCTGCTGGGCGCTTTCTTGGTCAAGCCATGAAACGCCGTCTACTTTAAGGCTTCCTTGTACCGTTGCGTTCGAGGGAAGATGGGCCATGAGGGCTTTAGCTAAGCTAGTTTTTCCCGCGCCCGATTCGCCAATAATCGCCGTAATCTTTCTTTTTTCAAGCTTACATGTAAGGTTTTCAAGGGCAATGAGCCGATGGTGCTCTTCTTCATAAAACAGCGAAAAATCCACAAATTCAACCACGCAACACCCCTTTTACTCGCCCGTCCAACACGCCCTCTAGGCTAAAAATCACAAAGGTCACCCCCACCAACGCCATCCCCAAAAGCACCACAGGCGGGAAAATCCAATGCCACCATATGTCCAGATAATAGTACTGCATCCCCTGCCGTATCATCATCCCGAAAGATTTTTCACTTGGGTTTAGTAGCCCCAAAAAGGCCAAGGTCGCTTGCGCCATCACCGCAAAACGAAACCGCCCCGCCACAGAAAATCCGATGAGTGAGACCAACGAAGGCAAGATATGACGCCTCAGCACATACCACCCACTAGCCCCCAGGTGCAAGGCTACCTCAACATACAACGCCTCTTTAAGGTGCGCCGTTTGGAAGCGCACCACCTTTGCCCCCACGGGAAACGAAAGCACGCCTAGCAGCGCGCCAAGTTCTAGCCCGCTTGGCCTTGCGATGCTTGCCACCAACAACAATACCAACACCGAAGGCAGGGCAATCAAAATGTCACACAAGCGCATGAGCACCGCGTCCACCCAACCGCCCCAGTACCCGCTCACCATCCCCACAACCGCCCCAAGCCCCACCGAAATAGCCGCAACCCACGCCCCAAACATGAGGGTGTTTTGCACGGCCACAAGAAGTTCAGAAAAAATATCCATGCCCGCGTCATTGACCCCCAAAAGATGCGTCCAAGAAGGGTTTGCCAAAGGTTCAAACACAAACGCATGGGGGTCGTAAGGGAGCCAAAACAAAGCCAACACGCCAAGTGCACTCACTGTACCAAGGAGTAAAACGCCCACCTTAAAAAAAGGGTCTCTCACCACCCTTTTCACGCGCGGCTCCCTTTGGGTTTTAGCCAAAACGCCACCCCTTCAAGCAACACATTCACCCCAATCACCCCCAACGAGAGCAAGGTGACAATCACCTGAATCACTGGCACATCGCGCTTAGCAACCGCGTCCATGAGCAAAGACCCAACCCCAGGGTAAGCAAAAATCGTCTCCACTACAATGAGGCTTGTCACCATCGAAGCAAGGCGAAACCCAAAGCGCACCACGATGGGAAGCAAGGCATTTAACGCCACATACGCGTACCGTACCCGCCACGGCCCAAGCCCTCGCAAGTGCGCACTGGCCACAAAAGGTGCGGGCAACACGTGCAACACACTCACGCGTACCAGTAAAAATTGCCCCGACAAGGAAGCTAGAAAAAGTGTCGTTGCGGGCAAACACAGGTGGGCCAACACGTCTCCCACGTGCGCCATCCCACTTTTATCGCTGTAAGGCGTGAGCGCTCCTTGCAAGGGAAACCATCCCAAATGGGCGCCAAAAAAGAGCAAGAACACCACCCCAAGCACCAATTCAGGCACCCCATCCAAACTCACCATCACCGCACTTAACCCTCTGTCCACCTTGCCTGCACGCCTAAAAGCACTCTCCACGCCCAAGATAAAGGCCACCACAAAAGCGCTAAAGTACGCACAAAACCCAAGCAAAAGCGTCCACGGCAAGGCTTCCGCCAACAGCGCACCAATAGGTACACCATACGCCAAAGAGAGCCCAAAGTCCCCACGAACAAAGGCGCTCACGTACGCTAAAAAAGAAGGGGTCACGGGTGCTAAACGGGCTTCTTCTTCGAGGGAAAGCACCACGTCGCTGCTAGCATACATCGCCGTGGCAAAATCTCCTGGAAGCCACAAAGGCAGTCCATAAGAAAGGTACGCCATCACCCCAAGAGCGATGGCATAGGAAAGGAAGGTGCGCGCCATCTAAGGGAGCAATGCCCGCTTGTTTTGAGGGAGGGGAATCCCCTTAGCGATGCCGCCTTTGGTATAAAACCACGCTACTCCTTTGCGGGTATCGTACACGCTTAACGCACGAGGATAATACAGCGCAATGGCAGGCAAATCTGTAGCATGCAGGAGTTGAATCTCTTGCACCATGGCCGTGCGTTTAGCTTCGTCCATTTCTAAAAGTTGCGCTTCTAAAAGGGCGTTGAGTTTGGAATTAGCATCATACCGCGCGCTGTTAACCGAACCCGCCCCTCCCCACGGCAAAATCATTTCGTTGAGGATTTTTGCGTCTCCTGCGATGCCCCCGTGTCCTGAAACAGCAAGGTCAAATTCCCATGCTTTGACCTTGGCATCTAACGTGGTTTGTTCTAGCCCAATGAGTTCAACCTCCATACCAAGATCGCGCAAAAACGCAGCAATCATCTCCCCGTCGCGGTCGCTTCCTGCTTGTCCCCCTGAGGTGATGCTCGAAGAAAGAAGGCTTACATGTAAGGGTTTTCCCTCTTTTTCTAGCATCCCATTGGCATTTTTGGCGTAGCCCAACGTTCCTAACAACGCAAGGGCTTTTCTAGGATTAAACCCATACTCAGGCAAGGCAGGGTTTGCCATGGCGTGGTCTGGCGAAAGAAGCCCTAGGGAGGCAAGTTTTGGGTGTCCTTGGTGGGCTTGGGCGATGAGCCGTTCACGGTCGATGCCGTAAGCCAACGCTTGACGAAACGCCACGGAAGCAAAAGGTGCTTTGCGGTGATTAATCATGAGCTTTTTATTCCACCCGCGCTCATCTTCGATGACCTTCAAATGGGGCACTTTTCCCACCTGAGGAAGCATTTGCGGGCGAATGGTCGCCATGTCAACACCTCCGCTCAAAAGCGCGCTAAGGGGTTTGTCGGTTTTGACGTAAATGAGCCGTTTGGCCTTAGGCGTCCCGCCATAATACCCCTCAAAAGCTTCGTACAAATAGGTCCCTTTGGTCTTGTCAAAATCCTTGTACATGTAAGGCCCAGAACCGATGAATGCCTTGGCGTCTAAAAAGCTTTTGGGGTCTTCTACTCCCTCCCAAATGTGCTTGGGCAAGATGGGCATCGTCCCGCCGATGTCGGAGAGAAAGGGTGCGTAGGGCGCAGAAAGGGTGATGCGCACGCGGTACGGACTTTCCACCTCCACCGAAGCAATCGCACGGGTGTCTATCCAGTAGTAAGGATGCTGCTTAAAGTACCCGATGGTAAAGGCCACATCCTCCGCGCTCACGGGCGCGCCATCGTGCCACAAGGCATTTTCTTGCAACTCAAACACAAAGCTTAAGTTTGGCGCGTCGTAGTGCCACGCTTTGGCAAGGGCGGGCGTGAACCCTGAACTGCCTTTCCACACCAAAGTGTCAAACACGTAACTCATGCGCACGTAGCCTGGGCCTCTGGGGTAGTGGTGATAAGGATTGGGGTAACCAAAAGCCCCTTGGGAGTCTGCGATTTTTACCTCTGGGACTTGCGCCACTGCCAAAGACGCCATCAAGCCTGCCAAGAGAAGAAGGAGTTTTTTCATCATGCTAGAAGCCTCTGGTGTAGTGGGAAAAACAATCCGCGCACACTTTTTTCCCCTCTTGGAGGCGCATTTTTATCTCCGCGGCGCTCTCTCCGCACACCTCACAAGCAAGAGAGGTAAACAAACGGGCGGGCTTGGGAAGTTCAAAAGAGGGGGTTTTAAGCTCAAACACCTCTTCCAAAGGGGCTTCTAAGATGTGTGCTTGCATGGCGGTTCTGTCCATGGCTGGGTCTAGCGGGCGGCGAAAGACCACGCGGCCTTTTTTGCCCCCTTTGCGGTCAAAAAAGCTAAAGGCTTGCTTGCCAACATCTTTGTAGATGAGGTTGCCCTTGCCAAAACTGCACCCCAACAGCACTTGGATGGCGTCCACCCCGCACGCGTCGTTTTCCGTGACGCATACGAGCTCTTCATCCGCGCTAAAGCCTTGCATCCCTAGCCACGTTTGCGCCGCTTCCACTGCACGAAACCCGATGGCAAGTCCTGGACATGCATGTCCGTGAAACTCTACACATTTTTCCCAACGCGCGTTCATTTGCTTTCCTTGACTGACGAATTTTTCCTCTAATGCTAGCTTTCTAGGACTGTATTATTGCTTAATGATAAATAATATTTGTCTTGTTTGCTTTTGTTATTTCGTCAGTACCTTGGTGGACTTGGGGAGCTTTTAGAGAAGATTTGTTACACTCCCGCAATCTTTACATGTAAGGCCAAGGAACACCATGTCGACTATTTTTCTCTGTGCTATTTCTAACATCAAAAGCGGTGCGTGCGAGCAAGATTGCGCTTTTTGCGCCCAAAGTATCTCCCACGGCGCCACCATCGACCGCTACAGCAAAAAACCCATCGAGACTATCATTTACGAAGCAAAGCGTGCCAAAGAACGCCATGCCACAGGCTTTTGCTTGGTAAGTTCTGGCAAATCTCTCACCCCAAAAACCCTCGCCCTCGTGTCTGACGCAGCCAAGGCTATTACGGATTTAGACTTAGGACTCAAGCTCATCGCCTGTAATGGCGTCGCGGAAGCGGAAGATTTGCACACCTTAAAAGCGGCGGGCGTACGCGCGTACAACCACAACCTCGAAGCCTCCGAAGCTTTCTACCCCACACTGTGCTCCACCCACACATGGCAAGAGCGCTACCGTACATGTAAACACGTGGGCGAAGTGGGGTTAGACCTTGTGTGCGGGGGGATTTTTGGTGTGGGGGAAAGTGAGCAAGACCGTGTTAGTTTGCTCTTGTCTATCGCGTCCCTAAACCCCACAAACGTGCCGCTGAACTTTTTTCACCCTAACCCCGCCTTGCCCATTTCTCATCCAACGCTTAGCCAAGAAGAAGCCCTAGAAATCATCGCTCTTGCGCGAACGCTCATCCCACATGCCCAGAAAATCATGCTTGCAGGGGGAAGGGAGCGGGTCTTTGGCAAGGGCAATTACACCTTCTTTTCCCACGGAGCAAACGCCATGGTTATCGGAGACTACCTCACCACCCAAGGGGAAGATGCGACGCGGGAACTTGAAGCACTAAGAGCCTTGGGATTTGGGATAGCAGGGGCGTGTAAAGAGGCTTAGTTTAAAGGTTCTAACGCGTGGTCAAGCTTGATGCGATACCCCACGGCGTTGATGTTTTCGATAAAATCAATGCCGCACACTTCTCGCACACGGTACACGACCATTTGTAGTTTTTTGAGGTTTATTTCGTCATTCCACATGGCGGCATAGAGGGTTTCGTAGTGCACACACCCGTTTTTATTGTTGCACAACAGCTGGATGAGTTTTAAGGCTTTGGGGCCAACCCTCACCACTTCGGTATCTTTATAAAGAAGATTTGTCTCGTGGTTAAAATAAAACCCGCCGATGATTTTACTCACCTTAAGCCCAGAACCGCGGTTTGCTTTGGCACTCAAGAGGGACAAGGTAGCAACAATCTCTTTTTCATCGTAAGGCTTAATGATATACCCATCCGCTTCCACTTCCATGGCATACCCAATCATCTCTTCATCGGCATAGGCGGTCAAAAAGACGATGGAACAATGGCTGATGCTTCGGATTTCCATGGCCACTTCGCACCCACTTTTTGGCCCGCGAATCATGATGTCCATGAGCACAAGATGGGGGCTGAACTTACGAATAGCCTCTAGGGCATCGGTACCATTGTCCACCACATCCACTACACTCCAGCCGCGTTTTTCAAGCACCATACGCAAATACTCTGCCGCGATAACTTCGTCTTCTACAATCAATATCTTATACATGGTCACTTCGCTTGTAAGAAATTTGGCATCCAAACCCTTCTCCATGGCTAAGGGTCATTTTTCCTCTAAGTTGGCGCACATTGAGTTGCACAAGCTTAAGCCCAATCCCTTGCACGGCATCCTTATCACACCCGACACCGTTATCTTGGTAAGTAAATTCCACTTCGTCGTTATTTGTTTTTAGGGTAATCATGATGCGAGGATTTAGCACCCCTTTAAAGGCATATTTGAAGCTATTGGTCAAAAGTTCGTTGGCGATGAGTCCTAGGGGCATCACTTCATTGAGTGTAAGCGCTAAAGGTGAAATGGTAAGCTCAGTCTTTACATGTAAGCCCATCGTCCGCCCAATAGTCGAGGTAAGTTTTTCGATGAACAATTGCGCGTTGACCTTTTCGATGTCGCTAGACACATACAGCATCGAATGTACCATTGCCATGGCATCGATGCGTTCCTTGCTCACTTGGATAATCTCTTTCACTCGTTGGTCTTCTTTTTCCGCTTGAATAGCCAACATAGAAGAGACGATGTTGAGGTTGTTTTTGACGCGGTGGTGGATTTCATTGTAAAGCAAATCTTTTTTTTGGCTCACGTTCATCAAGCGCTTATAGGCATCTACCCGTGTGGTTTCATAGTAAAACCCAAAGACCATGATGAGCATCACCACAAAGAAAAAATTAAACAACGCCGTTTTGCTTTGCAAAAACGCACTTTCGCCGAAGTATTCGGGGCTCAACCACATGGCACCTATGAGCAGTCCTAATAATGTAACGCTAAAAAGCAACCCTTTTTGCCAACTAAACAACGAAAAAGAGCCCAAGATAAAGGGGAGGATGAACGCGGGTGTAAAATCGTCAAATTTTCCCACCACAGAAATACCGATGGTACTGATGCCCAAGATAAGCAAAATAGCGTAGGAAGCTTTTTCGTAATACTGTTTTTGATACAATCTCACGAAGGCTACAAGCATCAACACGAGCATGGTTGAGCGCACAAAAATGACAGGATAGTTGGTATTGTAAATATCGGTGAGATTGTGCACAAAAAAGACCCCAATGGTCATCACGTACATCGCTAGGAGAATCTTCTTCCTGCGCTCTTGGGCGGCACGGACAATCTCAGGGTTTGGTTGGACAGATGATGGCTTCATGGGGGAAAATGTAGCACATATCAACTTAATTTTGTGACTTTTTTAGGTGATTTTGAAGAGTCTCTTCATGATTGGCTAAAATCAAACAAAAATGTGACCAAAACGTGGTTTGTGATTTATATAATTTCACATAGGAAATATTGGCGAGATTCGGTGGGTTTCTCGCAAAAATTTTTATTTTAACACGAAGGATATGACATGAAACGTTATGCATTGGCTTTTATTGCCAGTTCGCTGGTTGCAAGTTCTGCTTTTGCGCTTACACTTGAAGACGCGATGCGCGATGTGGTAGCAAATCACCCCGAAATCCTGGAAAGAATCCGCGATTTTCGAGCCATCACCCAAGACAAAAATATTGCCTTTGCAGGCTACTTACCAACCCTCGATTTTGTTGCCGCTGCTGGACGCGAAAAAAGTAATAACAACAATACCAATGAAAAAAATGTCTACCTTGACCGCACTGAAATGGCCTTTATCCTTCAGTGGAACCTTTTCCGAGGAGGCGCGGATCAGCTCAATGTGAGCCGCCAAGACAGCCGTATCAGTGCTGCTTCCTTTCGTGTAATGGAAGCCATCAACGAAAAAACCCTCGAAACTGCCCAAGCTTACCTTGCCGCACTCAAACAAAAAAAATTGCTTGAACTTGCCAAAGACAATGTTGACATCCACGACCGCCTCCACGACCAAATTGGACAACGCATTAACTCAGGCGTTGGCGCCCAATCTGAACTTGAACAAGC
>JACUTV010000081.1 GCA_014859645.1 Campylobacterales bacterium
GGTCATGGTGGTCATGGTGGTCATGGTGGTCATGGTGGTCATGGTGGTCATGGTGGTCATGGTGCGCGTGTTTGAGGTGGACAGCTACCTTTGTGCCGCCAATGCCGTGTTTGCTTGCAGGCGCGATTTCTAGGCTAAATTCTCCATGTAAAGGAAGCTTGGCAAGTTCAGTGCGAAGGTGCTCGGGAGAGACACCAAGGTCAAGCATGGCACCAAGGTGCATGTCGCCGCTAATGCCGCTAAAACAATCATAATAAAGTACACGCATCCTTTTTCCTTGGGTTATGAAAATTTACCATTTTAATGGGCAGATTGTAGCGTAGAGGGTGTGACTAAAATGGGAGTTATTAATAGCCTTCTTGCAAGAAGGCAAAGCACCAAAGGTGCGCGAGCCCTCTGCTGAAGAGAACACAGCGTTAGCGTAGCTTTTGGAGCTTTGCTTCAAAAGCGTATTGCCTAGTAGAGTAAAGATTCTAATGCGTCTAGACTTTGGGTTGCTTGGTCTTGGAGGCGAAGGGCGAGGGCATCGCGGGTTTGGGTGAGGGCGTTTTGGATATCCTCTTCAAGGGCGTCGCGGTGCAAGGCTTCGTCTACTTTGGCAAAACCATAGTCGGTTGCTATCCACGCGGAAAGGGCAAACACAGGAGAACAAACTACGGCAAAAGGTCCGCAACTAAGTCCTGTTCCTGCACCAAAAAGCACCGCGCCAACACTGGTGGCACTTTTGGTGAGGGTTTTTCCTGCTGTTTTGATAGCTGTTTTCCCTGCAAGTGTGCCAAGGGCGGTTAGGGAGAGAGCAGAAAAACCAGCGGACAAGGAGACGCGTTCAAGGCTTCTGGCGTGCAGTTTGGCAAAAGCATCGTAGAAATCATCCGTTGCAAGAGGAGAGACAAGAACAGGAGCGGTGGTAGTGAGTTGGTAGGAAGCAAGGGTGGTGGTGAGGTGTTGTTGAAATTGGGTTTCCATGGCGTGAAACATCGCCTGTGTTTTTTCGTGAAAATCTTTTGGAAAATGGGTAGCAAAAATCTCTTCAAACTTCCGTTCAATGGCCACATCAACAGAACCCGTACTTGCCCATGCTAAGAGCAATGCATAATCTGTCAAGGCCGAATAGTACCAGTTGGCAAACGCAGTGACAATCGCTTCTTGGGAAGCGGCAAAGGCTTCTTGGGTGTGGACGCTCAGCACGTCGTGGGTTTGGGTAAGTAGGGTGTGTTTGTACCTTGCAATCTCTTCGCGGATTTTGGGCAAGTCTTCAAGGGGGATGAACATCTCTTTTTCACCAAGATACAAGCGCACAACCCGTGTGGGCGCAGCGACGCGACGCGTAGTTTCTTGGGAAAGGTCTTGAGAGATGGTCTTAAATAAAGGCGCCGTGGCGGGGTGATTGGCAAACATACCCGCAGCATAAAACGCCCCTGTGAGGTAGGCAAGTAGCAACAAAGTCAAGATGAAATAGCCTGGCTTTAAGGCTTTGGGAAGAGGGGAGCTGGGTGGGCTAAATACCCAAGAATACAAGTGTGAGAGTGCAAAGAAAAACACCATGTACCCAAAGGTGCTGAGGCTTAAAAAAGCAAGTCCTGTCCAAAAGGCATCCCCGTGAAGCAGGGTGCCTAGCGCCCATGTTTTGATAAGGTGAAGGTAGTACGCAAGGGCGTGGATGTCCTCTAAAAGGGCGCATTGGACCACAGGGTTGTAGTTAGCTTGAACAAGCACGTGGCGTAAAGAGGCGGCGGGAACAAAAGGCGTGTGCCACCAAAACAAAAGCAGCGTGTGAAACACGCTCATCACAAGGGCATTGAGCCAAAATAGCCACACTTTTGCGGTGTTTTCCCCGTAGCGTAGTTCGCGGGCAAACAGAGGCAGGGCTATCTTTTTGATGGCCAAAAAAGTGAGAATCCCCACAAGGAGTGTTAGGACACCAAGGTTGTCCAAAAAGCTTACATGTAAGAGAATAATCAGGGTTAATATAAAAGCAAAAATGAGGGATTTGACAGTGAGTACTGTTTTGCCCGAAAGCCAGTGTTTTAAGAGGCTGTGTTCGTGAAAAAGCCCATCATGCAAGGCGTATTTGGAAGCACTGCGGTAGGAAAATATTTCATGCAAAAGTGCCCACCCTACCAAAAGCCCAAAGGCCACCACTTCCCAACATGCCATTTCTTTCCAAAACAAGACAAAGGCGATGATGAAGAAGCAAAGGCCAAGGCGTAAAATCATGAGGGGTCTGTGCCTTTTTGTGATTCAGAAGTTTTGGGTGGAAAAACAAGCTCTAAAGGCCGTTTGGTTGACTCTTTTCTTAATAAGGAAACAAACCCCCAAAAGCTCCCAAAGCGCGCCTCTCTTGCCCTTAGAGAAACCATGAGGGCAAGGGAAAAACTTACCGCAAGATTTACAAGGCCAATCATGAGCACAAACCCTAACGCTACGAGAAAATACCACAAGGGTAAAGGTACATGCGCCATGCTATAACCCAAGTTGGCCGTAGAAAAGGCAACGTGGCGGATGTCTAAGGGAAGGTTAAGGATGGCTCCAATGTAGGGCGTGGTGCCTAAAAGAAGGCCAAAGATGAAGTTTCCCATGATGGCACCGTGGTTTTCATGCAAAAAGGTGGAAAGCTTTTCCCGAACGGGAGTCGAGGTGATTTTGATTAAAAAAGGATGGTACATGTAACGGTATTTGAGGTCTAGGAAATCCGCACGGTTGTCAAAATACCCCGCGATAATCCCTGAACAAAAGAGCCAAACCCCAGCGATTCCTGCAAAAAGAAGTGCGGGAAAGGGGTCTATGCTGTGCACATAATAAGCCGCTTCTTCGGGTGAGAGAAACGCCCCGTAGCGCGTCACGTACCAGTACCCTGCGCCAAAAGCAACGCCAAGAGCGAGGGTGACATTGCCAGCAACAGCGGCAAATTGGGAACGGCTAACGTGAAAGATGAGGTCTACGAGTTTGAGGTGGTTGGTTTTGTTGTTTTTCCCTTTTTCGACTGCTTTGGCGAAGGTGGAGGCGGTCATGGCGGGCTGTTTGGTGGCGACGGTGAAGCCAAGCAAATGGATGAGCACAAAACCAAAGCCGTAGTTGAGGCTTGCTAGGAGCGTTTCCGCGCCCGCTCCTAAGCCCATTTGGGAAATGTTGATTTTAAAAAGTGCCATGAGAGCGATGATTACCCCCGCACCTGCGGCACTTGCGAACATCTGGAGGTACTCTTTTTTGGTTTCGGTGATGTAGTGTTCGCCGTGTTCGCTGGCGTTGTTGGCGATGCTTTTGGCGAGAATTTTGATGTTTTGGTTGCAGATTTCGCGCAAGGAATTGCGGGTACTGTTTTTTTTGACCGCTTCCTTAAAGAGGGCTACAAGGTCGGTGTAAAAAGCTTCGGAGCCAAAGGCTTTGACAAGGGAAAGCACTTCGTGGGTGCGGTTGATGATTTGGCCAAGGCGTTCTAGTTCATAGGTAAGGGAAAGGGAGATGCCTTTGTTAATAGACTTTTTCTTCAGTGAGACCACAAAATCGCGGCATTGTTCTAGAAGAACTTCGATGTGTTCAAAATCTGCAGTGACACTTTTTAGGCTTATGGCACTGTCTTGAAGGGTGCGCGTGAGGCTTGAAACGTCCCGTTGCAAGGCGATGAACGCGGAGTCTTTTTTGAGTAAGGACGCATCAAGGCGGATGAAATTTTCGTCAAACTCCTCTGAGGCTATCCAGATAGAGAGAATCTCGACCCCGTAGAGGATTTCGTAAAAAAGATGGTCTTTGGTTTTGGTAACGAGGGTGTCGTGGCGGAGCAGTGCGCCGATGAACGCTACCCAGGTTTGCGAATCGATGGCATCAACCCATAGATGGTCGGTTTTTGTATGAAAAAGGGTGGCAAAGAGGTATTTAAAGTCGTTGCCCTTGGGTGGGGAAGGGAGAAATTTGCTGTAAAACCGCTTGGCAAATTCACCCCCAAAACCGTTTTTAGAAAGGATGCCTAAAGAGGCTAGGTTGGTGGAGATGCGGGATTCTAAAATCCACGTATGAAGCGCGGTGGAAAGGGTGAGTCCAAGGCTTGGGTTGGCGGCGAGATGGTCTACGAGTTGGCGCATAGCAAAGCGCGTTTCGTCGTGTTCATCTGGCTGTTCGGGGCGAATAAATTCTACAATTGCCGTGAGTTTTTCCACCGCCGAAGTGTGCTCGTTAGCGACAATCGCGCGCGTGTTTTCAAAATCTTTTGGCACGTAAACGTCCTTTGGTATTGGTGAAGTAAATAGAAATGATTTTAGCAAAAGTTGACCTAGGATTTGATTGGACGCTTTACATGTAAGGGTGTGCAGGCCAAGAGTCCAGTAGGGAGATGCTGTCTATGGACTCTTAGAAAAACAAAATCTAGTAATCGTGCGGTATGCCTTTGATGTGTAGCATAAAATGCTCTTTATTATCCACATCATCGAGCCAACCGTAATTGGCGTCTGGCTTGTCGTCAAGGTCTTTGATGTAGGGTTTGATGTCTAAAAGCGGGGTGCCTTCGTACACATCAAGCCCGCTAACGTAGATTTTGTTGTCAATCACGTTGATAAGCTTGACGATACTTAGCCCGATGGGATTGGGACGAGAAGGTGTGCGGGTGGCAAAAAGACCCAGTTCTTTGTTGGTGAGCCATGGGGGCGTAAAGCGCATTTTAGGTGCTTCTTTGAGACGATCGATATAAAAAAGCACGTAAATGTAGCGAAAACGCAGAAGCTCTTTTAGCCCCGCTTCGTAGTGCGGGAGAAGTTCAATGTAAAATTCACCCTTATCGTTTGCAATAGGCTGATAAGGAGCGGCTTCTTTGTATGGAGTGTGAATGGTGCCAATAGGCTCAAATGAAATCATGCAAGTTCCTTGTGATGTTTTTTCGCAGTTTAGCGCAAGTGACTTTAACGTATGCAAGGTCCGATTTCTTTACATGTAAGATGGTATGATTTCAGACAAAATACGCATAGTAAGAGTTTGAATGAGAAGGAAGATGGTGCGCCAATGATGATGAGTGCTGATAAAAGAGCGTTGCTAGAAAAAGGTTCTGTTGGTGCGTTGTTTTTAAAATATGCGATTCCTAGTTTAGTGACGGTGATGTTTTTTGGATTTCAAAGCTTGGTGGATGGCGTGTTGGTGGGAAATTACCTTGGGCCAGACGCGCTTGGGGGTGTGAATATCATCTTGCCATTGTTTAGTTTTATTATTGTGCTTGCTCTTGTGCTGGGGGTTGGTAGTCAAACGCTCGTGAGTCTGGGGCTTGGTGAAAACAATGAAAAGAAATCGCAAGATGCCATGACAACGGGGTTTTGGGCGACTATTGCAGTAAGTCTCGTGGCGTCGTTGGTGTTGCTTCTTTTTGATGCGCCGCTCGTGCGTTTGTTGGGCGCGGACGAGAGGTTGCTGCCTTACGCGCTTGGTTACCTAGAAGGGCTTATGCCTTTTGTGCTTTTAATCACCCTGTGTTTTTATTCGGATGCTATGCTAAAGTCGATGGGGTATCCCAAACTTTCCATGCTCATCATGTCTTCGGTGGTGGTGCTTAATATCGTCCTGAGTTTGTATTTTGTGGCTGTTCTTGAGTGGGGAACCTTTGGGGCGGGCATTGCTACTGGCATCGCGTTTGCGTTGGGGTTTTTCGTCACGGGTGTCATTACCTTTGACCCAAGGCGCCGTCTGTCTATGCTGAAGGGGCGTTTTAATGTTTCTCTATTGGGCCATGCGTTTTACAATGGTTCGTCTGAGGGCATGTCAGAATTAGCCGCGGCGGTAAGCATCCTTGTCATCAACCTCACCGTCATCAAAATGCTAGGCGCGGAAGGTGTGGCGGCGTTTACGGCGATTAATTACATTAGTTTTATGGGTATTTTGTTGTTTCTTGGTATTTCAAATGGCCTCATCCCTGTGCTCAGTTACAACTACGGGGCGCGAAGCTATGGGCGGGTAAAACAACTGTTTTGGTTTGTGGCGGTTGTCAACACTGCTATTGGCGTTGTTATTTTTATCATCTTGCAATGCCATAGCGTGCCTGTCATCCAGCTCTTTTTTGACAAAAACAGTGTTTCTGGCGTTGCGACACTAGAGATTGCTGTAAAAGGGATGGCAATCGTCTCTTTTGTCTTTTTGATGAACGGGCTCAATATTTTAATCATCAGTTTTTTTACCGCCCTGGGCGATGCGCGCAGTTCCATTATCGTGTCGGTACTGCGCGGGGCAGTCTTTTTAGTGGCCGCGGTGGCGTTTTTACCTTTAGTTGCTGGGGTGGATGGGATTTGGATGGCGATTCCTGTGGCGGAATTTTTAGCCTTATGTGTGGCGCTTTGGTTGTTTTATGTGACTAAGCGAAAGCTGTTGGGGGAAGAGAGACAAACGAAGTAAGGTCTATTTAAAAACTATTGCACCCCGCGCACTACAATGATTTCATCCTAATACATAGAGGTGATATTATGTTTAAAGAAAAAGTGAATACCTTGGTTTTTGCGGCGTTGGTGGCCGACTCTTACAGCTTGGGTGCCCATTGGATTTATGATGAAAAACAACTCCAAGAAGCACCCATTGACTGGGAGCGCTTGAATGCGCCCATGGTCGCGTGGCACAAAGGAAAAGAGGCGGGGGATTTTACCCATTATGGTGACCAGACGGTGTGGTTACGCGCTTTTTTGGCTGACAAAACAACCTTTGACCCCGAAGCGTACCGTGCTTTTTGGTTTGAAAAAATGCAACACTACGCAGGCTACATCGACGGCGCCTCGCGCACAACGGTAGAAAATATAAAAAACAATGTTACCCCAAGTGGTTCGGCTTCCACCGACCTTTCTGTCGTGGGGCGCACCACGCCACTTTTGGGCGTTTCTTCAACGCCTGAAGATTTTTATGCCAACGTGGAGGCGTTTATTAAACTCACCCACAACAGCCCAAAAGCCCTCATGGCTGGCGATTTTTTTGCACGGCTTTTAGTGATGGTCTTAGAGAAAAAACCCATTCAAGAGGCGATGTTAAGCCTTAAAAATAGCTACTCGAAAGACTTTTGGCAGAAGGTTGAACAAGGGATGGAATCAAAAGACCAAGAGACCTTTGCTGCCATCCGCGCTTTTGGCCCTGCGTGCGATGTTGATGAAGGGTTTAGCGGCGTGGTGCATTTGCTGTGCAAGTACGACAACCCCAAAGAGATGCTCATACAAAACGCAAAAGCAGGAGGCGATTCGAGTGCTAGAGGAATGATTGCTGCGGTGATTTTCATGGCAAATAGTTCTTTGGAGCAGTTGCCCGCGTCGTGGCAAGAGATAAACGCTAAACTTTAACAAGAGGTGTTGTTAAAAGGCTTACATGTAAGCCTTTTAACGTTTAAGTTAGTATGAGTCGCAAGACCATAAAAAAATGAAAACTTGAACCTCCTAACACAAAAAAGTGCCAAATGGCATGGTTGAGGTTCAGTGTTCGCCACACGTAGAAAATGACGCCCGCCGTGTAAGTGACGCCGCCAGCTATTAATAGCGCAAGGGTGAGGGTGTCGAGGTTGGCGACTAGGGTGTCAAACACGCCCACCACTATCCACCCCATGATGATGTAGAGGATGAGGGAAGGGCGGCGAAAGCGTTGCGGAAAGAAGAGATTCAGCGTAACCCCAAGTGCCGCGATGCCCCAGACAATGCCAAAAAGTTGCCATCCTAGCGTGCCTTGAATCCCTAACAAACTGACGGGCGTGTAGGTGCCCGCGATGAGGATGTAGATGGCGCAGTGGTCGATTTGCTGCAAGATAGACTTTGTTCTAGGCGCGTAAATAGCGTGGTACAGGGTCGAAGAGCCGTACATGACCATGAGTGAAAGCCCAAAGACAATGGCACTAGCGATTTTGGCGCCTTCCCCACTTTGTCCAGCGTAAACGCACAAAATACTAAGCGCACTCACGCTTAACAAAAGTCCAACGCCGTGTATCGTACTGTGCCAAATCTCTTCGGTTAATGAGTAACAACGTGATGTTTTGATGGTGCCTCCTTTGTGGCGTCCTTGCTTTGTTTTTTCTTTACATGTAAGGAAAAAAGCGGGCAAAAACCAAGTGCAGATGTGCTTGCCTTTCTTTGATTTTATAGATAATACTCCTTTTAACCATGGAGAACATTATGTTGCAAAAACTTTTTTGGAGCGACCCCTATTTGAGCGAAATTCAAGCAAAAATTAAAGCGGTTGAGGGTGATTGTGTTTACTTGGATCAAACCATTTTTTATGCCTTTTCAGGTGGACAAGAGAGTGATTCTGGAACCATCGGTGGTGTTGCCGTCTTAGATGCGATGAAAGAGGGTACCAATATCCGCTACACTATGCCAAGCGGACATGCGCTTCACGTGGGTCAAGACGTGACGGTAAAAATCGACTGGCAAAGGCGTTATAGCCTGATGCAACACCATTTTGCCGCGGAATTAATCCTAGAACTCCTCTATCAAGAGCTAGGTTCTGTGGAAAAAATCGGCGCCCACATCGCCCAAGATAAAGCTAGAATTGATTTTTTTTGGCATGAAAACATTAACACCTTGTTTCCCTTGCTTCTTCTCAAAGCAAGGGAATTAATCGAGAAAAACCTGCCTATCAAAAGTGACTACAGCGACGTTGAAAAGCAAAGACGCTACTGGAAAATCGACGGTTTCGCAGAAGTTCCTTGTGGAGGAACGCACTTAAAACGCACGGGTGAAGTGGGCCAGCTCTCTTTGAAACGAAAGAATACTGGCAAAGGCAAAGAGCGGATTGAAATTTATTTGCATAACTAGCTATTCGTATTTACATGTAAAGGAATTTTATGAACATTGTTCCGATTTGCGAAAATGTATAACGTATCATTTTTTATCCTTCTTTTTCAACAAAAATTCCCGTCCGACTTTGACCCTCGGCACGCCGCCGTACGCGATGATGTCGGCGGTGGCGTAGGTTTCACCCCATTTTTCGGGCAAAAATGAACCCGTGCCGATGACATCGATGGGCGCTTTTGCCCACGCCATGCTTTGGCATTTTTGCGGGGTGAATCCTGAAGAGGCGATGATGCGCACCTTGGGAAACCCTGCATTATCAAGAGATTCACGCATACTCCACACCGCAGCCGCTGAAACGCCCGTGCCGATGAGGTCGTGCAATTCCGTTTCCGTGCGGTAGTCGCGCACGGCATCAGGGGCATGGCGACCTAGGACATCGTAACTTTTTTGGGTATCAAGCCCTTCCAAAAAGCGCCCGCCGTGGGTGTCAAGGCGCACGGCTATTTTTCCCTCGCGCGCTAAATTTGAAAAAACGTGACACACTTCTAGGGTGTCGGTGATTTCACGTCCAAAATAATCCGCCAAGATGGGGATATTTTCTTCAGGAAAACATTCGTGGAACAGTTGTGCCGCTCTTAGCGTTGAGCCTGCGTAACCGATGAGGGCGTGAGGCACGGTGCCTAGCCCTTTTTCACAGCCAAAAAAATGCGCCGTCGCGTCGGTGGCATTGCCGATAAACCCTACCACTTCACCGTTGCGCTTAGCGGCGTTTGAGCCAACCGAGGCGCCATAGGCCATCAACTCAGCCATTTCACTCCCCGCACAGTGGCGCGCGTCCATCGCTAAAAACGCAACATGGGGCAGGATTTGGCACATCTCATGAGCGTTGTAAGCCGCGACGCAAGCCGCACCAAGTTTTTGTAAAATGAGCGTTTCAAGTTCCACTAAAAGAGCAAAGGAACCGCTGAGGTAAAACAAAGGTTCCCCCGCACCGACCCAATCGCCTTCTTCGTGCAACGTTTCGATGGTGACGTTTTTGCCGTGCCGTGCTACGTGCGCTTGAACCCACTCAAGCGCCAAGCGGGTCGCGCACAACACGGGACGGCGCAAGAAAAAAGCATATGTAACTTCCGTGTCGCCAAACTGTTTGATGATGGTGTGGGTGTTGGAAAAGTATTTATCAGTCCAAGCGGTTACGTCAATGGTGTGGGGTTTGGCAGTGTGCATACAGCTCCTTG
>JACUTV010000082.1 GCA_014859645.1 Campylobacterales bacterium
CCCCGCCCCTCTTCTCACAATCCCTTTGCCCTTCCTGTTATGGTCAACCGCTCGGTTGCCTTCGGCATCAAGGGCATAGCCGTCTGCATCAGCAACCTTAACCCCTCCATCATAGTATCCATCTGCTTTTGAATCAAACGCTTTGAGGTCTTTCTTGTCAAGCTGCATATGCCCGTTTTTATCTACAGTTGCTTTTTCAAGGGAAGCCAATAAAACTCCTGATGCAAACATGCCACCTGCTCCAGAGGCAGCGGCAACTGCTGCTTCTTGGTCGCCACCAAAAAACGTATCAGCAATCCAAGCAGTTGCCATTGTTCCCCAATTTTTAGGATTAGACCAATGCCCAGCGGCATCATTAAGTCGCATCAGGTCAGCCGCCGCCTGATGGTCTCCATTTTTAAGTGCTATGGCGGCGTTTTCTGCGGCTTTTGTATTGTGTAGATTTACTTGGTCATTATAAAGATCTGTTCTGCCTCCGCTTGCGGATTGAGTGAGATTGTTGCTAGTTGTACTTTCTCCCACACTTGAATCAATCCTACTTGAACCATCATGACTTAAGCCCACATTCATATTCATGCCCATGAAGTTTACACTTCTGGATGCTGAGAAGTTTGTCGCACCTAATCCAGCAATTGCTCCGAGTGTAGAAGCTGTTCTGGCAACCGTAGAGGCACGAGCCGCTGTTTGTAACCCGTCTGCTCCGTAGTCTTTTAGTGCTTTAATTGCACCTTGGTCTGCACCAATCATAGAGTGGCCCGCAGATGCTCCAAGCCTCAAGCGCTTGGGCTATGTTTATTCCACTTCCATAAGTGGCCGTTGTTTGAGCTTTTTTTGCTGCTTGGGATTCCACGCCTTGAGCATAGTCGTTTTTTAAATTATTCCCGTCCATTGCGCCTGCGTTATACCCCCTAGCCCCCGCAAATCCCTCCTGAAACTGTCCAGAAGATTGTCGCTCAAGGTCGTTCCAATCGCTTTGGCTTGGCTTATCACCCACGCCTTTAG
This sequence comes from Campylobacterales bacterium, assembly GCA_014859645.1. GTDB lineage: Bacteria > Campylobacterota > Campylobacteria > Campylobacterales > Campylobacteraceae > Sulfurospirillum_B. The sequence continues at coordinate 1,003 of JACUTV010000082.1, forward strand.
CGAGACTGTTCAAAGTCTCCTTACATGTAAACCCAAAACCCTGTATAATACCCTCACTTTAACACAAGGCTTTCCCATTCTTCCTTTTCATACGCCCCTGACAGAGCAATTTCGTCTCTTTTGCCACCACAACGCTATCACCGACCCCGCTACGGCCCTTGAACTTTTTGCCATTTTTGGCGGACTCGACGATGTCATCGACCCAAATAAACCCCTTGAAACACTCATCGAAGAGCATATTTTAGTGCCGTACAAACAACTCCATTCGCTCATCACCCACTTCACAGGAAGCAATCCTCTGTACCACAAAGTCCTCACGGGCGTCGCGCAAGGGGATGGACGTACCGCATTTAAGCGCGCCAACATCGGCCCCGAAGAGGGGATGCGCGCCGTAGACGCCATGCGCGAAGCAGGATTTTTGCGCACAGAAACCTGTTTTAGAAACCTAGACCAAGAACGCCTGAGCTTCACGTTGCCCTTTTTTCGGTTTTGGTTTGCCTTTGTGTCGCCCCTCTTCAAAGGCATCACGCAGGGAGATTACGCAGAATTTTCTGAGCGTTTCGCCCAACGCAGAGGCGAATTCACCCAACGCACCTTTGAACAACTTTCCCAAGCCTTTGTGCAAGAGAGTATCGAAGGCGCCATGAGCGTGCGCTCCTTTTGGAACAGTAGCCTCTACATCCCTCTCATCGTTACATGTAAAGACGGCACAACCCTTGTGGGCACCCTCAAACACAGTGCCCAAAAGATGAAAAAAAGCGACCTTTCCGCGCTACAAACCCTCGCCAAAAACGCCAACATCACCGCTGATGGTTACGTCCTTGTGGCAAAAGGTGGATTTTCCAGTGAACTCAAAAACCAACCCAACGTCCATCTTTTTACCCTAAAACACCTCAAACACTTAATGTAAGGTCTTTACATGTAAGGTTCTTTTTTAGAGTAGATTTAATTATTTTTGTATACAATTAACATATACAAAAAGGAACTCTATGGCATTTGATTGTTTGGATATGGAAAGCATCGTTGGTTTTGAGTGGGATGATGGAAATATCCTTAAAAATCAACTAAAACACAATCTAAAATGGCAAATCATTGAAGAGGTGTTTTTTAACGAACCTTTGATTTTACTCGAAGATAAAAAGCACTCCGACACAGAAGAGTGTCGCTGTGTCGCCCTTGGCCTTACAAATAAAAAAGAGCCTATCACGGTTATTTTCACCAAAAGAGCCCACAAGATTCGCGTTATTTCCGCAAGAATGATGAGCAAAAAAGAGAGGAGATTTTATGAAAACTTTACCAAAATTTAAAGACCAAAGCGAAGAAATAGCCTTTTGGAAAACCCATGATGTAACGGACTTTTTTGACACCAAAACCGCCAAAATAGCACGCTTCCCAAACCTAAAAAAAAGCACAAAAACCATCTCTCTTAGGCTACCTGAAGATATGTTAGAAGCCCTCAAAGTAAGAGCAAACGCCCTAGATGTCCCTTACCAATCTCTCATCAAAATGTTACTCAAAAAAGAACTTTCCCTCTAATGCAAACGCGCGCGCTTCTTCGAGCTGGTTTTCGCTAAACACGGCGATGCCAGCGCTTCTTAGGGCGCTCGCGCACACGCCCTCTCCTGCGACTTTTACACCTCCAAAGGTGCCATCATAAATGCGCGAACTTCCGCATGAAGGACTGCCTTCTTTCAAGATAGCCATCCGCGCGCCGTGGCGTTTTGCTAGGGCTACAACCTCGTGCGCACCATTAACAAACGCCTCACTTACGTCTTCGCCTCGCGTGTCCATCACCCGCGCTTTGCCCTCTAGCACCTGCGCGCCACTTCCTCCACAGGTAATCTCCGCGGGCGAGCGCGGCGTGGGCAGTCCTCCAAGCCTCTCAGGACACACCGCCACCACACGCCCTTCTTTTTCCCACTGTTCCAAATACGGATGCGCGCACCTGTTTTCACCCCCATCATACCGCACCCGTTCGCCTAAAAGACACGCACTTACTAATATCATCCTGCCTTCCTTTTGCCAAGGCTAAGTTCGTTACATGTAAGGCGCGTTTGGTAGACCAAAGCTTCCACGCCTACAGCACGGGCTTCTTCAAAGGCCTTGGCGTACACTGGGTCGATTTCATGCGCCAAACGAAAAGGCAACGCCTCACTGCGCCCGATGACATACACCATCACCGCCCGATGTCCCGCGCGCTTCATGGCGGAAAGGGCGTGCAAATGTTTCGTCCCGCGTGCACTCACCGCGTCAGGAAAGGCAAAGGTATCGCCAAGGCGCAAGGTCACGCTTTTGACTTCCACGTAGCACTTTTCCTCACCCCGTTGAAGCAAAATATCGATGCGCGAATGTTCCCCATAACGCTGTTCAGGCGTGAGGCTCTCGTACCCTTGAAGCTCCTCAATCACGCCGTTTTGGATGCCTTCAATAGTAAGCTTATTGGCCCAGCCTGTGTTCACACAAATCAATCCACTGCCCATATCGCTGAGTTCCAAGGTGTAAGCCAGTTTGCGCTTGGGGTTTTCGTGGTAGCTCACCCACACGGGACATCCTTGGGCGATAGTCGAAGTCATCGCGCCAGAGTTTGGCACATGGGCGGTGATGGTCTGCCCACTTTCTAGCACCACATCAGCCAAAAACCGTTTGTAACGCTTTAGCAATGTCCCTTGAAACAGAGGCGGAAACGTCATCCTTGCAAGGGAAGCCATTTTTCTTCCAAGCAACGCCCAAACATGTCAAGTCCCGCGTGAATCCCCTTGCGTCCAAAGCCGATGCGAAAATGGTCATTGGGCGTGGGCAAAAGCTCGGAGTGGTAGATGGAAGGCGGGAGTAACAACACGCCGTATTCTTGGATGAGCAGTTGGCACAACGCCTCTACGTCTCCTTTTCCTGTGTATTTAGGATAAGCCACGCAGCTGCCATCGGGATGGTTCCACGCAAAAAGTGTGGGATACTGGGCAAAAAACGTGTCTAGCCTAGCGATATTTTCCGCCAATAACGCGCGGTTGCGTTCAAGAATCTGTGTGCGATGGTTAAGCGCGATGAGCGCCAACGCCTCACTAGGCGCGCTGTTGCAGATGGAAAGGTAGTGTTTGTAGCGCTCAAAGGCGGCAAGGGCGTGGGTATCGCGGCTAGCCAACCACCCGATACGAAGCCCTGGAAGCCCGTACGCTTTTGACATGACATTTAGCGAAATCCCTTTTTCGTACACATCCGCAATCTGTGGAATCCGCTTGCGCTCATCCAACTCCAGCAACCGATACACCTCATCACTAAAAAGGTAAATACCGTGTTTGCGGCACAACGCAATCAGCTTCGCGAGGTTTTCATGGCTGATGATAGCCCCCGTGGGGTTGTTGGGAAAGTTCATGGAAATCAGCTTCGTATTGGGACGGATAGCGCGCTCAAGGGCTTCCATGTCAGGTTGCCACCCTTGGGCTTCCAACAGCGCCACGCCGCTCACTTCACAACATTCCAAAGGAAGGCTTTCGGCAGATTGGTAGTTAGGCACAAAGACAATCGCATGGTCATCTTTGGTGAGCAAAGTACGCATAGCAGTGTAAATGCCCTCTTGCGCCCCCGCAAAACAAAGAATATGCTCTTGGGTAAGCGTGTCGTACGTCTGAGCGATAGCCTGACACAAGTGCGGATCACCCCATGGCTGTGTGTAACTTAGGGGCGTATGTTCAAAAGCGGTGCGCTCTTGTGGCGAAGCGAGAGAAAGCAAGGCGTGAACAGACATACTCTCCACATCCGAAGCGGTAAGGTGATGGGTAGCTTCAAACTCCCACCTGGAAAAAAAGACTTCAAGGGCAAATGGGCGCATACGTTCCTCTTTGGTAGGTGTTACATGTAATAGACTTCTTTTTATCAAGGAGGCTATTATACAAAAACCTTAACGCGTGCGGGTCAGCCCTTTGGGAGACATTTCATACACCCCCTCCACTACTGAGTCGATGAACGTTTGATGGTGAGAGACGATGATGATGCTTTTATCGATCCCGCGCAAAATCTCCACCAAACGCTTTTGCATGAGCTCATCCAGTCCATTGGTCGGCTCATCCAACAACAACAGCTTGGGTTCGGTGATGAGCACGCCCGCTAACGCGACCAGTTTTTTCTCCCCGCCTGAGAGATGGTAGACGACCTTTTTTGCCAAGTGCGCGATGCCCAAATCTTCTAGCATCATCCGTGTTTTTAGCCGCGCCTCTTCCACGCTAACGCCGTTTGTTAACAAGCCAAACGCCACGTCATCCTCGACGATAGGCGAGAGAAATTGGTTGTCCGAATCTTGAAACAAATACCCCACCGCAAACCGCAACGGCCCGTAATCTTTCTCACACGTCATGGGCTGATGGAACAACTCCAACGTTCCCCCTTGGGGCAAGCGAAGCCCCGCAAGGGTTTCAAGCAAAGTAGTTTTCCCGCAGCCGTTTGGCCCGATGATGGCGATTTTTTCTTTATGGGAAACATCCAAGTTTATCCCTTCGCACAAGCAAACCCCCTCGCGCATGAGCACAAGGTTGCGAAGCGTTACCGAACAACTCATAACCACCCTCCTACGTATAATCCCACCGATACCACGCTCACCCCAAGCAAGCCCCATTCGCCTAGTGTTGGGCGTGGAGTGGCTTCGAGGGTATAGATGCACCCTTGAAATTGACGCACTTTCATGGTGTGTTGCAACTGTCCCGCGCGCTCAAAGGCTTTGATGATGAGCATCCCCACAAACCCCGCCACGGTGCGGTAGGTCAACAAGGTAGTTTTAGGCACAAACCCGCGCACTTTGGCGGTGTTTTTAAACTGCACAAATTCCCGTCGCAAAAGCTCAATAAACTTTGCCGTGAAAAATACCATACTCACTAGCACATGAGGTAAGCGCAACTGTTGCATCCCTCTGGCGATAGCACTGGCATCCTTTTGGTCAAAACACAACAAAGCAAAGGCGATCACACAATTAGATCGCACCGCCACCAAAATCGCCCAAGCATGGGCACCTTGAAGTACCAAGCTGATGACCACGACCGCCACTAACACGTTCACTAACGCTAAGGTTTTAAACATGCGCCCTAGGGCATGGCGTTGTTGCACCCCAAGCCACACCAAAGGAAGTACCATCGCTAGAGAAAGGTGCTGCATGAGTGCCACGCTCACGCCGTACACTACCACAAGCACCAAGGCCACAGCAGGGTTCATTTGGGACGCTTTACGTACCACAAAAGGCCAAAAAACACCCCAATGCCAAGCAATGAAAGCAAGAATGCAAGCGGTGCGGGTTCCTCTTCAGACACTACCTGTTCCAAGGCCACTTCTTGGTGGTGCCCCATGCCTCCATCCACCACAAGACGCGTCGCACCCTTGGGAAGGGTTAGTTGCGCGTTGCCTTCGTCGTCGGTGCGGGTTTGCATGAGGGTTTTACCAGAAGCATCTCGCACCTCTACCGCGCACCCTTTGCACGGAGCGGACTTACTAAAATAAGCCCGCATTTCCACCTTACCCGCGTCTTCTTTGAGAAAAATAGAAAGTTTGTGGGCGTATAAAGGCAGGGCCAAACACCACAGTGCCAACACCAGCCCTTTCATGAAGCGCGCACCAACAAAGAAGGAGAGACTTTTTGAACAAAGCTAAGCGCAAAAAGAGTGATGATACCCTCGACAACCATGAGCGGAAAATGGGCCACAAGAATCACCTTCGCCGCGCCCACAAACGCATCACCGTTGAGGGCAAGGGTTAGAGAAAGGAGCAAAGCCGAAACAGCCAAAGGGGCAAATCCTACCAAAAACCACCCAATGGGTTGAAGTTTTTGTCTTTTTGCAAAGGCCCTAAAAAGTCCGTATCCAAGCAAGGCAGGCGTGGCGATATTAAAGACATTGACCCCCAGTGTGCTCATGCCGCCATACCCAAACAGCAACCCTTGAAGCAACAAGCCCACAAACACCGCTACAAACACACGCATGCCTAAAAATGCCCCCACTATGCCCCCAAGCACCAAGTGCATGGAAGCGGGGCCGACAGGAACATGTACAAAGGAGGCGAGAAAAAATAGTGCGCACAGCACTGCTGTTTTAGGAATCTCTTCATGGCGCAAGGTTTTAAAGGCCCATACCACCAAGACCGTCGAAACTGCCGCGCCTGTTAGCAAGATTTCGGGGCGCAACACTCCTTCGCTGATGTGCATCTAGCGCATCTCTTCCGTTTTGAGCCACAACACCGCGCCAAGTTCTATGGGATACGCTACGCCCTCCTTTGCCAGGGTTTCATCGTCTTCCAAAAGGGCAGCAAATCCCCACCATCCTGCCTTTGGCAACGCCACGTGAAACACGCCATTGGCGTCCGCTTTGGTCACTTGGGTGACGTACGTGTCGTTGGGTGCTTTGAGGCCTTTTGTGTTGTAAAATTCGATTTCAACTTCCGCAAAAGGCACTGGGTTATTTTGGTAAAACACTTGCCCACTAAAAAGGTTGCCCGCGTAGAGCGAGTAAGGGCGTGAAAGGGGGATGATTTCTGCTTTAAACCCTACAGGTTCATCCCAGCCTTCACCCGCGCCAAAAGCGTCCACGATGGTCTTGGCTTGGTGGCGGATAAACTTTCCCTCTGAGGGTTCAAAGTAAGGCACAGGGTCTACGTAAAACTGATACACCGCGGGTTCTTCCACCGTGTAGCTTGCTTCCCAGTACTGCATGCCGTCTTTTTTCTTTGCGACCATTTTTTCCGCCAAGGAGATGCGCGCACCTTCCATAAACACACCCACGTCTTGAGGTTTTTCCATCTGCATCAAGCTTTGTTCAAAGGGGTGCGTAAACTCGTACTTCAGCGCTACTTTTGGGTTATCCCCTTGTTCTAAAACACTTTTTTCTACCATGACCGTTTGAAAATGCGCCAACACCGACGACACGCACACCAAGACCAAAACAACAAACTTCATACGAACTCCTTCTATAAATATTACTCTTATTCATTCAGTGTTATTGTGACCACATGGAAGTAAAAAGGGGCTTAAAAAATCGTCATTTTTCTGATTTTATCCCTTACATGTAAAGCAGACGGATGAAACTCAAAGGCCACAAGAGGTATAATGTCCCTTAAATCCCCCAAAGGAATCCCCAATGTCTTTTCACACTCTAGGTCTCGATGCGCAGTTGTGCACGACCCTTGATGCTCTTGGCTACGCTACCCCCACGCCCATCCAAGCCAAAGTCATCCCCCTTGTGCTAGAAGGGCGCGACCTCATGGCCACCGCGCAAACGGGTACAGGCAAAACCGCCGCGTACGTGTTGCCGTTATTGCATTCACTTATTAACTCCCCCGCTTCCCCTGCGTTGCGTGGCCTCATCCTCGTGCCAACCCGCGAACTCGCCACCCAAGTAGAGCGAAGCGTGCGCACCTACGGACACCACACGGGGTTTAAAAGTTGCGCCCTTTATGGCGGGGCAAAACTTGCGACACAGGCCAAAAAACTGCAAGATGGGGTGCAGATTTTAGTGGCCACACCGGGGCGTTTGTTGGAGCATTTGAAACTGGGGAATGTGAGTTTAGAGAGCTTGCGCTTAGTGGTGTTTGATGAGGCAGACCGCATCTTAGACATGGGCTTTTGGGCCGACGTGGAAACCCTTGTCGCTCTCTTTCCGAAAAAACGCCAAACCTTGCTTTTTTCCGTCAACCTCAACAAATCCATCAAGCGGTTTTCAGAGATTTGCCTTAAAAAACCCCTCACCATCGCCCTTACGCCCACGGTGCCAGACACGTCGCACATCTCCCAAACCTTTTACGGGTGCGACAAAGAGCAAAAAAACGAGTTGCTTTCTTACCTCATCGGTTCGCGCAACTTTTCCCAAGTGTTGGTGTTCACAAAAACCAAAGGCAGTGCTGATGTTTTAGGCGCGCACCTTAAAGAAAGCGGCCTTAAAACCGCCATTTTTCACGGTGATGTTCCTTACGCCCACCGTGCCAAAGCACTCAACGCCTTTAAAGCAGGACTCATCCGCGTACTTGTGGCTACCGACATCGCTTCACGGGGACTAGACATCGAAAAACTTCCAACAATCATCAACTTTGACCTGCCTCCTGATGCGGAAGATTACATCCACCGCATCGGACGCACGGGTCGTGCGGGGGAGAGTGGTGAAGCCATCACCCTAGTGACACCTGAGGAAAAAAGCAAACTCAAAGAGGTTGAAACCCTTGTGAAACGCACCTTTAAAATCGACTTTTTAGAAGGCTTTGAAGCCAAACGTTGGCACATCCCAAAACCCAAAAAGCAAGGCCACAAGCCTGCCCAAAAAGGGAAAAAACCAAGCGCAAAAGCAGACGCAAGAACTAAGCAAGGTACAAAAGCAAAGTCGGAATCAAGAACTAGGCCAGAGTCAAGAACTAAGTCAGAAGAAAGAACTAGGCCAAACACTAAACCAAGCGCAAAAGCAAAAACAAGTCCCAAACCCCGTCCCAAATCCCCCAAAAAAGACTCCACCAAAAAGGCTAAACGATGAGCATCCCTTTAGAAAAACTCGACCACTTCAAACGCTTCATTCAAGAAGAAACCAGCCCCCTTGGCACAAGCCCTTATGTACTGATTTTGGTCGTTGAAGCGTATTATGAATTTGTCGCCGAAGCCCTTGTGCCCAACTCCTCGCGCAACGTCACGCAGTTTAAGCTTCTTGAAGAGCTTTTGTCCCTAGGACTCATCGACAAGCAAGCCTACACCATCATGAACGAAACCCGAAAACTCAAGAACGAACTGACCCATCGGTTGGATTATCGCGCTGGCACGGCGTATTTGCATGACTTTTACAACAACTGCGCGTTGCCTAACAAAAATGTCCCCAAAGACAAAAACGACCAAGAAGCCATCGATGCGGCGCTTAGCGAAGCGTTACGCAAAGGGTACAGTGTCGTAGAAGC
>JACUTV010000221.1 GCA_014859645.1 Campylobacterales bacterium
TTCTCAAAAAACCGCCAAATATTCGCCCACAACTCCACAGTCGTGTTGGGCATGTCGCCCTTGGCGTCAAAACGCAAATAGGTTCCTCCCGCAAGAACGATAGAAGCGTAGTCGCCCCCAACTCCTTTGGTGCTTGAAACCTCCGCACCCACGAGTACATCATACTGTGCGCGTACGCCATCTTCGTAGTTAAAATAGACCGCGTAAGGCGGTGTGTCGGGCACTTCGTTAGGGATAGGGTCAAGAATGCTACTTTGAAAATAGGCCCGCCATAATCCAGGAATCTTCGCCCCTTCGTACTCTTGTTCTTCTAGGTTTGAGGTGCGCTCTTTAACGCCCACAAGGGTTTTGGGTTCAACGGTCACTTTTTCATAGGTCATGCTACTTCTCCTCGCAATGTTCGCGCGCACGTGTCAAGGGCGCCTAGTAAAATATCTACTTCTTCTTTGGTGTGGGTAAAGTGGATGCTGATGCGTAGCCATCCTGGTTTTTGGCTAAAAGGTTGGCCGTCGGTAAGTTCAAGCAAATCGTGCCCATAAGGTCCCGCGCAACTGCACCCTGAGCGGGTTTGGATGCCGTAGCGTTCACTGAGCATCTTGGCCATGTCGTCTTGATGCACCCCTTCCATGTTGAGGGAAAAAATGGGCAATTTGCGCTGGCCGTAGTGGCAGTAGAGTTTGGCGCCTTTGAGCTCTCGAACTCGCGTCCCAAAGTAGACTTTGAGCTCTTCTTTGACTGTGTTGATGCGCTCTAGGCCGATGGCGTTGCGCAATTTGTACGCTTCGGCCGCGCGGATAAACTGCAAAATGCCTGGCGTACCTGCGTCTTCTAAGGCTTCCACGTCTTTGAGGTATTCTTGCGACGTGCGCGACACGTACGCTACCGTCCCGCCACCTGAAAAGGTGGGCTTGCACCCTTTGCACAGCGCTTTTTTAATGACCAAAAGCCCGCAAGAACCTGGGCCTCCTAGGAGCTTGTGCGGAGAGAGAAACAGCGCGTCGTAAAAGGCACAGTCGATGTTCATGTACGGCGAAGCGGCCGCCGCGTCGAGGCACAAGATGCCCCCATGGGCGTGGATGCGTTCATACAGCGCTTTGTAGTCGGTGAGCACGCCCGTGACGTTAGACGCCACGCTAAAACTTCCGATGATTTCGCGCCCTTTGTTGGCTTCAAGGACTTTTTCCAACGCGTCCAAATCCAACATGTCTTTCCCGTCCAAGGGAATGCGCACCACCTCGCACAGTGCTTCACGAAAGCTCACTTCGTTGGAGTGGTGCTCGTAGGGTCCCACCAACACCAAAGGCAAATTTTTGGGTGAAATAGTAAAACGTTCTTTTGTCGCAGGCGGACAATACAAGCCCAAAAGCTCTTGAAATTTCTTAATCGCACCCGTCGCACCCGTGCCTGTAGGCATGATGTAAAAGCGCTCATCCACTTCCAAACTTTGGCGCAAACTCTTTCTGGCCTTGGCGTAATGGGCTTGGGTTTTTAGGGCATTGGAAGAGACTTCTGAGTGGGTGTTGGCGTATGTGTTAAGAAGCCTGCGAATCTTTCGCTCGATGGGCGCGTAGGCTAACCCCGAAGCGGTGTAGTCAAAATACAATACATGCGGATCGCAGATAATTCCCCTGCGTATGGTTTCCATT
>JACUTV010000222.1 GCA_014859645.1 Campylobacterales bacterium
GTAAAAATGCGAGAACGCGTGATGAACTGATACCCTGCGTCGATTTCCAGTGAAAAAGAGTTGCCAAAAGCGGCCGCTTCTTTTTTGACATCTAGCATGATTTGTGAGTAGCGGAAGTATTCAAACTGGTCTTTGTCGATGTAAAATTCACACCCCCCTACTTCGCCTATCTTGACGCTAAGGGAAGGAACGTGAAAATCTTTTTTTTCGTAACACATGGGCGCGGTGCCATCACAACAGCCGCCACTTTGGTTGAAAACGAGTTCGCCGTATTCGTCTTTGAGCAGTTCGATGACGCTTAGGGCTTCAGCAGTAGCGGTAAGGCGTTGGACGTGCATGGTGTCTCCTTTGAGAGCGGGTGCAAAGCCTTAGCCCTGCACCCAACAACGGTTAGAAAAATCCTAATTTGTTTTTATCGTAGGAAGTCAAAATATTTTTAGTGTGGCGGTAGGCGTTGAGCATCATCATGTGCGTTTCGCGCCCGATGCCTGATTTTTTGTACCCGCCAAAAGAGGCGTGAGAAGGGTATAAGTGATAGCAATTTACCCACACTCGTCCTGCTTGGATGCCTCGAGAGATTTTGTGAAGCTGATGGGCGTCTCTTGACCACACGCCAGAACCTAGGCCATAAATGGTGTCATTGGCGATGGTGAGGGCTTCGTCTTCGTCTTTAAAGGTGGTTACGCACAGCACAGGGCCAAAAATCTCTTCTTGGAAAATGCGCATTTTATTGTGGCCTTTGAAGATAGTCGGTTGGATATAATTGCCTTTTGGATAGGTCTTGTTTTCATACGCTTCGCCCCCGATGAGGCATTCCGCGCCCTCTTCTTTGCCAATGCGCAAGTAGTCGAGGATTTTCTCTTTTTGGTTTAAAGACGCTTGGGCGCCCATCTTGGTTGTGGGGTCAAGGGGGTCTTCTTGGGTGATGGCCTTAACGCGTTCTAGCACGCGCTTCATGAAGGGCTCGTAGATGGACTCTTGGATGAGTGCACGGGATGGGCATGTGCACACTTCGCCACTGTTGAAGGCAAAAAGCACGAGTCCTTCGATGGCTTTATCAAAAAATGCATCGTCTTTTTCCATGATGGATTCAAAGAAAATGTTGGGCGATTTGCCGCCAAGTTCTAGGGTTGAAGGGATGATGTTTTCTGTGGCGTATTGCATGATGAGCTGGCCTGTGCTTGTTTCGCCTGTGAAGCCAACTTTTTTCACATCAGGATGCGTGGCAAGGTGTTTGCCAATCTTCCCGCCCGCGCCGTTGATGATGTTGATGACGCCTTTTGGAAGCACGTCTTGGATGGTTTCCATCAAGAGCAAGATGGACATGGGTGTGGCACTTGCGGGTTTAAGAACGACGCAATTTCCCACGGAAATGGCAGGGGCAATCTTCCACGCGGCCATCAAAAGAGGAAAATTCCACGGAATGATTTGTGCCACAACGCCCAAAGGCTCGTAGATTTCTTGGGAAATCGTGTTTGCATCAAGGTCGGCTACGCTGCCCGCCTCGCCTCTGATGACGGAGGCGAAGTACCTAAAATGGTCCACCACTAAAGGGAGGTCGGCCGCTAGGGTTTCGCGCACGGCTTTCCCGTTGTCAAGGGTTTCGGCGATGGCTAAAGCTTCTAAATT
>JACUTV010000083.1 GCA_014859645.1 Campylobacterales bacterium
TTTAACTCACCCAACCACGCGGTCTTTGCCTGTGGTTTTGGCGGTGTAAAGGTTGCGATCCACGCGTGCAAAAAAGTCTTTGTAGGTTTCCCCTTGGCGGTACTGGGCAACGCCGATACTCACACTTGCTTTGCCCGCCCCTGCAAAAGTGCGTTGTCTAAGCGTTTCAATGATGGTTTGCGCGAGGGTTTTAGCACCTGTAAGGGTGGTGCCGGGCGAGAGCACCAAAAACTCTTCCCCACCCCAACGCCCTGCACTATCGGTCTTGCGGGTGGTGGTTTGGAGGATTGCGGCAAACTCTTTAAGTACTATGTCTCCTGCTTGGTGCCCATAGGTGTCGTTGATGCTTTTAAAATCATCCAAGTCCATCAAAATGATGCAAAAAGGGTGAGCAAAGCGGCGAAATCGCTCCAATTCCATGTGTATAAGTTCGTCTATCTTGCCACGGTTATACAAGCCCGTAAGGGCGTCAGTGGAAGCAAGACGGGTGAGTTTTTGGTTGGCATCAGTAAGCTCTTGGGTGCGTAGCCTCACCTCTTCTTGAAGTTCTCCTGTAAAATTTTTAATGCGGTGTCCCATGGTGTTAAAAGCGGCAATGGCAATGGCTATTTCCCCTTCGCTTTTTAATTCGATAGGCGAAAAATCCCCTTCGGTATAGCGCTTGGTGGCGTGTTCTAGAGTTTTGATGGGTTGCATGATGAGTACGGAAAGATACCGTGCCACAAAACACATCACTAGCGCTACCCCAATATACAAGGCTACCGTGCGGACAATCAACGACTTTAGCGCGTCATAGTAGTATTCGTGGGAAATGAGGCTTTTGAGGCAGTAGCCTGTGTTTTCGACGCGCGCGCACGCCGAAGAGACCAGCTTTTGTTCGCCCAGTGAAAATGCTTTGTCTTTTTTGATTTCATCGCCCCCATAACGGGCGTAACCCTTGGGCGTGATAAGCCACATCGCATCGTCTTTTTCTAGGGTCAAGTAGCGCAACCCTCTGATGCGGTTTTGGGCAAGTTGGCGCTGTAAAAACAAGGTCATGTCCGTCTCCACCGCTACCCTTGACCCTTGCATCCCAAGGTCTAAGGAAGCCTCAAAGATTGCCGCTTCTAAAGAAGGTTTTTCGTTGGCTAGCTTGACTAAGAGCGCGTTGTTTTTGTAAAAAGAAACCGCGTTGATGTACGGGTAGTTTTCAAACGTACGCTGGAAATTGCGTTTTAATTTGCCCACGCCCACTACTGAAAGCCATGGCACGGTGTCGTACGCCAAGGCGATGTCGCCGTCCCCTTCGAGGCTTTTGAGCGCAGAAGCGTTGTTGGCGAGGGTGTTTTGCAAGTCGTTATAGACATTAGCGTTCACCACGCCCGCTTGGATGCGCTGATGGGCCGAGAGGGTCGTTTCAAAATGGGCAAAATAAGCCCAAGCAGAGAGAACAAACACGAGGGTAAAGATGAACAAAAACCCCGTGAAAATCTTCCGCTCAATATTCATGTACTACTCAATCATCTCAATCAAAGCGTGGTAGTCATCCAAGCTCATGCCTGTGTAGCGTTTGAGTTGCTCCGAAAAAGCGCCCGAGTCTTTGTAGCGTTTGATAAACGCGTCTATCTTGGCATTAAGGACCGTGCTTTCGTGGCTTGAGCCCCATGCTAGCTGGGTTCGCGCGACATTGACGGGAAAATAAGGCCTGATATTTTGGGTGTAGTAGCTGTTGGAAAAGAGGCGAAAGATGATGCCAAGACTATCGTTAATGCTAGCATCGGCAAATTTTCTGGCGATGTAGTGGTACACAAGCTTGCCATCGGTAGTTTCACCTGCGGGAAAGAGATAAAGGTTGACCTTGTCTTTTCTATCTACGCGAGGCTTGAGAAAGACGATGGCGTCTTGTTCTGGACGAATATAAGTCGTCTCATAGGGGATTTGGCGCGCCTCTAACGCATCTCTTAGGACGAGGTAAAAACTCATGCTCTCGTACAACAATACGCGCTTGCCGATGAGGTCTTTGTACTCGCGCAACGGGCTGTCGTTGGTGCCAAAAAAGAGTTCCACGTTGTCGATATAAGGGCTAAGATGTACAAGTTTTTGGCGCGGCTTGGTTATGGTGAATGCTTCGGCAGCAAAATCGATAGTGCGGTAGATGTCAGGGGTGGCGACGCGGCCTGCTTGGGTTAAAATCTCGCCATCTTTTGTCCAGTAGTTGGCGAAAGAGTCCATGACATGCACTTCTAAACGCAGGCCATTTTCTGCGGCAAAAGTCTGTGCCATCTCATACAAAAAGCCAGGGTATTCTTTGCTGTTTGAGTCACGTGCAAGGGGCGAAAGGTCGCGCATACCCACATGAAGTACGCCTGAGGAAGTAATCTCATCCCAGTCTCTAGCCGCCCCTGAAAGGGCGAGCAACGCCATCCCAAGAACTCCCAATGCGTAGCGAAATAACAGCTTCACAAGCTCCCCTTTTTCTGTCGGATGTGAAAATGGGTTTTATTATAATCGTTACATGTAGAATGTTTACTTAAGGGGTTGTGTTGGGCGGTTTAGGCTTTACATGTAACGGAAATTAGTGCAAGGCTTCTAAGCATGAACTCGTGCAAGCTCTTCTCGTAATTTTTTCTCCTCCTCACTCCCATTTGTCGCAAAACGAATGTAAGAAATATTGCATTTTCGCAAGATTGTATTTTTCAAAGTATCGCGCCGTAACTGTGTTGGGTTGTGTTCATGAAAAGCCACCCCATCCACTTCTATCACTAGCACGGGCTGCATGTGAATTTTATTATAAATGAGAAAATCCACATGAGATAAAGGGTTTTGTGCAAACTTTTTTTCATCGTCTTCCAAACCATCACTCTCTCTAATAAGTCTGTTCAAAGGAAGGTGGAGCACTTTATCAAGATGGGCGTAATCAACGTCGCTCAATACTGTTTCGATAATATGGTTCATGAGATTTTCGGATTTAAATTCAGAAACGTTTTTAATTTTGCCAAGATATCTTGCGAGGTACGGGGCATAACTTTGATAAAGCAAATCAAAAATTGAGTAAACTTTGCTCTCGATAATATCAAAATTATTGTATTTAATATACGCAACCAAATCTTTCATGTTTTTATTTTTTTCATTGTCTGACACGACCAAAAAAAGCTTTTCTTTTGCGCGAGAAATGGCCACATTGAGCAAATTTGGATCATCAGCAAATGCATTTTCATCATCCACAACCGTAGTGATAATCATCACATCTTGCTCTCGCCCTTGGTATTTGTGAACCGTGTCAATTTCAATGCCCAAAGACTGGTCAATCTCGCTACGCATTTTATTAACCTGCTTACGGTAGGGCGAAACAACCCCCAGACTTTCTACATGTAAAGAAGGCAGAATCTCCTCTTTTATGACGTCAATCTGACGCTGGTTATAGGTGCCTCTAGCATGTTTTCCCTGAGCTGTGTTATAAAAAACAAGGGGAGACACTTCGCTTTTTGCTTTTGATAAAATAATTAATGCCCCGTCGTAAAATTTTTTATTGCAAAAATCAATAATCTTAGGATGACAACGGTAGTGCTCTTTGAGTAATGTCCTAGGCGCCTCATAAAAAACGTTAGAAGCCGAGTAAAGTAAACTGTGCTTATAGTGATACTGCGACGACAAAGAATAGACCCCAAACACTTTCTCGGCCTCATCTCCTATTTCTCTGGTTACCACATGAGGCAACTGCTTAAGGTCGCCCACAATAACAACATTTTTTGCACAAGAAAGCGCAAGACTACCTGCCACGACATCCACCTGAGACGCCTCATCGATAATGAGATAATCATACAAAAAATACTTCTGAGTGCAATTTTTCAAAGAGTGCGTTGTACTCAATACCACAGGGTATTCATGTGAAAAACTTTTAAAATCCTTCCACAAAATCTCTTTTTCAAACCGAGTTCTTGATGCCGATGTGTCGTACTTTTGAGACAAATAAGCTTTGAACAACGCCATAGAATGGGTTTGATAATCACGCAATAAGGTTTCATGATTTTTGTCTTGCACAAGACGCTCTAGTTTTTCAATCGCTTGTTTTAGTATTCTTTCTTTGGAGTCGTAAAAACATTTTTGCAAAAATAAAATAATCTCATCCAAAGAAAATGCATACAAATCAAAGGAAAAAATCCTGTATTTAAACATGGCTTTTATCTTGAAAAAAAGAGTGATTTTCTTCTCTTTAGCCAGAAGGCATTCTAGCTCCCCCCACAAAGAAAGCAGGATTTTAGGGTCGCGCTTGGCAAGCCAATCATGATTGATACGGAGTGTTTTAGTAGCATACATCTCCAAGAAATGCTGTTTTTCTGTGTGCAGTGCTTCGCGTTTTTGATTTTGTATACAAAGGTCATTCCACGCTTGCAGCATCGTCCTAACATGCACAATGTTTTCCTCAAGTATTTTCCAATGTTGTGTCATTATCTTTTCATCTAATGCGAACAAGTCGGGATAGTTGGTTTGTTGATTTGAAAAAAATGCCTCTTGATTTTCTCTATTGCCCAGCATGGCTGCAAAAAATGAGAGATGTTGCGCCTCTAATTTATCGTAAACATTTTGAATCGCAGCGTTGTTATTGGAAACAACCGCGACGGTTTTATTATTCATGACAAGATTGGCGATGATATTTAAAATAGTTTGAGTTTTTCCCGTCCCTGGCGGGCCTTCGATGATACTTGCTTGATGCGTGAGCGATGCCGTAAGGGCAGCCTCTTGACTTAGATTAAGACCAAAGGGGAAAATCGGTGTTTTTGCAAGGCTGTATTTTCGCAATGGCTCCTGCTTGAGATATTTCACCAAAACAGATGCTTCACTAAGGAAGTCCATTTTTTCGTATTGCTTGTCTAAAAAATCATTCTCTTCACTTGCGATGGCCTTAGCCAATCTCTTTAAATATGCTAAAACAGTACTGGTGCCTTTGTCGTCCAAGGCATTACGCTCAAACCGCAACAAAGGCCTTGGGTACACGCCAGTTTTGTTATCACCGTAAAACACCTTAATATGGCTTCCAAAATCTAAAATTTTTTGGATGTTAAATAAGCGCTTATCCTGCAGGTAAATCAAACACGATGCAGGATCAATGGACTTTGGGTTTTGTAGCACTTCCACCTTTTGTTTTCCGTAGCTATAGACAGTGGATTTTCCAAAAAATTGGATATCCACCCCTGTGGATGTTTTTTGGGCGGTCAAAATATTTTCAGTTCTGTCTTTTTTCTCGATAAGCACGAGGTGCGTGTTTATATCCATGATGCTTTTTGCCAAGAACAACTGCGTGGTATTAAAATTGACTTTGTGGACAATAGGGTGCCTTTTTCTTTTTAAAAAAAGCATTGTAGTTTAATTTTAGTTATGTAGTGGTTATAAAATGCTTTACATGTAAAGGTTATTGCAAAGCATAATAAACAAAATTATGCTATAGTGTTTATTATAAATCAGCAAAATGGACTTAAAATGCTAGATAATCTAAGAAAGCTAGAAAAAAGAATCTTAAACGAGCTTACAAGCTCTTACAAGCGCTATCTCTACCATGCTCTTGATTTTTCGTCGCAAATGATTGGAATTGTTGGCGCTAGAGGTGTCGGAAAAACAACACTTCTTTTACAATACACACAGGCGTTAAAAGATGCCAATGCGCCTTATCAGTCTTTGTATTTTTCGTACGACCACCCTACCAATGTTGATATTAAACTGATTGCATTAGCCGAAGAGTTTGTCAAAATTGGGGGAACACATTTAATCATCGATGAGATTCATAAGTATACGAATTTTTCTTTAGACCTAAAGGCCATTTACGATTTTTACCCCAAACTTCAAGTGATTTTCACTGGTTCTTGTGCCACGTCCATTTACAACGCTCAAGCAGATTTGAGTCGGCGCGTGGTGCTTTACGCCATGAACGGATTGTCCTACCGTGAGTTTTTAGAACTAAAACACACCATCACCTTGCCAAAATATACGCTAGAAGAACTCTTAGAAAACAGCGTCACATTGGTCAGCCAACTCGAAAAACAGTTTTTACCCTTAGAGTTTTTCAACGAATACCTCACTTTTGGATATTACCCTTTCTATTTTAAAGACAACAAACAATACCTCAGGCAACTCAACGGAGTGATCAATCAGACCATTGACATTGACTTGGTACATTTTGGGCTTGTGAAGCCAACCTTTGCCCATAAGCTTAAAAAACTGCTTCTCATTATCAGCGAGTCTGAACCCTTTGAGCTTAATATTACCAAGGTTGCCGCCGCTATCGAAGTGAACCGTAACACGCTGTATGCGTACTTGCACCACTTAGAGCGTGGGGGTTTGCTCATCCTCGTTGCTAGCGCCAAAAAAGGCATTAGCAAACTGAGCAAACCTGAAAAACTCTACCTTAACAACACCAATCTTTTTTATACCTTTGGCACTGAAGCCAAAACAGGCACGCTTCGAGAAACTTTTTTTGTGTCGCAACTCCACGAAAACCACAGAGTAGAAGTTGCTAGTAGCGGAGATTTTCTAGTGGATGGAAAATACACTTTTGAAGTGGGTGGTCAAAGCAAAGGCTTCAATCAAATCAAAGACATCCAAAACGCTTACTTGGTCATCGACACCGATTCAACCGAAAACCCAAAGAAGATACCCTTGTGGTTATTTGGGTTTTTGTATTGATGGGTTTAGGCTTTACATGTAACGCCTTTTTGCCGCTTCATAGAACTTACAGTTAACTCACACTTTTAACTTACAATCCCTGTCAAAATCGTGCTTTTTATGCAGGTACACAAAAGGGGATACGCATGCATTATTTACTCAACCATTCTGTCAGGGTAGCGACATTTTACGGGACGAAGATTCCTTCTCATGAGGTGGGATTAAAACGAAACTATTGGAAGCTCATCAACCACGTGGGCAAGGTCATCAGAAAGCGTGAAATCGCCCATCTTGCCTTTGCCAAAAGCGAACTCCAACTGCTCGTCCAGTTTGGCAGTGAGGTGGATAAGTACTTTTTATCCTGCCACAACGAAGAAAAAAACTCCTTTTGGATTCCCTATTCTGACGTAGAACTTGTGAGCGCTGAAGATAGCGCTTAACAAACGGCTTCGGGGGATTTTTCGCGAAAATTGGTTTGTAATTAATACAGTGCGTGCTAAAATACGGCTTTTACAAATCAAAAAGGTTTTATGCAATGAGTGAAAGCAAAGATTTTTTACGCACCATCGCCGAGGAAGATTTGACCTCTGGCAAGTACAACGCAGTGGTTACGCGATTTCCCCCTGAGCCCAACGGGTTTCCACACATCGGGCACGCAAAGTCTATCTGCATCAACTTTGGCATCGCGCGTGATTACCGCGGACACTGCAACTTAAGAATGGACGACACCAACCCCACGACCGAAGACATGCGCTACGTGGAAGCCTTGAAAGACGCGGTTGAGTGGCTTGGATTTGACTGGGGCGAAAACGTCTACTTTGCATCTGATTATTTTCCTAAGCTTTATCAATATGCGGTAAAACTCATCCAAATGGGCAAAGCCTACGTGGACAGCCTCAACGAAGAGGAGATACGCCAATACCGCGGAAGCGTGACCCAAGCGGGTCGGCGTAGCGTTTACGCACAGCGCAGTGTCCAAGAAAACCTTGACTTGTTTGAGCGCATGAAAAAAGGCGAATTTAAAGACGGCGAACACGTCTTGCGCGCCAAAATCGACATGGGCGCGGCGAACATGAAGATGCGTGACCCCCTACTCTACCGCATCCGTCACGCGCACCATTTTAGAACAGGGGACGAGTGGTGCATCTACCCCATGTACGACTTCGCCCACTGCTTGTCGGATTACATCGAAGGCGTGACCCACTCCATCTGCACCCTAGAGTTCGAAAACAACCGCGATATTTACGACTGGGTACTTGACGCCCTCGAACTCACCCCGCCCCGCCCCTACCAACACGAGTTTGCGCGCCTAGGCATGAACTACACCGTCATGAGCAAACGAAAGCTTTTAGAACTGGTCAACGGCGGCTACGTGCACGGGTGGGACGACCCTCGTTTGCCGACTATCGCGGGGTACAAACGCAGGGGCTACACGGCTGAATCCATCATCAACTTTTGCGACCAGATAGGCATCGCCAAGGCAAACTCCATGGTCGATGTGGCGCAACTTGAGTTTTGCATCAGGGACGATTTGAACACCAAAGTACCCCGCGTGATGTGCGTGCTTGACCCCCTTAAGCTTACCATCGAAAACTACGAAGGGATGGAGGAGATTGACGCGTCGTACTACCCGCACGATGTGCCCAAAAATGGCTCACGCAAACTCCCTTTTTCTAAAGAAATCTACATCGAGCGGGATGATTTCATGGAAAACCCACCCAGCGGCTACTTTCGTCTCACGCCTGACCAACCTGTGCGCTTAAAACATGCGTACATCGTTACATGTAAAGAAGTCGTGAAGGATGCGAACGGGAACATCGTGGAGATCAAAGCGACTTACGACCCCGCGTCCAAAAGTGGCTCCGACACCAGCGGCATCAAAGTCAAAAGTGCTATCCACTGGGTGAGCGCACCTCATGCTAAGGCGGTGGAAGTGCGGCTTTATGAACGGCTTTACTCCGTGGACGCGCCTGAGGGTGTGGAGGATTTGAACCCAAATTCTTTACATGTAATCCCTCGTGCTTTTGTAGAACCCGCTGTTGTTTGCGAAAAACCTAATGAGCGGTTTCAGTTTGAAAGACAGGGGTATTTTTACGCTGACCCCATCGACTACACCGACGAAAAACCTGTTTTTAATAAAATCGTTGGGCTTAAAGACTCGTGGACTAAAAAAAGTGAACCCGCCGCACCTGTTTCAAAACCCGAAGCAAAAAAGGTACATGTAGAGGGTGAGGCAATCCCCATGAGCGCAGAAGAACAAGCACGGTTTGAACGCTATACCAACGCACTTGGACTCAACGCTGAGATAGCCAATACCCTAGCACGCGATGAGGGATTGAGTGCTTTTTACGAAGACGCATTGAGCGCACACGCCAACCCCGTAGGCATCGCCAATATCGTCGCAAACGACGTGGCAAGAGAGCTTAAGCAAGCGGGCAAACTGGCCTTTGGCGCCAAAGAAGTCGCCAAGCTTGTAGCACTCGTGGATGAAGGGGTGATTTCAAGCAAAATTTCCAAAGAAGTGTTTGAACACATGTGCCAAACGGGTGAAAACCCAGAGTTGATTGTGCATGCCAAAGGCTTAGTGCAAATCAGCGACCCCGCCCTCATCGCACCCATCATCGAAGGTATCATCGCTCAAAACCCTGAAAATGTCGCTAAGTACAAAGCGGGCAACACAAAGCTTTTTGGCTTTTTTGTCGGCCAAGCCCTCAAAGCAACAGGGGGCAAAGCCAACCCTAGCGTAGTCAATGCGCTAGTGGAAAAAGCACTAGAACATGCGTAGTGATGGGCTTACATGTAAGCCCATCAACCCTACTCTAAAGCTTTAATCGCCCCGTGTGCCGCGGCCAATCTTGCGATAGGCACGCGGTAAGGCGAGCAAGAAACTTCATCTAGCCCAAGCCTATGGCAAAACTCAACCGATGCAGGGTCGCCGCCGTGCTCACCGCAAATGCCTATGTGAAGGGCGGGATTTACCGCTCTTGC
>JACUTV010000223.1 GCA_014859645.1 Campylobacterales bacterium
GCCGCGTGGAAGGTGGCGCGCGAAGTGGGAATCACGCAGGTGCGTCACTCTTTGTTCCCTCACGAAAAAGCCGCGGTGGTGGAAGAGTACCACGCCAAAGGTGTGCGCGTGGTGATGGCGGGAGATGGCATTAACGATACCTTGGCACTCTCGCAAGCGGACATTGCTATTGCGATGGGTGAAGGGGCGGATGTGGCGGTGAGTGCGAGCGATGTGGTGTTGTTAAACGACTCTCTTAAGAGTTTAGAGGATGCGTTTTTGGTTTCGCGCAAAACCTATCGGACTATTAAACAAAACATTGGTTTTTCTCTTTTGTATAATGTTACCACGGTGCCTTTAGCGGTGGCAGGGCTTGTGAATCCGATGATTGCAGCGATTTCTATGTCGCTGAGTTCGTTGGTGGTTATTGGAAATGCGATGCGTATTCGCACGATGCTAAAAAAAGGAAAACAATGAGCGGCGGATTGGTAATGATGATGGTGAGCGTGTCGATTTTTTTAGGTGCAATCGCGTTGTTGGCGTTGCTTTGGGGGCTAAAAACAGGACAATTTGATGATCAGAGTAAGTTTATCAATGGGGTGCAATTTGACGGAGAAGATGCGTTGCGGGACGCGGTGATGATGGAGCAAAAGAAAAAAGAGGCGCAGGAGAGAAGAAAAAACTCGGGCGAACAAACGCCCGAGTAGGAGGTTATTTTCCAAGTCCTTCAACATACTTTGCGACCGCTTCGATATCGGCGTCGCTAAGGTTGGCAACTTGGCCTTTCATGAGGTTTTTCATAGGACCGCCGTAAGTGCCGTCTTTGTAGCCTTTGAGTGCCGCGATTTGTTTGTCAGCTGCCCAACCTGCAATCACTTCTGATTTGCCCAAGGCTTTTGTTTTAGCGTCGGCTCCGTGACAGGAGATACATTTTTTGTAAACAGCCGCACCATCAGCAGCCACCAAAGAAGAAACACTTGCGAATAAAAGTGCGAAAGCAATTTTTTTCATTCACCACTCCAATCAATAAAAATTTTCCTGTATTATAGTTAAGTTGGCTTTGTGCGAGCTTATTGCATCACTTTAGCTTGCTAGGGTATAATCCCTCCATTGCCTTACATGTAAAGGATTTTGACGTGAAAAAAGCACTGTTTTTAGACCGTGATGGGGTGATTAATGAAGACAAAGGATACGTTTCTCGTATTGAGGATTTTACCTTTTGTGCGGGGGTTTTTGAAGCGTTGCGTGCCTTTGAAGCGCGGGGCTATTTGCTCATCATTGTGACGAATCAATCTGGCATCGGGCGGGGGTATTACACCGAAGAAGCCTATGAAATATTAACCGCATGGATGTTGGAAGAATGCCAAAAAAATGGCGTCACTATCGCCAAGGTTTACCACTGCCCCCACGCTCCCGAAGAGGGATGCGGGTGTCGTAAGCCCCATCCAGGCATGCTAGAAGCCGCCATTGGGGAGTTTGGTATCGACGTGACGCGCTCGTGGATGGTAGGGGATAAACTTAGCGACATGGAAGCAGGAAAGCGCGCGGGAGTTGGGCAGTGTGTGTTGGTTGGACTCAAAAGCGAGGAGTACCCTAGTGTCGGGTCGCTTTACGAGGCACTTGGGGTGATTGATTAA
>JACUTV010000224.1 GCA_014859645.1 Campylobacterales bacterium
ATCCAAACAGACCGCCACCTTGTGCCCCAAGGCAAGATTTGCCACCACTTCGCGGCTCGCATCTAAAATAGCCAACCCTGAAAGTCCGTAGCTTGCAAACAACACGTCTCCTTGGTGCACCCCCTTGGTGCGCCCATCCACCACAACACTTACCGCACAAAACCACTTCACGCCACTCGCTAAACTTGCATCTTCCTTGGTAACCAGTTGCACTAAAGAAGGAAAGGTCGCATGCACGCGGTGGCCAAAGTGCTTCGCAAACACCAAACCACTCGCACTGCTCCCAAGGGTCGGTACACTCACCCCGCCCGTGGCAACAAGCACCGCGTCAAATACCTGAGTGCCTTCCTCTGTTTCAAGGGCAAACACGCCGTTTTCTTTCTTTACATGTAAGACTTCGCACGCAAAGGAAAATTCCACGCCCAAGGCTTTACATGTAAAGGTTAGCATCTCTACAACCGTGCGGGCTTGAAAGGACATGGGGAAACATTTTCCCCCTTCGCTTGCGACGATTTCCACGCCCAAGGCTTTAAAATACGCCATGCACGCCTTAGTGTCAAATCCTTCAAGTACCCGCGCCACTACATCCACGGCGTTGCTGTGAAAATGCTCCAACCCCAAGGCGAGGTTGGTGATATTGCACCGTCCATTCCCCGTGGTTAAGAGTTTGCGCCCGCACTTGGCATTTTTCTCAAACACCCTTACATGTAAACCCGCACGTGCCGCCTCGATGGCCGCTACAAGCCCCGAAGCCCCTGCTCCGATGATAGCACACCGTTTACTCAAACTAACGCGTCCTTGCTCACAATCACCCCATCCATATCTGCGTACACGTAGGCACCTGGCTCAAACCGCACTCCGCCAAACTCTACCGCGTGATCCACAAAACCCGGCACTGCATTAAAACTTCTTCGAGGACAGGTTCCTAGCGCCCACAAACCCACCTCAATCTCTTTGGTCATGTTCACATCACGCACGTAGCCGTTAATCACAAAGCCACTCCAGCCATTTTTAAGGGCTTTTTTCATCAAATTTTCCCCCACAACGCCCACATACGCCCCTTGCACATCCACTACCAACACGCGCCCTTGCCCCGCTTCGTCCAAGACGCGGATGAGTTCTTGGTTGTTTTCATTAAGCTTGACAGTGACTAATAGTCCTTTCATCTTTTTTTTGCCCCCAAAATTACTAAAGCCCGCCCCTAAAACTTGAATCTCTTCTTTACATGTATCGCATAAATCTGCCGTGTAAAATCCCATGTTGCACCTCCTGATAGTGTCCCGATTATACCATTTTTAGATATTTTTGATACAATTTCCTCTCATTATTCCAAGGGCTCTTCTGCGCCCACTCCCTCACTAGGCTTGCCCATGAAAGTCGTCACTGGCGTGGTCGGAAACGACATCCACGTTGTTGCCAACCGTCTCATCCACATCTCCCTTGAAGCCCGCGGATTTGAAGTGTTTAACCTTGGTGTGAACACCTCTCTTGATGAGTTCATCGATGCCCTCATCGAAACCAAGGCGGACATCTTGCTTATCTCTTCCCTCAACGGCGAAGCCGAAGGATGGTGCCGTGAATTGCCCTTCATTAAATCCCAACGCGAC
>JACUTV010000084.1 GCA_014859645.1 Campylobacterales bacterium
AGCAGGGCGCGGATGTTGTCCATACAGGTTTCCTCGCCTTCCCACACGTATTCTTCCAGTTCACTAAAGCCGATGACCCGTCCTGGGTCTTTGGCAAAAAGTTCCAAAAACATCACCTCTTTTTTGGCCAGTTTTATCTCTTGGCCACAGGGATCAAAGAGGCGGTGGTTGGCGTAGTCGTAGTCGTAGCCTTTCCATAATGTAACCATTTTGGCGGGGACGTGGCAGAGTTTTTTGATTTTGTGCACCAGTTCGTAGACGTAAAAAGGCTTTTTGAGGTAGTCATCACACCCCAGCTCGTAAGAGGCGCGGATTTTTTCTAGTTCGTGGTTGGAGCTGATGATGATGGCGGGGGTCTCTTTGTGGTAAAGGCGCAGGGTTTCGAGCACGGAAATCCCGTCGATGGAAGGGACATTGATGTCTAGAATAAAACACTGGTAACCGTTGTTGAGCGCCTCAAGTGCCTCTTCGCCGTCCATGAAGATGTCGGTTTTGTAACCCTCTTGTTCTAGGGTGTTTTTGATGAGTTTGGCCAAGCGCTCGTTGTCTTCGAGGAGTAATATTTTCATGTTGCACTTCCTAAGATGATGGTAAAACACGCCCCCGCAGGGGTGTTGGAGGCCCAAATCTTGCCCCCCATTTTTTCTTCGATGATGAGTTTGGTCATGTACAATCCGATGCCATGGCCTTTTTCTTTGGTGGTGTAATAGGGGTCAAAGATGTGAGGGAGCTTTTCTTTGGAGATGCCCCCACCGTTGTCGGAGATGGCGATGATGATTTTAGAGGCGTCGCTGTAGATGTTGATGGTGATGACACCGCGTTTTATCTCTCCTTGTTCGCGCAGTTTTCCAATCTGGTCTTTGGCGTTGTTGACGATGTTTAAGAGGGTTTGCATAAACTCGTTTTTGTAGCCATTGACCATGAGGCGTTTCACCCCTTGTTTGTCGATGGTGACGTCGATGTAGTTGTATTTGATGGTGTGGCGGATGATGTTCATCATGGTTTCGATGGCTTCGGTGACGTCAAAAATGCTTTTTTGGGTGGAAGGCATGATGAATTTTTGGAAGTCGTTGATGGTGTCGGTCATGTACTGGACTTGCACCATGATGTCGTCCACGTAGCGGTTGGCCTCTTCTTTTTCGGTTTCCTTACATGTAAAGACATGCTCTTGGGCGATGGTGGCGATTTCTACGAGGGGGTTTTTCCACTGGTGCGCGATGGAAGAAAAGACTTCGCCAATCTCGGCTAGCTTAGATTGTTGGACGATGAACTGCTGGTGTTTGTTTTTTTGAAGCTCCGCCTCGCGCCATTTTTTCTCGTTTTGGATGCGCATGTAGATGTTGTGCACCAGTCCTAGGATGAGCAAGATGAGTAAGGGAAGCACGAGAAACAGGGCATCGACGTATTTTTTATGTTTGTCCAAAAAGCGTACGGGAGAGTTGACGAAGCGGAACGATTGGTTGAGCAAAAAAGGCTCTAGGTTAAATTTTTTGATTTTTTCGTAGTTGAAAATGTACTCGTACTGGATGTCAGTGACGATGCGATTGGGCGCATCTGGCGTGGAGAGCAGGTTTACAGCAAGTTCACCCGTGGTGTGGCCGATGTCTTTGATGAGGGCGGATTTTCCCCCGACGATGCCTTTGGTGATGAAAAGCGAATCGGTCGCAAAGACGGGCAATTCAAAGGAGTCGATGACGTAGGCGATTTCGTAGTTGCGGTAGAACTGGTCGTAGTTGCCGCTGTAAAAGGGGACAAACAACATGGCTTCATCCGGTGTTGGGACGGAAAACCTAGCTTCAAGCTCGTCTAAGGCCATGTCTCCCACGTATTCCACGTCAAAATCCACCCCTAAGGTGTCCACGATGCCTTGGATGGAAACCCCTTCTTGCAGGTCTTGGATGGAGGTTTCGTTGAGGATGTAGAGCTTTTTGAGGCTAGGAATCATGGCGTGGATGATTTTGATATTGTCTTTGATGGGGCGGGCTTTGAGGACGCCAGAGATTTTTTCAAGGACTCCTGCGCGGCGAGCGTGTTCTATTGAAAAATGTTCCATCCCTGAGAACAAAATGCGTTCATGGGAAAAGAGTTCGTCGTAGTAACTAAGGACAAACGTGTACGCGTGGCGGTCGATGGGAATGATGAGGTCGTAGGTGGTTTTTTTGCGTTTAATGGTGATGGCGTCGCGGAGTTTTTGGTAGTGGTCTTGGGACGCAGCTTGTCTGCCGTCCATGTAGATAACGTCGGCTTGGATGTGGGGGTTAGCGGTAAAAACCTCCTGAATCCCCGCGATAATCTCCGTGCTCCACTGGAAGTTTTTGGGGTAAGAATTTAAAATCAACACACGCTGGGGTTCTTGCGCAAAAAGTGGCGAAAAAAAGAGTGATGCCACTAGCATGAGACCCAACATACGCCCACAAATTTTCATAAAAGCCCTTTTTATTAGCAAAAAACATTGTAACTGACCTTGTGTAATTTTAAGCTAAAAAAAGGGCGTTTTTTCCTTACATGTAAGGCTTAAATTTCTCCTAGGCAGTAGCCGATTTTATTGACGGTTTTAATGGCGCCTTCGGGGAGTTTTTTGCGCAAGCGTTTGACCAGTGCGCGGATGTTGAGCATACAGGTTTCTTCCCCTTCCCACACGTACTCTTCAAGCTCCCCAAAGCTTACCACGCGTCGGGGGTCTTTGGCAAAAAGCTCCAAAAATTCCATCTCTTTTTTGGCCAGTTTTATCTCCGCGCCCAAAGGGTCAATCAAGCGGTGGTTGGTGTAATCGTAGGTGTACCCTTTCCACAGCGTCGTGATGTCTTCGTTGCTTTGGGAGAGTTTTTTGATTTTTTGCACCAGTTCGTAGATGAAAAAAGGTTTTTTGAGGTAATCATCGCACCCCAGCTCGTAGGAGAGTTGGATTTTTTCCAGTTCGTGGTTGGAGCTGATGATGATAGCGGGCGTGCCTTTGTGGTAAATACGCAGGGTTTCAAGCACTGAAATCCCGTCGATGGAAGGGACGTTGATGTCGAGGATGAAACAATGGTATCCGTTATTAAGCGCATCTAGCGCCTCGTCTCCATCCCCAAACACATCCACCCGCCACCCTTGTTGTTCAAGGGCGCTTTTGATGACTTTTGCCAGCCGTTCGTTGTCTTCAAGGACTAAAATTTTCATGCCGCACTTCCTAGTAAAATAGTAAAACATGCCCCCACGGGGGTGTTAGAAGCCCAAATCTTGCCCCCCATTTTCTCTTCGATAATGAGCCTCGTCATGTAGAGCCCAATCCCATGCCCGTCTTCTTTGGTCGTAAAATACGCATCAAACACCTGGGGTAATTTTTCCTCGGGGATGCCCCCGCCGTTGTCGCAGATGGCGAGGATGATTCTGTCTACGTCGCATGAAAGGGAGATGGTAATTTCCCCGCGTTTGATACCCCCGCGCTCCCTTAGGAGGGTGATTTGGTCTTTGGCGTTGTTGACGATGTTTAAAAGGGTTTGCATAAACTCGTTTTTGTAGCCGTTCACCAAGAGGCGTTGGGTACCTTGCTTGCGCACACTGATGTCGATGTAGCTGTATTTGATGGTGTGGTTGATGATTTTTAGCATCTCTTCGATGGTGTCCGCCACGTCAAAAACGCTTTTGTCAACGGAAGGCATGATGAACTTTTGAAAGTCGTTGATGGTGTCGGTCATGTAGCGCACTTGCACCATGATGTCGTTAACGTAGGGGTTGTTTTCTTCTTGGGGTTGGTCTTTACATGTATAAACATGTTCTTGGGCGATGGCCGCAATCTCGATGAGCGGGCTTTTCCACTGGTGGGCGATGGAAGAAAACACTTCTCCAATCTCCGCTAGCTTGGCTTGTTGGACGATGAATTGTTGGTGTTTGTTTTGTTGTAGTTCGATGGCGCGTTGTTTGGCTTCGTTGCGCGCGCGCATGTAGATGTTGTGCCCAAGGCCTAGGATGAGTAGCACCAACAAAGGCGAAGCCACAAAGATAGTATCGATAAACACCCGATGCTTGTCAAAAAACCCAAGGGGCGCGTTGAGGCGCACGTAAGAGCCCACGTAGGGGTGCGGTGAAAGGCCAAAGTGGGAAAGTTTTTGCACGTCAAATTGGTATTCGTAGGTTTCATCGGTGCTTACATGTAAGGGAGTAATCTCTCCTTGGAGGGTTTGTAAAATCAACTCCCCCGTTGTTTTTCCTAAAGCGTGAATGGGGACGACTTTCCCGCCAAGGGCTCCTTTTCCCGTGAAAAGGGTGTCGGTGACAAAGACGGGCAAGGCGCTTTTGTCAATCATGGCGGCGATTTGGTTGTTTTTGTAAAAGGAACCGTCGTTGCCGTTGTAAAAACGGATAAAAAAGATGGCCTCGTTTTTTTTGGGAGTCGCAAAGCGCGCTTCGAGTTCTTCAAGGGTGGCATGGCGGATGTATTCGATGGCGAAGGTGCCTTGGTGTTCTTGGATGGCTTGACGAATAAAAACATCCGAATCGTCTCCGTTGATGCTTGCGTCGTTGATGATGGTGAGCTTTTCAAGGGCGGGCATCATGCTTAAAATCAGCGGTATCGACTCGCCAATGGCACGTTTTTCAAGGAGTCCCACCACGCGGTCTTCAAGCCCCACCGCTTGCACATCTTCTAAAAAAAACTGTTCGGGTCCTGAAAAAAGAAGAGGTTCGTCGGTAAAAATCTCGTGGTAGTATTTGAGCAAAAAGTCGTAGGCAAAGGTGTCAACGGCGACGATGAGGTCGTAGCGCTGGTTTTTGAGCTGGAGCTTGTACAGCTCGCGAAGTGCCGCGTAGTACTCTTCGGAACTGATGCGCTTGGAGTCCATGTAGAGGATGTTGGTGGTGATGTTGGGGTGGTCGTAAAGCACTTCTTCAATCCCACTAAGCATGTCATCACTCCACTGAAATCCTTTGTGGTAGGAGTTGATGAGAAGGATCTGTTTTTCTTGCGCGCCCCACAGTGAAGCAGGGGACGCAAGAAAGAGGAAAGACCCTAACACTAAAGCAAAAACACGCATAAGGGAGCCTCCTGAAGTTGACGCATTATATCAGATTTTAAATTGGCCAAGCTTGAGTTTTAGGGCTTCACTAAGGTGCGAAAGATGTTCACTCGCTTTGCCCACTTCTTTGGTACTGTTGGTGTTGGTGTGAGATATTTGGGCGATGTGTTCGAGGTTGTCGGTGAGCTGTTTTACCTGCGCAGTGGTTTCAAGGTAGCCCGCGAGGGTGTGCTGTGTTTCTTGGATGTTGCTGTCCATGAGGGTGACGCTTTCGCCGAGTGCTTGGTTGATGGTGTCCGACTGGGATGAAAGGGCGTGGAGGCTTTTGGATGCGTGGAGCATTTGGGCGTTGGTTTCGACGATGGACTGCACCACGACGTTGATGGTCGCGTTGATGTCGGTGAGGCTTTTTTGGGTGCGTTCGGCGAGTTTGCGCACTTCGTCAGCCACCACGGCAAAGCCGCGCCCGTGGTCTCCCGCGCGCGCCGCTTCGATGGCGGCATTGAGGGCGAGTAGGTTGGTTTGATCGGCGATGTCGCCGATGATGGTCAAGACTTCTTTGACCGCGTTGGCGTCGTCGCTAATGTGGTTGAGTTTTTGGGCGATCGCTTCTTCGTTTTGAGAGGTTTGGCCTAGGGTGAGGTTGAGTGTATCCATGCGGGAGCGAATCTCTCCTAGGGCGTGACTTGTAGATAAAAGACGTTCTTTGTTGCCTTGGGTAACGAGAGAAGATTGGTCTAGGGTGTGCGAGATGGTTTTGCTTAACGCGGTGGCGTCGGTGAGCAAAGCCGCTTCGTTCATACTCAGCGCAATGACCGAGGCCGCGGTGGAAGAGAGCTCACTGCTAATGGCGGCATTTTCGTTACTGCTGTGGTTGGCTTGGCTGATGAGGTGCGCTATTTTTTCGATAAACAGGTTGATCTCATGGCAAATGCGCCCTAACTCATCTTGACGCGTTACATGTAAGCGTTGGGTCAAGTCTCCTTCGCCTTGGGAGAGGCTTTTGATGGTTTCAAACAACGCATCCATGGGGCGCATCATGGCTTTAAGTAGCAAGTACATGAGGCCTGTGGAGAGCAACAAAAAGCTTGCAAATAACAAAAGGTTGGCTTTGAGCGACGCGTCGGCGCGTTGGTAGATGGTCGCATCATCAAGCACGATGGCAACCGCCCAGTGGTGGGTGCGAAGGGGTGAAGAAAAGAGAACTTTGGAGGCGTGGTCTTGGGTAAAGGTGTGTTTAGACTGCGTGTTAGAAAACAAGGCAGAAGCTTCAAGGCGCGTACTTGGGTCAACCAAAGGTGCGTTGAGCCGCTCTTTTGGCCCCATAATCACCTCGAGTTTGGCGTTTAGCACGGCACTGTAACCCCCTTCAAGCAAGGCGATGTTCATGATAGATGCTTGGATGGTTTCGAGGGAAATGTCTCCGCCAAGTACGCCGATGGGTTCTCCCTTGGCGTTGTGGATGCGTCTGGCTACGGTGATGAGCAGTTTGCCGCTACTGGCCCCAATGTAAGGCTCACTGAGAAAAATATCAGGAGATATGATGGCATTTTGGTACCACCCGCGCGTGCGAGGGTCGTAGCCGTCGCGGTTGCGGCGGTCGTGGTCGAGGGTCGTGCCATCGTGATAACCGGCAAATAAATGATCAAATCCCGCGCTGTTTTTTGCAAGCAACAACAACGAAGCGATGGCTTCTTTTTGGGTTGCAGGGTCGTAATCGTTTAGTTTCTGGCTAAAAGCGCCGATGGCTTCTTGTTTGGCGACCAGCCACGTGTCGATGGTTTCTTGGAGGTTTTGGACGATGAGGGAATGTTCTGTGTCGCTTGCATGGGTGATGGTTTCTTTGGTGTCGCGGTAGTTAAAAACAGTTAACAAGAGCAAGCTAAGCCCCAGTAGTGTCCCCATGCTTAAAAATATTTTTGCTTTAAATCCAAGTAACATGTGCATCCTTTAAAAAGGGTTGGCCTAAGCCAACCCGTGAAAGATTAGTACTCTAAAAAGAGGGTTTGAAGGGCGTTTTTATCGGTGGTTTTGGTCAGTCCTAGCATCAATAGCACGCGGGCTTTTTGAGGACTAAGGCTGGTTGTAGCGATGAAACCGTATTTGGCGTCGTCCACTTCCCCTTCTTGTACCGTACTACCGCTTCCTGTGCGAGAAGAGCGTGCGACGATAACCCCTTGTTTTACCGCCTCACCAAGGGCGTCTTGGGTGCTTGGGAAAGGATTGCCATTGCCCATGCCTGCGTAGATGATGCCTTTGGTTCCCGCTTTGACTACCGCTTCTACAAGGTCTTTGGTGCCATGTGGATGTCCAAAAAGGATGTCTACACGGGGCAAATCTTCAAGTCCGATCACGTCAAACTCCGAAGAAAGCGTGTGTTTGCGTAAGGGCTGCATGAAAAATTCTACATTGCCATAATAGACGGTGCCGATTTTCCCTGCGTTGGGCGAGGTGAACGTGTTGACCGAAGAGGTGTTGCTTTTGGTCACTTCCCGTGCACTGTGGATTTCGTCGTTCATGACCACAAGCACGCCTTTGCCTTTGCTTTCTTTGTTGGTAACCACGCTCACCGCATTGTGCAAGTTCAATGGGCCATCAGCACTCATGGAAGTGCCTGAACGCATGGCGCCCACAAGGACGACGGGTTTGTCGCTTTTAACAGTGAGGGTTAAAAAGTAAGCGGTTTCTTCCATGGTGTCGGTGCCGTGAGTGATGACCACGCCATCCACTTTTGGGTCAGCCAACAGGGCATTGACGCGCTTAGAGAGTTTGAGCCAGACTTGGTTGTTCATCTCTTGGGAACCAATGCTAGAGATTTGCTCTCCTTTGATGCGCGCCATTTCGTTAATGGAAGGCACGGCGGCGAGGAGTTTATCCACCGTTACCGCACCTGCGGTGTAGCTACTTGAAACCGCCGTTGCTCCAGAACCCGCGATAGTACCGCCAGTGGCTAGGATGGTGATGTTGGGTTTGGCCATGAGTAACGAAGCACTCGCAACGCACGCCATAAGAGAAAACTTAAGAAAATTCATGATAACTCCTTACAGATAGGTTTGTTATAAAATCATGCCGCCAAAGACAAAGGCAAAAAGAACCGAAAGGGCGATGGCAACAACACCAGGGATGATAAAGGGATGGTTAAAGACAAATTTACCGATGCGTGTGGAACCTGTGTCGTCCATCTCCACAGCGGCGATGAGCGTAGGGTAAGTAGGAAGCACAAACAGCGCACTGACCGCCGCAAAAGAAGCGACGATAGAAATAGGCGCAACGCCTAGGGCAATGGCCGCAGGGATGAGTGCTTTAGCAGTGGCTGCTTGAGAGTAGAGCAGGGTACTGGCAAAGAAAAGTACCACGGCTAGCATCCACGGATGAGTGTTAAGCAAGTCGCCTGAAAAATCTTTGAT
Source organism: Campylobacterales bacterium (assembly GCA_014859645.1). Classification (GTDB taxonomy): domain Bacteria; phylum Campylobacterota; class Campylobacteria; order Campylobacterales; family Campylobacteraceae; genus Sulfurospirillum_B. Next base: position 8,405 of record JACUTV010000084.1, read on the forward strand.
GGCATCGATGTGATTGACCACAAAGGTAGAACCAAGCCACGCAACCCCAAGCACACAGATACACGCACTCATGCCGGATTTAAAGGTAGAAGAGTTAAGCACTTGCGCCGAGTCGATTTTGGTGAAAAAAGCGATGAGTGCTGCGGCACTTAACATGAAGAGCATGATGGCAGCGTCACGGCCCACAACAGGGTTTTCGATGAGGCCCACTTTGCCACTAATCAAGGTAGCGTAGGTAACAACGGCGAGGATGGCAAACAAGAAAATACCCACGGAAAGTTTCGCACCGGGTTTGATTTCAACCTTGGTCGCGCCACGCATTTTGATAAGGCCTTTTGCAAGACGCTCTTGGTAGACAGGGTCATCTTTGAGCTCTTTGCCCAAAAAGCTAGAGACAAATGCCGCGACCATACACGCTAAAAAGGAGGAAGGAATACATACGGCCAAGATTTCCAAATACCCAACGCCTAGAGGCTCAAGGACACCACTTAAAAAGACAACCGCCGCAGAAATAGGGGAAGCAGTGATGGCAATCTGAGACGCGACAACGGCGATACTCAAAGGCCGTGAAGGGCGAATGCCTTGCTCTTTGGCCACTTCGGCGATGACGGGCAAGGTAGAAAACGCGGTGTGTCCAGTGCCGGCAAAAAAGGTCATGATGTAGGTCACGATAGGCGCTAAAAAGACAATCTGTTTGGGGTTTTTACGCAAGATTTTTTCTGCGATGCTGACCATGTAATCCAGCCCGCCTGCGACTTGCATCGCGCCAATGGCCGCGATAACAGACATGATGATGAGGATAACATCAATGGGAATAGAGCCAAGTTTTAAGCCCATACCAAGGGTAAGCACAAGCACACCAATGCCGCCTGCATAACCGATACCGATACTTCCGAGTCTTGCGCCAAAATAGATGGCGGCTAATACGACGATGACTTCAAGCCATAACATAGAAACTCCTTTGTTTTAAGTGTAGGTGCGCACTGCTACGCACCCGTTTAACCCTTTACATGTAACGTTCACACCACCGGCTTAATCTTATGTTTCTCCGACAA
>JACUTV010000085.1 GCA_014859645.1 Campylobacterales bacterium
TTCTTCTTTTTTACTTCCTCTTCTTAAAACATTTCCTTTGTTTGTTTACATGTAAGCCCTTTACATGTAAGGGTTTCTTACATGTAAGCATATTTCCCTTCTCTCAAGTGCTACTTTTAGTTAAATTTACTTTTCCTTATAGTTTAAAAGATAAAATTATTATACTTATATCTTTTGGTTATGCTATAATCAAAGCAAATAACCTTTATAAGGAGGATACAATGAAAAGTGCAAAGGGATGTGTTGTGATGGGGGCTTTTTTGCTTCTTGTATCGCATCAAACAGTGGTGGCAAATGACTGTATCGACAATTTGCAAAATGAGATGATTAGCATTATTTATGGAGGACAAATGAAAGGGGAGCCTGAAGAAAAAATCACCAAAAAAATCAGCCGAACCTTTGACCAGCAGTGTAGCGAAGAAGAAGCCAAGCAAAAAGATGCCCAGATGGCGGTTGATGCGAAAGATTGCATCCGCAACCTTGAACTTGAAATGATTCGTCTTGTAAAAGAGATAAGCGCAAAAGGGGGTGTGGTGGATTTAGATGTCATCACCAAAGAAGTACGCGAAAACTTTGAAGGCTGTAAACCTGCCAATCCCTAACGGTAGCTTTCCCGCCAAAAGCGGGAAAGTATTATTTAAACAACTGATAGATAGAACTAAAATCTTCCTCACCACGGCCGAGCATCTTCATTTTTGAGTACAACTCTTTGGTGACGCTGGCACTGTAAAGGGGGCGGTTTAGCGAATAAGCCAAGTCTTGCAAACAGTGCAAGTCTTTGTTGATGGCGGCGTTGCTAAAGTGGGGTGAAAAGTCTTCGTCGATGAGTTTTTGGGTTTTGGCCGCCAAGACCAACGACTGTCCCCCACCCACGCCCAAGATGCCAAGCAACTCTTTTTTCTCAATCCCGCACGCCTCGCCAAGGGCGGTACATTCGGCCAGTGTCGCCATAAACGAACCTAAACAAAGGTTGTTGATAAGTTTCATTTTTGACGCATTTCCCGCGTCTTGCAAAAAGAAAATGTTTTTCCCAAAGCTTTCCAATAAAGGCTTACATGTAAGAAACGTTTTTTCTTCACCCGAAGCCACCAACGTCACTTCGCCTTTACTCGCAGGCACCACACTTCCAAACACAGGACACTCAAGGTACGCCGCGCCCGTTTGTGCCACAAGGCTGTGAAATTCGAGCACCGCTTCAAAGTGGTTGGTGCTAAGGTCGATGAGGGTTTTGCCTTCTTTCATGCCTTCTAACAATCCCTCTTTCATGGTAAGCACCGCTTTGACCGCGGGAGAGTCAAACAAGCACAACAGCACCGTGTCGCACGCGTCGATGAGCGCTTTGGGGGAGTTTGCGACGGGGAAGCCAAGTGCTGTAGCTTTGGCCGGGGTACGGTTCCAGACCATCACGTCGTGCCCTTGACTTGCAAGGCGTTTAGCCACTGCACTGCCCAAATTTCCAAGTCCGATAAATCCTATCATGGGGTTTCCTTCTTTACATGTAAGTTTTTAGAATGATAGTCTAAATTAGACATTTTGTCAATTTATCTCTCGTATTTTAACGCACTGACGCAAGGCGACTTTTCGCTCATTCTCGGTTTGCCATCCTTGGCAAACCTCCGAGGGTTCTCGGACAGCACTCTCCTGAGTGCTTTATGTCCTCGAAAATCCGCTCAAAGTCACCTTGCGTCAGTGCGACTTACGAGAAGATGTGTTATCATTTGCCCATGAATCCAGCACTTAAACCTTACCTTCCCGTTTGCGAAGCCATCGGAAAACTGTTTGCACCCAATGTTGAAGTGGTCTTGCACGACCTTGAGACAAAAACCTTGGTGTTTATCGCCAATGCGTTCACTAAACGTCGCGCGGGGGATGCTATGCTAAGCCACCCGCAACTGCCCAAAAATGGCGATTGGGTCGGGCCTTATGATAAGAGTTTAGAGGAGTGCAAGGCACTCAAAGCGGTGAGCATCATCTTAAGGGATGAGCAAGAAAAACCCATCGGGATGCTGTGTATCAACTACGACATCACTCCCGCCAAAGCGTTGTTTGAGTCGTTGAAAATCTTGGTGAGTTGCGATGCTAGCACCCCAAGTCCGGGAGCGTTTTTTTCCCAAAACTGGAAAGAGCACACGGATGAGCTCATCGCGCAGTTTTTGAGTGAGCGTAACGTCGCGTTGCAAGGGCTCAGCACAAACGAAAAGCGAGAACTTGCCGTCTTCTTGGAAGCAAAAGGCACCTTCGCTATTCGCAATGCCCTAGGGTATGTGTGCGGGGTACTTTCTGTGTCGCGCGCTACCATTTACAACTGGCTAAAACAACAGCGCGAAGCCTAAAATAAGGCTTTTATTTGACCTGTATTTAACTTTAGGCGTGTATAATGTGCCCACAAAAAACAGAAGAGAGACACATGCAACGAATGACCAATGAAGAAGCGTTGCGCCTCATCCGTGAAGCCGATTTGGCCGAGCTTGGCCGCATGGCTTTGGAGAGAAAACGCGCCCTTCATCCCAAAAAAATCACCACTTTTGTCGTAGACCGCAACATCAACTACACCAACGTCTGTTGGGTGGATTGCAAGTTTTGCGCTTTTTACCGCCATGCCAAAGAAGAAGACGCTTATGTGCTTAGTTTTGAAGAGATTGGCCAAAAAATCGAAGAGCTTTTGGCCATCGGCGGGACGCAGATTTTGTTCCAAGGGGGCGTGCATCCTAAGCTTCAAATCGAATGGTATGAGGAACTGGTTGGATGGATTAGCACCCATTATCCGCAAATCACCATCCACGGGTTTTCAGCTATCGAGATTGACTACATCGCCAAAGTCTCTAAAATCAGCACCCGCGAAGTGTTGGAGCGCTTACATGTAAAGGGTCTTTTTTCCATCCCCGGAGCGGGTGCGGAGATTTTAAGTGACCGCGTGCGGGACATCATCGCCCCAAAAAAACTAGACAGCGCCAAGTGGATTGACATCCACCGCCAAGCCCATCATGTAGGCATGAAATCCACCGCGACGATGATGTTTGGCACCATCGAAACCGATGAGGAAATCATCAAGCACTGGGAAATGATTCGGGATTTGCAAGATGAAACCAACGGATTTCGCGCCTTCATCATGTGGAGTTTTCAGGGGAAAAATACCAAGCTCTTGGCAGAACTTCCCGAACTAAAAAAACAATCTCCCAACCGTTATTTGCGCCTTTTGGCGGTGAGTCGGCTGTATTTGGACAACTTTCCCAACATCCAAAGTTCGTGGGTGACACAGGGAAGTTATGTAGGGCAGTTGGCGTTACTGTTTGGGGCAAATGATTTGGGCAGTACCATGATGGAAGAAAACGTTGTTGCCGCCGCGGGCGTGACCAATCAAATGAATCAAGGTGAAATGATTCGCCTCATTAATGATGTAGACGAAGTCCCCGCAAAGCGAAACACCGCCTATGAAATTCTTGAAACCTTTTCTTAAAAAAAGTATCGCCAGCTTACTGGTGATGCAAGGAGCACTTTTGAGCCAAGAACTCTTACATGTAAACGTCAAAGGGGTTGAAGTCCCTGTAGTTTTTGAACAAAGCACAACCTTGCCGATTGTCTCATTGCAATTGGTGATGCAAGTAGCTGGAAGCATTGAAGATAGCACCACGCCAGGTCTTGCGCGGTTTGTAGCGAGCATGTTGGGTGAGGGCACCAAGACCCTGGGTGCTGTTGGGTTTGCCAAAAAACTCGAACAACGCGCCATTAACCTCTCCGCCAATGCGGGCACGGAAACACTCGTGTTTGAACTGGGTGCTTTGAAAGAAGCGTTTGATGAGGGTATTGTGCATTTAAATGCTTTGCTTCAAGAGCCAAATTTCACTAAAGAGAGCATGGAAAAAGTCCGTTTGATGACCCTTGGTGGCATTTCGAGACGTGCTAGTGATTTTGATTATGTAGCCACAACGGCCTTGCGCGGACTTATGTTTGAGGGCACGCCTTTGGCGCATCCTGGACTTGGTACCACAGAAGCCATCAAGGCTTTACGCCTTAAAGAAGTGGAAGCTTTTTTTCGCACGCGCATGGATTTGTCTAACGCTATCGTCGTTATCGGGGGAGATTTAAGCCAAGAAGAGGCGAAAGCATACGCCAAGAAAGTGTTAGCAACCCTAGATGTTGGCGCAAAGCGTCCTTTGCCTTACGCCGAAGTAACGAAAACACCCAACGTATCTGTGTTGCAAAAACCAAGCGAGCAAGCCTATATCTATTTTGGCGCGCCTTTTTACATGCAAAGTGGCGATGCGGATGCGCACAAAGCGCGGGTTGCCGCGTTTATCTTGGGAGAAAGCGGTTTTGGCAGTCGCCTCATGGAAGAGATTCGCGTGAAGCGCGGGCTTGCTTATTCGGCTTATGGAAAAATCAGCGTCAACCGCTCTTCGAGTAAGTTTACAGGCCATTTGCAAACCAAAAACGAAAACAAAGACGAAGCCATGGCACTGGTGCGTCAGGTGGTCGACATGTTCATTAAAGAAGGCGTTAGCGAAGAAGAACTTGCCCAAGCCAAACGCTTTTTGTTAGGCTCCGAACCTTTGCGTACCGAAACCCTCTCACAACGCCTCTCTCGCGCCTTTTTTGAGTACTACCGTGGGTTTGTTCTTGGCTATTCCAAAGAACAACTTTACAAAATAGAAACCCTAAGCTTGGAAGAGCTTAACGCTTTTATCGCTTCTCACGCGGAGATTGCGCAGCTTAGTTTCGCGGTTGTGACCAACGTGGATGCAGCCCAGTAATCCCAAAGACGCCAAGGATTTTTCAAAACTTGGCGTCACTTCCCTTTTAGACCTCGCCCTTTACCTTCCGCATCATCACGACAACCACTGCCTTACCTCTACTCCCACGCTAGGCGAAGTGGTTGTAGCACTTACATGTAAAGGATTGGCGCGTCATGCTAAAACCTTACATGTAAAGGCATGGTGCGAAACGTGGCAAAAGGAAGTGCGCGGGGTTATTTTTAACCCAAAACCCTTTCATTTTGCCTTGTTCAAAGAGGGCGAAACGTGTGTTGTGAGTGCGAAAGCGGAGTTTGGTTTTGGGGTGTGGCAATTGGTACAACCCAAAGTCATTCAGGTCGTAGGCGTCGTGGTGCCTCGCTACAAAACCCCCTTGCAAAACGCGCGGATGATAGCACTGGTGCGTGCGTATGTGCACGAAGACAAGCTCATGGAAGCGGGACTAAACGCCCATGAAACACAGATGCTAACGGCATTACATGGAGAAAATCAAGACGCGATTGCACTGCGAAAAGAGCCGTATTTTTTAGAGCATGTAGTGCCTGTGTTAAAACGCGTAGAAGTGCTCAATCACCTTCAAAAACTTCTCAAAAAAAAGCGTTACTTTAAGGCTTCGGCCACGTTAAACTCCCCTGTAGAACCCTTTGTAAAACGCCTCCCTTTTGTTCTTACGGAAGACCAAAAGCGGGTCATTGGGGAAATCCGTGAGGATTTTGCGAAAGCCCATGCCGCCAAGCGCGTCATCATGGGCGATGTGGGGTGTGGAAAAACCATGGTGATTTTAGCTTCCATGGTGATGGCGTATCCTAAAAAGTCCCTTTTGATGGTGCCTACGACGATTTTGGCGGTGCAAATTTTTAAAGAAGCCCAGCGATTTCTCCCTCCTTCCATGCGCCTTGCCCTTGTGACAAGTGCGACCAAAGAAGGCACGTTGGAGGAAGCGGATTGCATCATCGGAACCCACGCGTTGTTGTTTGAGCCTTTGCCTCAATGCGACTTGGTCATGGTGGACGAACAACACCGTTTTGGTACGAAACAGCGTGAGGGCATCAAAAAACTCACAAGGAGAGAAGGCACGCATCCGCACTTTTTGCAGTTTACGGCCACGCCCATTCCCCGCACGCTAAGCATGATGAACGCGACATTGGTGGATTATTCGTTCATCAAGCAAATGCCTTTTGTTAAAAAAATCACGACTTCGCTCATCGGAAAAGCAGATTTTAAACAGTTGCTAAAACACATCGAAAAAGAGGTGGCTCTTGGGCATCAAGTGGCCATCATCTACCCTTTAACCCAAGAGAGTGAAGCCCACACGTACCAGTCGCTGGAAGAGGGGCGGGAGTTTTGGGAGAAGCGTTTTGAACGGGTGTATGTGACCCATGGAAAAGACAAAGACAAAGAGGCGATTTTGGCGCACTTTGCCAAGGAGGGCAACATTTTACTTGCGACTACGGTGGTGGAAGTGGGCATTTCTTTGCCAAAACTTTCTACGATTGTGATTGTGGGGGCGGAACATTTGGGTTTGGCTTCGTTACATCAGTTGCGCGGTCGCGTGAGCCGTACGGGTTTGGAGGGGTATTGTTTTTTGTTTACCTATAAAGAGGCGTCAAAACGGTTGGAAGATTTTACGCGCACGTTGGATGGATTTGAGATAGCAGAGCTTGACTTAAAGTACCGTCGAAGCGGGGATGTGTTGAGTGGTGACGTACAACACGGAGATCAGTTTGTGTGGTTTGACATGGCGTGCGATGGGGAAATTTTAGAAGAGATAAAAAAGAGAGTAGGGGCCTAAACCCCTACGCGCGGCTAATACAAGCCAAACTTTTCGTCTGTGCGTTTATAAAGGACGCGAAGTTTGGCTTCTTGGTCGTTGAAAACGAGAAATTGCTGTCCGCTTTCTTTGAGTTTTTCAAGAGCTTCTTCGATTTCCATGGGTTTGTACAAGTCTAGCTCCATCGGAACAATCTCATCTACGCCATCGATTTTTTCCGCTACTTCTTTAACAGAAGGCGTCTCTTCTGTTTTTGTGCGGTACCCTGTGACTTTGTCGTGGTGACGGCGAAGGACTTTTTTAGCGCGTTCAACCGCAAGGTCAACCGCAGCGTAGAGGTCTTTTTCTTTTTGTTTGATAACAACAGTATCCATGTGCGCAAGATTGATAATGAGTTCAACCCCAAAGCCTTTTTTGCCTTTTTTTTCATCCGCTGTGATGACGGCGCGTGCAGAGATGATATCTAAGCTGTATTTACTTAAAGAATCAAATCCAGCCTCGATGTAGCCTTTGATAGCCTCGGTGAGTTCGAATTGTTTTCCAACAATACTAGTGTTCATGCTAACTCCTTTCCTAACCCCATTTTTGGGGACTTTGGCAAATTATAACATAGCCATTCTTAAAGAGTTAGGAGAAAAAGAGTCTGTAATTATTTTAAGGTTTTTGTAGGGTGCGACGGTGAAAACGGATGGGTTCGGTAGAGACAGTTGAAGTCACAATTGTGTCGATAATGAGGGTAAGATTGGAGTCGGTTGTGGTGACAGAAGTTTCGTTGCAAGCTGCTGGAAGACCGCTCCCTAGGTAGCGCAAGGTGATGTTGATGTCAAAAAGGGCATTGGCACCAGCTTGTGGGTATTGGGCGTTGATTTGTTGTAGACAGCCATTGGTAGCATTGATTTCATGGGCTGAAAAAGCCAAAAGGGCAAATTCCGTAGCACTTTGGGCCAAAAGCTCCCCTTGTTCGCGTAAGAACAAGTCGGTGGTTTGCTTGGTAGTTTGCGTGGAAAGAGAGAGGGCCAACGCACCCAAGGTGGCCACTAAAACGATGAAGATAATCGCCGTAATCATACTAAACCCGCGTCGCATCAAAACACCACCTTTTCTTTACATGTAACGATCAAATCTCCTACGCCTGTTTCGTTGTTATCGTGCAAACACAGCTTAAGGCGGACAAGATTGGCATCTTGACGAAAGCGAAAAAGACGTACATTTTGGGCCATCACGGCACTGCTTCCTGCGGTGTAAAATTCGTTGTGCCACGGTTGGTAGTTGTACCGTAGGGTAAGGTTGAAGTCATTTGCATTTCCCGCGGGAACAAGGGCGTACGCCGTGTGGGCGAGGTAATAGTGCTCGTAAATTTCATTGGGAATATTGGTAGAAGTGATGGTGAGTTCGTCTTGGTTTGCCCCTTGGGCGACTTTGAGCGCATTGAGTCCATCGGTGTTGGTATTCAGCCCCCAGCCAAAATCTGCAATATTGGTAGGTTTTTTAAAAATAAGTGCCGCTTCCTTTCCTGCTGTAAGGTCAACATCTCCCTCGGTCAGAACATTCATAAGCGTTCCTGCGGTTGCAAAATTACTTCCAGGGCTCACTAGGGTGGGGTTCGCGCTAGGGTCTAGGTCAACGAGTCCTGTCCACAAGGGCGTAGTGGTGCCTCGCAAGGCTTCATTGCTGTAGCCAATCCATTCAAGAATGGTGTAGTTGCTGTCGACATTGTCGTTTGCTAAAGATAAAAAATCGACCCCTGGATTTCTGGCGATGACGCTCTCTTTCACGCGAAACTGCAAACGTCTGGCGATTTGTTCTAGGGTAATCTCCGTTTGTGCTTGCAAGCGGTTAATGGTGCGGGTGCGTAGGTAGTTTTGGTACATAGAACTGATAATGTCAGCCCCAATGGACGCAACAATGCCAAAGACGACGATGACCATCACAAGCTCAAGGAGCGTAAAGCCAGTACGTTTTACCACGTGCGCTCCAACGTGCGGCTCTCGCCAATGTTGCTCGCGTAAGCGCGCAAGGTGAGGTCGATGGTATTTCCTCCAGTTGCCGTGTCTGTGGTGCGAATTTCAATCATCTTGATGTTGGTGATGCCTGCAGCGGCGGCTGTGGCGAACGTAAAAGGAAGTATTTTGCCATTATAGTTCACCCCTCCAACAAGGCTATCGCTAACGTAGTTAATGGTTGGCGTGAGCGTGGTGCGAAGCACTACGTCATAATCTGTTGCAGTAACGGCGATATTTTCACCAACACCATCAAAATCATCAATGTCAGGATATCCAGTAGCGCGATTAGAATCAGCAAGAAAAGTACCTTTTGGTGTTGGTGTTGCATCTCGTAAACGTTGTCTGCCATTTGCTTGCACATGTCCAATGCGGCGCGGTGGCACAGAGAGTGCTACCTGGTTAAAGGCATTGTCAGCGGCGGTACCGTCGGTGTTTAGCGCTCGCGTAAAACCGCTAGTCACTTCGTAAGAGTTCACATCCCAATCGTAGGCGAGGATGTAGCCCATTTTTGCTTTGGTGGCCATGATGGCCTCTTGTTGCAGGGCGTAAGCGAGGTTGTTTTGGGTTTGGAGTAAAATCATCGGCAAGGTTGCTACGACGATACCCATGACGACAATGGAAATCACCAGTTCAATCATCGAAAATGCGCTGCGCATTACCAGTTTATCCTTTGATTGTTGCGTTTAAGGGTGGTGTTCCCGTCTGTCCCGTGAGAATGGGCACCAACCTTATCAGTATCATCGCGTACAGACCCTTCTCCTGCCCATGCGCCAGCCCCGTAAAACTCCACGGTAAAATCACCCGTCGTAGCGTTTGAATCGAAAGGGTCGTGAATGAGCCACGAAGATGGCGTGAAGCGAAT
>JACUTV010000086.1 GCA_014859645.1 Campylobacterales bacterium
GCAAGGGTGTTGCCCGTTTCGATGGCATCCAGCCCAAGGTTGTCCATGAGCGCATCGATTTTGGCGATGACGTCCAAGTCCTTGATGCCAAGATTGGCTCCATAGGCCCAAATCATTTCATACTCAAAGCCAGAGGTGAGGTAGTTGCCCTCTTTGTCATTATAGGTTTGAGAGCACTGGATGACACAACCTGCGTGGCAACCGTGTGTGGTGTCGCCGCCACGGGCTTTGATGTTTTCTGCCATGGTTTCACCGCAAATGTTTTCGGCAAATTCAAACTGTCCTTCGCGGAAGTTACGCGTGGGAAGTCCGCCCGCTTCGTTGATGATGTTGACAAGGACGTTGGTACCAAAGGCAGGTAGGCCTTGGCCACTGATGGGGTTTTCTTGAAGGGCTTTGGTGAAAATCTTGCTGGCTTCTTTGAATTTTTCAGGGTCTGCTAGGGTGGTTTCTTTGTGGCTTCCCGCATCTACGGTGATGCATTTAATGCCTTTGGAGCCCATCACTGCGCCCATGCCGCCACGTCCGTGACTGCGGAGTTTTCCTTTGGGGTCTTTGACGGAGATATTGGAGAGGAGCATGCGCATTTCGCCCGGACGTCCGATGCTCATCACGGCAACTTTTTTGTCGTATTTTTCAAGCATGGCATCCAAGACTTCGTAATTGTCTTTGCCCACAAGCTCAGGAACTTCGACAATTTCTACCTTTTCTTTGCTTACATGTAAGTGGTAAAACTTCCCTTGGGCAGGTTGGCCTTCAATGATGAGGGCTTTAACGCCAAGCTTTGCCATGATGCCCGCACTCGTGCCACCAACATTGCTCTCTTTGATGCCACCTGTGAGTGGGCTTTTGGCACCACAGGAGTTTCTACCGCTGTTTGCCGCTGCCGTTCCTGAGAGCAAGCCTGGGGCAAAGACGAGTTTGTTGTTTGGCCCAAGAGGATGGCACTCTGGATCAACTTCAGCTGCGACGATGGTGGACGTGAGGCCACGACCGCCTAACCCCATCCACGCTTGCGGAACTGCTTCGATGCTACAGGTTAACGTTGTCATATTGACACGATAGATTTGATCTGCCATGAAAACTCCTTCGTAATTGGATTTACATCCATCTTAACGCAAAGGAGCTTTAACAAAGAATAAAATATTGCAAAAAAATAATATGCAAATTTTGCATATCTTCTTTTACCCAACACTATAATATGTCCATTTTTATGGTTATAATTTAATCATAAAAGTGCCTATGAATAATGTACAATACATAATCAGCTACTTTATTCTTAATTCCATCATTTTATCACACGAGGATGTTCATGGACATTGGTATTGAAAATCTCACCCACCACATGCCCGCAATTCTTGAATACGAAGCTTCTTTTTCCCACCAATTGGACGATTGGAGCACCCTTGATAGACTTGCACGCATCAACAATACGGGGATTGATATTGGAAAAACAAAGGAAGAGTTCAAGCAATTAAGCAAACTCTTGTGCCACAACTTAGCCCAAGAGATTAGCAAAAACCTGATGCAAGAAATCGGCTCGGTCGCTCAGGTGAGTGTGGATATTTTAGTGCGAAACCTGTTTGAACGTACGGCAGACATCGGATTTTTAAGCACCGACAAAGACATCCGCCAGTTTTTAGCCAACGGGCCGCTGCGCTCGCCCGATAATTTGCAAGAACGCTTTAAAGAGTACGTTACAAAATATTCGGTTTACGAAGATGTGGTGTTGCTAGACACCGAAGGAAACGTGTTGGTTTCACTAGATGAGACCGTTGTTCCAAAACACTCTTTTGACCCGCTTCTCCAAGCCTCCCTAGAAGCTTCGGGTGCCTTTGTTGAAACCTTTAGGCACACAGACTTACAACCCCATAAAGAGATTTCTTTGGCGTACTCGTGCGCTGTGCTTTCGGAGCAAAAAAAGCCTTTGGGCGTACTCGTACTCTTTTTTAAGTTTGACGATGAAGTGCAAGGCATTTTTCAGCACCTTTCTCGCTCGGAAGATTGGACGGTGTTGACCTTGCTCGACCAAGACAATAAAGTGATTGCCAGTAGTGACATTTGGCAGATTCCACTAGGGGTTACGCTGGAAGTTCACAAGGGCGAAGGGGTGGGCGTAACCCGTTTTCGTGGACGGCAGTATCTTGCTAAAACATGTAAAACAAAAGGATACGAAGGGTACAAAGGGTTGGGCTGGATGGGCCATGCGATGATTCCTTTGGAGTATGCTTTTTTGCCAAAACTTCATCAGCTCTCTTGGGAAAAAGAAGGGATGGATTTGACGCCCATCATGCAAACGTCGAAGCTTTTTTCTGAAGAAATTAAAGCCATCCCCTGTAAGGCTTCAAAGATTCAAAAGGAGCTTGACCGCACGGTTATTAACGGAAAACTCATGGATGAAACGGGAACCATCGGCATGGTGCTTGGGGAGATTTCACGCGCAGGCGTGGTGACGAAAGAGATTTTTGAAGAAGCCATTGAAAAGCTGTACAAGACAGTCATTTCTACTCTTTTGAGTGATGCGCAATTTTCGTCGGCTTTGGCGATTGACATCATGGACAGAAACTTATATGAGCGCGCCAATGACTGCAGATGGTGGGCGTTAGCGGGGGATTTTAGACGCATTTTGGCGCAAGAGAGTATTTCCCCAAAAGACCAAGCCCTTTTGACTTCTATTTTGAGCTATATTAACAACCTTTACACGGTTTATACCAATCTTTTGCTCTATGATGCGCACCACAAAGTGGTTGCGGTGTCCGCATCTTTAGGAACTGAGCCTTGGCAACTTGACAGTGAAACGTGGCTTGGTAAAACCCTAGAAGGGGCATGGGCAAACCAAACTCTTAGACTCACCAACACGCAACACTATGCTGTTTCGGAGTTTGAACCAACACCTTTGTACAAAAAAGGGGAGGCGACGTACATTTACAACGCCGCTATTTGCCCGCTTGAAGGCGTTACTAAGGCGTGCGGAGGCATTGGGATTGTGTTTGACTCTGAGCCTCAATTTAGAGCTATTCTAAACGATGCGTTACCTAAAACTGCGGCAGGAGAAGTAAAAGAGGGGTGTTTTGGTCTGCTAACCACGCGCCAAGGACGCATTATTAGTTCAACCCATCCTGCGTTTGCCATTGGGGAGACGTTTCTTGTAGAAAAACGGTTTTTGGAGATGCCAAATGGCACGTCACTGTCTGGCTTGGCGCAGTTGCAAGAGTGGAATTATGTGGTGGGGGCTACGTGTTCAAAAGGGTACAGGGAGTTTAAAAGTGCCCATGATGTGTACCATTGCGATGTGATTGCCCTGACCTATGTGCCTATTGGCAAAGAAGAGCCAAAAAGCCAAAATACTACGACCAAAGCACCCGCACTGGTCATCACTATTCCAAAAGAGTTGGAGCTTTCACGGGATAAAACCAAGGTTATTACGTTTGAGATTGGAGGGGAGTGGTTTGGCTTTCGTGCAGAGCAATGTGCTTGCGTGCTTAGCGCCGAAGGTATTACCCCGATTCTTTCCAAAGAGACGAGTTATGTTGCGGGATTTTTAACCTTTAAGGAAAAAACCCTTTATGTCGTAAACCTGAGCGCAAAAATGGAACCCTCAACGCGAAAAATACGTGACACAGATGAGATTGTGGTGATTCGCATCGAGGGGAATTTGCACTTAGAATACATCGGCATTGTCGCTTCTCGCATTGGTGAAGTGCAACACATTCCCCATGCGCTTATTGACCCTTTGGCGGGCTTGATGGGGGTGATGGATTTGTTTAGCGAAGCGGTGATTCGCAACCCTCAAAGCGAACATGCCAAGATGGTAACCTTGCTGTGCGCTTCAAAAATCGCTAATCGCCTTGTGGACCCTGATCGGCAAAAAATTCACTCAATTTGGAGTACGTAAAAGCGCGGTGTCCATGCGTTCTAAAATTTCTTTAAGGGTTTGGCGTGGACATCCAAAATTGAGCCGCACAAAACCTTCTCCTAAAAAATCCTTGCCATTGCTCAGCCCTACGCCATGGGAAAGAAAGAGTTCATAAGGATTAACGCCAAGGTCACGGCAATCAATCCACGCCAAAAATGTCGCTTGCTGGTCTAAAAGTTTAAGCCTGGGGTGTTTAGCCACAAAGGCTTGCACGAGTAAAAGGTTTTCTTTGAGGTAAAAGCGCAACGCTTCTAACCACGCTTCGCCTCCTTCGTAAGCCGCTTTGGCTGCAGTGAGTCCAAGGAGGTTTACGCCACCATTAAGCCCACCCATAGAAGCTTGAAACCGACGTCTTAGAGCGGCATCAGGGATGATGGCAAAAGAGCAGTTGAGCCCTGCAATGTTAAAGGTCTTAGACGGTGCCATGAGCGTGATGGTGCGGTGGGCAAGGTCTTCGTCTAGGGAGGCGATGGGGATGTGTCTCGCCTTGGGGTCTAGGAGCAAATCGGCATGTATTTCATCAGAACAAATCAATAAGTTATGGGTTTTGACTATTTCCCCAAGGTGCGTTAGCTCTTCTTTGGTAAAGACTGTGCCGCCTGGATTGTAAGGATTGCACAGCAAAAAGAGTTTACATGTAGGGGAAATAGCGCGCTTTAGTGCCTCAAAATCAAAGGTCCAGCGCCCCTCTTTTTCCACTAAAGGCACAGCGGTTACTTCCTTGTTCATCATCTTGGGTGCTTTAAAAAAGTGCGGGTAAATGGGTGAAGTGGTGAGGACGCTTTGGCTAGGTTCTAGCATCTTACATGTAACGTTCATGCTAGGCACAACGCCTGAGACAAAGACAAACCATTCGGGATTTACGTGCCAATTGTAATGTTTTTGAATAAACGCACACGCAACATCCAGAAGGTCTTGGCTAACGCCCGTGTAACCAAAAACACCGTGTTCCACGCGCTCATGCAAGGCGTCGATAACACACTGGGGTGCTTTAAAGTCCATGTCTGCTACCCAAGCAGGAAGGACGGCTTCAGGGTAGCGTGACCATTTTTCATTGGAAACACTTCTTCGGTCGATAAGGGTATCAAACATAAGCTACCTTTTCTTTAAGGTGAGTGCACATGGCTAGGGCAGCATGGCTCGTAACTTCGTTTTCGACAATGATAGTTTCGATGTGCAAAGACTCAAGCGCGTGCTTTTCACGGTAGCTGTGAACCTTGACGACAAGCTTGTCGCTAGGGACGCTCTCAAGAAGTATTTCACACACTTCAAAGAGTTTCTTGGGGTTGTCGATGGCAACAATGATGCGTCTAGCGTCTTTATAATAGGTGCTTTTTAACACCTCTTTTTTAAGCGCGTTTCCAAAGATGATAGGGTCACCGTTGGCGAGGCCTTTATGGTAGGAGTTGATGTCTCTCTCTACAACTACGTAAAGTTCTCCTTCTTCGCGAAATGCGCGCGCGACGCTTTGACCAAACTCTCCATAGCCTAAAATAACCACGTGGTCTTTGATGCCCTTGGAGATGTAGTCGGGAATGATGGCATCATCATCGGCAGTAGGCATGAGCTTATCAGTGATGGAGGTGAGGTTTTTAAGTAAGATGGGGGTGATGACCATTGAGATAACAATGCACACTACCATGATTTGATTATAGGGTGCTTCGATGAGCGCGTAGGAGCGGGCAAGTTCCAAGATGGCTAGAGAAAATTCCCCTACTTGCACAAGCGCAAGTGCTGTTTTAAAGGCGGTTTTTTTGTGTTCACTTAGGCGAACAATGCCGTAAATGATAATGAATTTTAAGGTTAAAATAGCTGCTAAAACAAGGAGAACAATGTGAAGGTATTGGGCAATGATGTCAAATTTAATCTGCATACCGACGGTGACAAAAAAGACACCAAGGAGCAAGTCGCGGAAGGGAATAAGGTCTGCTTCTGCTTGGTGTTTAAACTTGGTCTCCGCAATCAACATTCCTGCGATAAACGCCCCCAAAGAGTAGGAAAACCCCATCTCATGGGCAAAATACGAAGCCCCGATAGCAAGAAAAAGGATGGAACCCACAAAGAGTTCGTCGGAGTTGGTTTTGGTGATGGAAACAAAAAAACGCTCCAGTAAAAATTTACTAATAAGATAAAGCACCACAAGCAAGAGTGCACCGTTGATGAGCGTTTTTAGAAGAATGGTTGTTACGTTTCCTTCGTGGGAGCCTAAAAAACCCAAAAGGAGCAAGATGGGGATAACGGCGATGTCTTGCATAATCAAAATACCAAGAGCGCGTTGTCCGTGGCGTTTGTTGATTTCGCCAGATTCGTTGAAGGTCTTGAGCACAATGGCGGTGGAGGAAAGGGCGATGGCAAGGCAAAGCACGATGCTGATAGTTTGCGTAATGCCTAGCAGAAAATGGCTTATACCATAGACTACAAGCGCGGTTAAGCCAATCTGCATGGAGCCTGCCACAAAAACTTCGTAGCGCATTTTTTTAAGGTGAGAAAAGGAAAATTCAAGCCCGATAGTAAACATCAAAAACACAATACCAAACTCCGCAATCTCTTGCAAAGTGTGGTTGTTGGCAACATCGTGCAGGTTGAAGCCATAGGCAATAATCGTGCCCGTGAAAATGTAACCGATGATAGTAGGAAGATTGAGGCGCTTTAGGAGGACATTGGAGCTGATGGCAATGAAGATGGTCGCAACGATGATACCTAGCATACAAAACCCACTTTGTGACAAAATTGGGGGGATTTTAACACAGGTTGTCTAAAAATCCCATTTTGTGTAAAATTCCGCATTACTATCTAAGGACATCAATGCAATCCCTTTTATTTCTCGTACTGGTTATCGCGTTGTATTATTTTTTAACAAAAAATTACAAAACAAGCAATGACCAACACATTCGTCCGGGCCGAAAACAGCGCCTTCAAGGTGCGCTCAAAGATCATGAAGCGGGCTTATTGGTCGCCTTGATGGCAAAAGTAGCCAAGGCCGATGGAAAGGTGAGTGAACTAGAAGCGCAACTCATCAGCCTCACACTTACAGACATTGCCAATACCTTTGAAGAGGCTACGGCTGTTCGTGAGGAGTTAAAGGCCATTTATAACCGTGAAAAAGAAACCTTTGAAAACACCCTTGTGATTGCCAAGCAGTACGTACAACTTTCCCGCAATAATTACCCAAAACGGTTGGGGTTGATGGAGTATTTGCTCAATCTTGCGTTTATTGACGGGGAGTTTTCTGCGGCTGAACGGATGATTACCGAAGACATCGCCAAAGCCCTTGAGGTTCGTGCGCAAGATTTTGAACGGCTTGCGGCGCGTTTTGGCGCGTTTTACGCGCAAAAAAACAAACAGCAAGCCATGACCTTGGCGGATGCGTATGCTCTTTTGGGCGTTTCCCAAAGTGCTTCCTTTGACGAGGTGAAAAAACGTTACCGCTCGCTTGTGCGTGAACATCACCCCGATGTACTCATGGGGCAAGGGGCAAAGCAAGACATCATCGACCAAGCGACTGAAAAATTACAACAGATTAATGAAGCCTATGAGCTTGTCAAAAAGCACAAAGGCGCCTAGTCGTTAGCGCGCTTTTGTGGTTATGAGAAGGCTTTTGTCGTCGTGTGGGCGCGGTAGCCTTCCATATCGAGGGTGACGTAGGAAAAACCAAGGGTTTTAAGGTGCGCTACTATTTCATGAAATTGGTTGTTTTTAATAAGGTCAAGCAGTTCGTGGTCAGGTAGTTCGATGCGCGCCAAGCCTTCGTGAAAACGCACGCGGATGTGTTCGTAGCCTTGGGAAATGAGATAGATTTCCGCTTTTTCTACCATGCGCAATTCTTTTTCGCTAATGGCCTTGTCGTGAGGAAAACGGGTGAGAAGGCAAGGAAAAGAAGCCTTGCTCCACGTGGAAAGGCCCAATTCTTTGGAAATCACCCGAATGCGAGACTTGCGAAGGCCCGCGTCTAAAAGGGGGGTGAGAATCCGAAGTTCTTCCAATGCTTTGCGCCCAGGGCGGTGTTCAAAGGTATCATCCACATTGCTTCCTTCTGCAACACACGCAAAATCACATCGCTTTGCCATGCTAAGCAAAGCTTCAAACAATGCGTATTTGCATAAATAACACCGATTGGTCGGGTTGGATTTAAGCTCAGGAAGCCACGGAAGGGTTAAGATTTCATGGCTCGCCCCAATCTCTTTGGCAATTTTTTCGGCTTGTTGGGTTTCCCAGCTTGGCGTGTAGGGTGTGACAACGCTTACACCAAGGGCATTTTCGCCCAACGCATCATGAGCGGCCTTGAGCAACAAGGTGCTGTCTACGCCTCCTGAAAAGGCGACCATGAGTGAAGGAAGTTTTTCTAAGGCACTAACAAGTTGGTTGTAGTCGTTCATGAGGACTCCATTGCTGCTGCTACGGCATCGTAAATGGTTTGAATATCTACGCCGTGTTGGTGGGCAAGGGCGCGACACGTGTCAAATTCTGCTTTAAAACGCAAGGAAGAACCTGGTGGTGTGACGCATTTGACCTCGACTTGGCCATAAGAGGTTTGTGCGAGGCGTGTTTCACGCAAAAGGGCTATCTTGGTGACTTCATGGCGTCGCAAGCCAATGGAACTGGTTTCTTTGAAGATCAGGCTTGTGAGTAAGGACTCTTTTTCTAAAACGCACAAAACACTCAGCATGGTGCCAAGGCGGTTTTTCTTGGTGCAAATGGGCGTGGTAAACACATCTAGTGCGCCCGCTTCGTAGAATTTTTCTTGGGCGTATGCAAGGCGTTCGGGGCTCATGTCATCAATGTTGGTTTCAAGCAAAATCTCTTTTTTCTTTTCCACCATGGGTTCGATATGTCCAAGCACAACGCGTAAAAGATTGGGAATATCCAAATCCCTCTCGCCCACCCCATAGCCAACTTTCTCTACATGTAAAGGAGGCAAAGGGGCAAACGAAGCGGCAAAGGAAGCAACAATGGCCGCGCCTGTAGGGGTGGCGGTTTCAAAAGGAACGCGCCCAAAGGTGACAGGAAAATGTTTTAAAAGGGCAAGAGTAGCAGGGGCTGGAACAGGCAAGGTTCCATGAGCGCACGTCACAAACCCGCCGCCAAGTTCTATGGGCGAGGTAAACACATGGTCTACATTCAGGGCTTCAAGGCAAATGGCCGCACCCACGATGTCGACAATGGCATCCACGGCACCCACTTCGTGAAAAGCAACCTCGTCTAGTGCTACGCCATGGACTCCAGCTTCCGCACGCCCAAGGGTTTCAAAAATCTTCAACGCACGGTTTTTGGTTTTTTGGGGCAGGGTGCTGTTGGTGATAAGCGCGCAAATATCCGTGTAGTGGCGGTGGTCATGGTGGTCATGGTGGTCATGGTGGTCATGGTGGTCATGGTGGTCATGGTG
>JACUTV010000087.1 GCA_014859645.1 Campylobacterales bacterium
CCCTTTTTTTAGCGTTCATCATCCCCCTTGCGTGGACGCCTGGCCCTGTAAATATCACCCTAGCCGCCATAGGAACAACCAACGGATTTAAGCAATCCCTTAAGCTTATTTTGGGCCTCAATGTAGCATTTATGCTCCAGTCTCTTGCTACTGGCTTGGGGCTTGCCCGTCTTTTTGTTCTCTATCCGTCTAGTTTTTTCATCATCAAAAGCATCGGCGTTGCCTATCTTTTGTATTTGGCCTATAAGATTTCACAAATGAAGCTAAAAGACAAAAAGATTCCCCTCGATTTTATCAATGGTTTTGTTTTGAGTTTACTCAATCCCAAAGTCTACATGACCCTTATTTTGATGTTTACGCAGTTTAAAAACCAGAGTGAAACTTTTGGTGGTATCCTCTTTTTAAGTACATTGGCCATGTCTTTTTTCTTTGTGGGAAATACATTGTGGTCTTTGTTTGGGTCAAGTTTGAGAAGATTTATTGCAAATGAAACCGTCTTTGTGCTGCAAAAATACCTGTTTGCTCTTTTGCTTTGCGGTGTTGCGGTTTATATGATGCTCCATTAGCGTGCCGGTTGCGCTAAAAATGTTGGGGACATAAAGCAACCTGTGCTATAATCCCGCTTCTATGGTAGGGCAGGTGGCTGCTTGGGGTTCTCACGCCCCAAGAGGAAAGTCCGGGCTGCAATGAAGTAAGGTTCCATCTAACGGATGGCCGGGGTAACCCGAGGGACAGTGCAACAGAGAGTAGACTACCGTTACATGTAACGGAAAAGGTGAAACGGTGGGGTAAGAGCCCACCAGCGTTTTAGGTAACTAAGACGGCTTTGTAAACCCAACCTGCAGCAAGAAGGGATGGTTTTTTGCTTCATATTCACAAAACCCTTCGCTAGAGCGTCTTGGCAACATGGCGCGTAGATAAATAGTCACCCACGACAGAACCCGGCTTACGTCCTGCCATAGAACCTTTCATTTTGAAATAAATCTCCCCCCTTTCTCTCTCTTGGCTACACTCTCGCCATGGCAAAAACTCTTTTTGAAAAAATGGCGATTTTAAGTGACAGCGCCAAATACGATGTCAGTTGCAGTTCTAGCGGGAGCGACCAAAAAGGCGCGAGTCTAGGCAAATCCCATGCAAGCGGGATTTGCCACAGCTTTAGCGCCGATGGACGGTGCATTTCCTTGTTGAAAGTGCTGATGACCAATGCGTGCATTTACGAGTGCGCTTACTGCATCAACCGCGCAAGCAACGCTATCCCACGCGCCGCGTTCACGCCCCGCGAACTAGCAGACCTTACCATCGACTTTTACAAGCGCAACTACATCGAAGGGCTGTTTTTAAGTTCTGGCATTGTCAAAAGCGAAAACCACACCATGGGGTTATTACTCCAAACCTTGGAGATTTTGCGCTTTGAGTATGGTTTTGGAGGCTACATCCATGTCAAACTCATCCCAGGATGCGACACTGAACTCATTGAAAAAGTCGTCGCACTTGCCAGTCGAGTGAGTTCCAACATCGAACTGCCCAGTAACCGCTCCCTTGCCTTACTTGCTCCCAATAAAACCAAAGAAAAAGTGATGCAACCCCTGCGTGCCGCGCGCGACATCAGTTTGCAAAAAACCTCCGCGCCCATTCCTATGAGTACTCAACTCATCGTCGGGGCCACTCCTGAGAGCGATTTTGACATCTTGCGCTTAAGCAGTGCGTTGTACGAAAAAGCCTTGCTAAAACGGGTTTACTACAGCGCGTACATTCCCATCAACGACAACGCTTTACTGCCTTCCACACTTACCGCGCCGCCGCTGTTGCGAGAGCATCGGCTCTACCAAGCGGACTGGTTGTTGCGGTTTTATGGTTTTAAGGCCGAAGAGTTGTTGGATGATGTGACCCCAAAACTTGACGTTGACCTTGACCCCAAAACCTTTTGGGCCTTGCGCCATTTGGAACATTTTCCCGTAGAAATCAACACGGCACCCAAGGAAGTGTTGGTACGCATTCCTGGCATCGGGGTGCGAGGAGCTTTGAAAATCTTGCAAGCAAGAAAGTTTAGAGCCCTAGACCATGCCATGCTTTCCCGCCTTGGGGTTTCTTTGAAACGGGCCAATTATTTCATTACATGTAAAGGGGCGTACCAAAAGGAAGTGCCTTTGCGCGAAGACCACATCCGCCGCGCCTTGTTGGGGCCAAAAAAACTCCTGCAACCTAGCTTGTTTGACTGGTACCAAGGCATGGTGGGAGGGGAAGTGTGATAGCGGTGTATGATGGGACGGCCGAGGGATTTTTGAGCCTTGTGTTTGAGGTGTACGCCCACAAACTTTCTCTTACGCACATCTTTAAATCCCGTCCCCAAAGCCTTTTGCAAATCCACGAAGTAAGAAGCGACGAAACCCACGCAAGGCGCGTTTTGGAGGGGATGAAGCGCACTTTTTCGCCTTTACATGTAAGGGAAATTCAGCAGGTGCTTTTGTGTGACACCCTTGCTTTTGAACTGCCTCTTTTGGCGTATGTGAAACTAGGCTTTAAAGACCCAAAAAACCTCTACGACCCCACACTAGAACCTGTGCGAACAGTACAAAACTGGGCGAGGGCTTATGGGCGAATGGTGCACCGCATGAAAGGCTTTGTGCGTTTTGAAGAGCTAGAAGAGGGAGTGTTTTACGCCAAAATCCAAACAGATTACAATATTCTTGCTCTTTTAGGACACCACTTTATGGAACGCCTTGGAACGCAAGGGTTCATCTTGCACGACGTGGAAAGAGGGCTTGCGTTTGTGAGCCAAGAGAGGGAGATTTACGCGGTTGCCCACGCGGATGTGCCACAGGTGAGCGAAAAAGAGCTTACATGTAAAGGATTATGGCAGACCTTTTTTAGCCACGTCGCCATCCAAAACCGCACCAACCCCAAACTCCAACGCGCGTTTGTGCCGCTAAAATACCGCACATACATGAGTGAGTTTGAGGGGTGATATTCGTCTACATGTAAGCACTAAGACGCACATCAGGAAAGATGCCGCTTTGGTGCATGAAAGGCAGGGTCTCAAGGCCTTTAAAAAAGCCGTAGCTTTCGATGAGGGCACTTTTCATGCCCATGGCATTGGCGCCCAACACATCGGTGTGGAGGGTGTCGCCTACCATCATGACATCCTGCGCATCCACGCCCCAGCGTTTTTTGGCAAGGTGCAAGGCGTAGGCAAAAACGTTGTTAAAAGGTTTGCCCACGGAGTGTAAATCCGTAAACAATGAAGCGGGTTCCAAGAGGGTGTAAAACCCCGGTTGTTTAGGAAAACTGCCATCTTCTCTGGGGGCTGTGAGGTCGGGATTGGCAACCCAAACGGTGCGCGGTCTCTCACGCAACGCCTCACGCCATTTGGCTTGCAAGGTGTCATCCCAACATCCTGTGCTTAAAAATAAAAACCCATCGCTCTCCCAGAACCCGTCGTCTTCTTGAAACGTGACGCGCAAAGGCACTTCCATCTCATGGCGTTCGCCGATGATGCCCCAGTTGCTGGAGGTAAAAGGCAAAAGCGACCACAAGACTTCGCGGCTTGAGACGATGTCATGGGGCTCAAAAGCCAAGCCCATGGCGCCCAGTTTGTCACACAAGTAGGACTTGGGAAGGGTGGCGGAGTTGGTGAGCATCAAAAAAGGAAGCCCACGCGCTCGAAGGCGTTTGAGCAACTGTTGCGCCCCCGGGATGGCTTCCGTGCCCACATTGAGCACGCCAAAGGCATCCAGAAAAAAGCACCCCGCTTGGTCTAAAAGGCTGTTGATATCCTTTACATGTAAAGGGGTTTTTAAAGCCAAAGCTTTGGGGAGATGCCCTCGCACCCCCTCGTACAGTGAAAAAACAGCGCGTGAATCCATCAAATAATCATCTTTCTAACCTTTGCGGAAATCGCCTCAGAGACGATGACCGTGCCTAAAATCACCACCACAATGAGGCTCACTTGTGGCCACGCCAGGGTATTCATGGAGTGTTGCAATTGCAAGCCAATCCCGCCAGCACCCACTAAACCTAAAATGGTAGATTCGCGGATGTTGATGTCCCAACGAAAGAGCGAAATCCCCAAAAAGGAAGGCAAAATCTGCGGAATGATAGCATAATCAATCACCTGCATGCGCGACGCACCCGTAGCCGATACCGCTTCTACACTCACGGGATTAATCTCTTCAATCCCCTCGTACAAAAGCTTCGACACAAAACCGATGGAGCGCAACGCGATGGCCAAAATCCCCGCCAAAATCCCAGGACCCAAAATAGCCACAAGCAACAACGCCCAAATAAGCGAGTTGATGGAACGCGACGTTACGATGATAAACAGCGCAATAGGCCGCACAAAACGAATAGAAGGAGTGGTGTTACGCGCGGCAAAAAACGCCACGGGAAAGGCGATGATGATGCCAAGCAACGTCCCAAGAGTCGCGATATTGAGCGTGTCCCACAGCGCACCGTAAAGGGAGTTGATATATCCCCAGCGCGGCGGTAGCATGCGTGAGAGCAAGTCCGCGGCTTGTTCGGGCGCATCATAAACAAAAACCCATAGCGTGTTTTCGGTCATGAGGTTCCAACAAAACACACTGAGTGCCACCACGAGAAACCAACCGCCCCAGACGATCCACGCTTTTTTGCTCATGCGGCGTTGCCAGAGCTTTTCTTGTTCTAACTGACCCATTTGCGTATCCATCCTGAAGCATATTCGCACGCCATGACGATGAGAATAATGACGATGAGCACCGCGCCTGCGGAGTCGTATTCGTAGCGGTCGATGGCGGTGTTAAGGGTCGCCCCGATGCCGCCAGCCCCCACGATGCCGATGACGGCAGATTCGCGAAAGTTGATGTCAAAGCGATAAAACGAAAGCCCCACGAGGCGTGGCATGACTTGGGGCCAAATGGCGTAATGAAACCGCTGAAACCACGACCCGCCTGTGGCGCTAATGGCTTCGAGTTGGCGCGGGTCGATTTCCTCGATTTCTTCGGCTAAGAGTTTTCCTAAAAAGCCGATGGTGGCGTAAGTGAGGGTTAAAAACCCCGCAAACGCTCCAAAACCAAAGAGCGCCACAAGAAAGATGGCCACGATGATTTCTTGCATGGAGCGCGAAAAAGCGATGAAACTGCGGCAAAAATAGTAGATAGGTTTGGGGGAAATATTGCGTGCCGCGCCCATTCCAAAGGGGATGGAAAGCAAAATGCCCGCCACTGTAGAGGTGACTGTCATGGTGAGGCTTTCGATGATGCCAATCTTGATGTCTCCAAAACGGGAGGTAAAATCAGGCTGTAAAAATCCTTGCACAAAGCGCGCACCGCGCTCTAGTCCTTCGTACGCCCGAAGCCAGTTGACTTCTACACTTCCGATGCCCACAACAAGGTACGCCAGTGCCGCTACGTAAAGGGCGATGCGCCATGAAACACTGGGGATGATGTAATGGGGTCGTTTCCAGGTGGTTGGGTAGCTCACTAGGCCACCTCTTGATCGGTTTCGGCTTCTTGGGCGGTGAGGGTTTCCCAATTTTCGTCTCCGTAGATGGCGGTGAGTGCTTCTTCGTCCAAGGTTTCTGGCGAACCGTCAAAGACCACGCTTCCTCCGTGCAAGCCGATGATACGATGGGTAAATTGCATGGCTAAAGGCACGTCGTGGATGTTGATGATGGCAGGAAGGCCCCGCTCAAAGCAGATTTCTTGGATGAGACGCATGATTTGACGCGAAGTTTTTGGGTCGAGGCTAGCGGTGGGTTCATCCACCAACAAAAGGTCAGGTTGTTGCATGAGCGCTCTTGCGATACCAACCCGTTGGCGTTGGCCGCCTGAGAGTTCATCGGCACGTTTGTTGGCGTGGTCTATGAGTCCGACACGCTCAAGCAAGCCAAAGGCCATTTGGATCTCTTTTTCAGGAAAACGCCGCAAAAAGGTGCGCCAAAAGGGTAGGTAGCCCAGTCTTCCAGAGAGAACGTTTTCCATGACGCTTAAGCGTTCTACAAGGGCGTATTCTTGAAAAATCATCCCGATGTGACGGCGTTGTTCGCGCATTTTGCCACTGGAGAGGGAGCTTAGAAGAGTGTTATCTAGCCAAATCTCTCCACTTGTGGGGTCGATGAGGCGGTTGATACACCGAATGAGGGTGGATTTACCCGCACCGCTTGGGCCGATGAGTCCGACGATTTGCCCTTTTGGAACCTCAAAACTCACCCCTTTAAGAACCAGGGGTGCGTTTTTGTACTGCTTGGTGAGTCCTTTAATGCGTAGCAAGAGAGTGCCCTATTTGCACGTATAGGAAACGCCCATAGCCGCGTCGATTTGGCGGATAACAGCCCAATGGTCTTTAAAGGTGATAGGTAAGAATTGGCCTTCGGCTTTGAACTCGTTTTGAAGTTTAGTGCCTTCCCATTTGAAGCTAAAAAACGCTTCTTTGATTTTTTCTTGAAGTTCAGGTTTGAGGTTGTGTGCGATGCCGTAACCCGTGGTTGGGAATGTGCCAGATTTGTAGATAGTTTTGATTTGTTCCGCTTTGACAACGCCACGGTCTAGCATGCGCTTCATGACGGAGTTTGCAACAGCAGCAGCAGGGTAGTCTTTGTTGGCAACGCCTAGGATGGAGTTGTCATGTTTGCCAGAAAAAACAGGCTCGTAGTCACGCTCAGCTTTAAGGCCATACTCTGCTTCCATAAGGGCAGAAGGAGCTTTGAAGCCCGAGTTTGAGGTTTGCGAGGTGAAGGCAAGTTTTTTACCTTTGATGTCTTCAGGTTTAGTGATGCCTGAACCTGGGAAGGTGATGATTTCCATCTCGTAACCAAAAGAACCATCGCGAGCAGCCATCATCGTAAAAGGACGAAAGCCAGCACACGCTACGGCGATAGGATTAGAACCCGTATTAAAACCCGCTACATGTAAACGGCCTGAACGCATTGCTTCGATTTGAGCGGCGTTAGACTGGACAGGGAAAAATTGCACTTTTTTACCCGTAACTTTTTCCATATGGGCCAAAAATTCTGACCACACGTCCGCGTAAACAGAAGGGTCTTCAACAGGTGTGTACGCAAACACAAGCGTGCTAGGATCTACCAAATTTTTTGGGTCAGTAGGAATGTCAGCGATAAGGTCGCCGTCATTGTCACTATAACGTGGGTCAAGCTTAAACTCCGCATGCGCAGCACTAAGGCCAAGCAAAAGCGCCACAAAAAGGGTTGCAAGTCGTTTCATTGTTCGTTCTCCCGAGGATGTAATTTGACACAAAGTGTAACACCAAGGAATTACGAGTTGGTTACATGTAAAGGGGTTTTGTGCCTCCAATTGAAATATTTATCCGATTATCGTATGAATATTAAAAAAAGAGGGACGAAGATGAAAATAAAAGAAATTTATCTAAGGACGGTTCTTGCATTCGCTTTAAAGGTGGAACCGCCCTTGCGATGTATTGGTAAAACCCTTACATGTAAGGGTTGTTTCTCACAAATCCTCTAGCCTCAACAACGCCACCTCTTCACGTAACAACGCGGTCATTGCCGTGTGGAAAACTTCGTCGTCGAGTTTGAAGATAAAAATCCCAAACTCTTTTTCGTTGACGGTGTAGGTGTAGCGGATGTCCACATTGACGGAAGCGAGAATGCGCACGATGCGGTTGAAACTGCCGATGTGGTTGTCGATTTTCACACCCAATACGTACGAAGATTGGGCCATGAAACCCTGAGCTAAGAGGGTTGCTTTGGCGCGCGCCACTTCGGGAGTGAGTAGGCGCAACAAGCCAAACTCACTGCTATCGGACAGCATGATGGACGTGAGCGAGATGCCCTCATCTTCCAAAAGTGACGTGATGGCCAAAAGCTCACCTGAACGGTTTTCCACAAAAACGGTGAGTTGTTCGAGTTTGTATGATTCCATTTTAACTCCTTTGGTCGATGACGCGCACGGCTTTGCCTTCGCTTCGCACGATGGATTTTGGCGCGACGAGGCGGATGGCGACGTTGATGTACAAGTGGTTCAATAAGGAACGTTCACACTCTTTTTTGAGCCGCTCCAACGCCGCCACGTCGTCTTTCATGAGTGTCTCGTCAACCTCCACGTCCACTTCGAGTTTGTCAAGGTGGCCTTTTTTCTTGGCGATGATTTGGTAGTTTAGCGTCACGCCTTGCACGCAAGAGAGCACGTGTTCGATTTGGGAAGGAAAGACATTGACCCCGTTGATGACAAGCATGTCATCACTACGCCCCGCGATGCTCTCAATCCGCGCCAAGGTTCTGCCACACGCACAAGGTTCGCGGGTGAGGCTCGTGATGTCACCCGTACGGTAGCGGATGATGGGCAAGCCGTGTTTGGTGAGGGTGGTGATGACAAGCTCACCGCGTTCGCCCTCAGGCACGGGCTTACATGTAAGAGGATCGATGATTTCAGGGTAAAAATGGTCTTCATGAAGGTGTAATAAAGCGCTATGTTTACAACTCCCCGCCACGCCTGGGCCGATGATTTCAGAAAGGCCGTACACTTCGTGGTAGTCGATGCCCCATGTGGTGGCAATCTCTTCTTTAAGCCCACGGCTTGCAGGTTCCGCGCCAAAAAAGCCCACTTTGAGGCGAAAATCTTTGTGCAAATCATACCCTTCAGCCTTGGCGAGTTCTGCCATATGCAAGGCAAAAGAGGGTGTGCCCGTGATGGCGGTGGCACCGAAGTCTTTAAGTAAAAGTAACTGGCGTGAGGTGAAGCCTGTGGAACTAGGCACCACGGCGATTTTCATGCGTTCTGCCGCCGTGTGAAACCCAAGCCCACCCGTGAAAAGCCCGTAGCCTGTGGAGTTTTGTAAGATGTCACAACTGGTGAGTCCGCCCATGGTAAAGATGCGTCCGACCACTTCTGCCCACACGTCCATGTCGTGTTCGGTATAGCCTACGACGGTGGGTTTGCCTGTGGTGCCACTGGAGCTGTGGATGCGTACAATCTGTTCCATCGGCACGGCAAAGAGTCCAAAAGGGTAGTTGTCGCGCAAGTCTTGTTTTTTGGTAAAAGGTAACCGTTCTAGGTCGCAAAGCGCGGTAATGTCACGAGGAGATACACCGGCGCCATCAAAGGCATTTTTGTAAAAAGGCACGCGCGCATACACCCGCTCAAGGGTCTCTTTGAGGCGGGAAAATTGTAAGGCTTCTAAAGAAGCGCGGTCAAGGGTTTCGGCTTTACTGGGGGTCATCCTTGTCCTTTACATGTAGAAGTGTTGGGCTTGGATGATTTCCACACCGTGGGCGATGAGTGCTAAAACCGCCTCATCAAACTGCTCTTTGGGAACGCTAAAGATGAAGATGCC
>JACUTV010000088.1 GCA_014859645.1 Campylobacterales bacterium
AGGCTCAGGCGTGGTGCTTGGCCTTTTTGGGTTGGGACTTCTTGTGGGGTTATAGCTTTTGTGAACATAATTTAAAAGAAGTCTAATGAAGGAAGACAAATTTTGCAAAAAAGGGAAAGAGATGGACGCTATCCCCTTACCCTTTTTTTTCTAATATGTTATGTGGTGAAATTAATTTTTAACAGGGAGTTCTTTGATGGCTAAAAATCCAATCAACATTAAAACGCTATAAGCAATCATAAGCAGCAATCCAATGCCGATAACCATAGTTAATAAGCCAATCACATAAACATATGCTGCATACTTGAAATAGTCAATTTTATAGCAAGATGAAAGTGCCATAAGGGCTTTAAATTGTTTTACTGCTCCTAGCACAAAAAGTCCTAAAGCAATGAGGATTCCAAGAACGGCTCCAAAGCCCATTATTTCTAGGTTGTTGAGCATACTTCCCGTAAAAATACTGAAGCCAAAGACCATCGTTGCAATGATGCCACCAAATAAAGTTGCGCCTAGTGAGATAATCATGTTCCAAAAAATATCAGCACGGTTTGCCATGTCCCCCAATCGTTTAATGGCAATGAGTTGTAAAACATAGCCAACGAGAGCAAACAGCGCACCTACGATAGGAATGATTGCTAAAAAATTAAGACCTGAGCCAATGGCACCCATGATACCGCTTGCGCGCACGTCTGTTTTGTCGCTAAATCCACCTAGCGAAACACCTGTTAAGACACTGTTTTGGCTCATGATGGGGAGAATGCCTGTCGCTTCGCCATCCTCGGCAATTTCGTAATTGACTTTTATGCCAGGTTTGAGCTTCTTGTCCTCAGAGGAAAAAGAGTACCGTTTTCCATCTTCTCCTAAAATAACACCTTTTGCATCGTTAATGCTTTCTTGAAGAATTTCGCCGTTCAACATATCTCCTTTAGGTTAACAGCTCGACAAGTCGTGCTTTTTGGCATGATACCATCACAACTGTGCTATTTTCGTGACATAGGTAAGTTGTGCTATGATTCTCGTTATTTTTTACATGTAAGGGTAGGGTGTGTTGGGGTTGTTTAAAAATTTATTTCCTTCTTCTTTTTACATGTACGCGGCTGTTGTGGTATTTGTCGGGATTGATATTTTGGGTTATCGACTACTCCTTTCTAGCCTAAAGCAACACAATGAAAAAGACATCAAGCTTCTTTTTTATCAAATTGAAACTGCCTCTAATGCGCTTTTGACAAAGATTTATACCCAATTCTTAGCCGAGCAAGAAGCTTTAAAACAAGTCGCACTAGAAGCTGAGAGTACCTTGGCGGCGCACGAACTATCCTCCCTTGAAGCTATTTGTGAAGGCATTAATGCTAATCATCCCAAAAGACCCTACCATCTTCACCTTACCGACAACTTGCTTACCATTGCTACTACGACCGATCCAAAATACCTTCACCACTCCATCCAAAATTATCAATGGAAAAGTCTTGATTTTAATCAACAAGCATCCATCGAGGTGACTGCGCCTGCGTATCTTTTTTCACACTTTGTTTCCTTTGCTGATGTGCCTCTGCAGGACAACTCTGGGCGTGTTTTACGCGTGGGATACGTGTATGACATTGCTGAAAAATTGAGCACCTTAAAAGAAGTCTTGGACGACAATCCAAGAATTGAAAAATATTTGGCTAATTTTATCAACGCCCAAGGCCATGCAGGGAAGATTTACCTTGCCAGAACACCTTATTCGCCTCTGGAGGAAAGCGACCTTTTGTATCAGCAAATTGAGAAAAATTATTTTAGCTTTACTGCTTCAGGGGGCCAAACGCTTTTTTTGGATATTCAAGAAAAAGAAGGGACACGCTCCTTTGTGGCAGGAAAAAACGACTTGTTTGACAGCATACGCATGGTGTATGCTATTAGCCTCAATAACGACCACTACAATAATTCTGTGCAATTTTTAAATGCAAGTATGCTGTTTGTAGGTATTCTGGGGATTTTTGGGATTTTTTTGAGTCGCAATTTTAGCACAAAGGAAAAGTTACTGAAGTTCAAAAATAAATTTATCGCCCATTCTGTTCATGAGATAAAAACACCCTTAAGCATCATCGCACTCAATAACCAACTCCGCGTGAAAGCGTTTGGGGAAGATACATATTCTGTACAAATTGATGGGGCGATAAAAACCCTCAAAAATTCCTACGAAGATATGAGTTTCTTGCTCATCAAAGACCGCATGGTTTATTCTAATGTCACGTTATGCGTAGATACTTTTACAAAAGAGCGTATTAAGTATTTTGATACTGTGGCAAGGGCGCAAGGACGCTTCATCGCCTACATTTCTCATGGTGTACCCATTGAGGTTGAGATGAGTGAGGTTGAGCTCATGCGTATCATTGACAATACCCTTTCCAATGCCATTAAATACTCTCACATCCACTCGACCATTCAAGTTCTACGCCAAGACAACACCCTTAGTGTTCTAAGTCTTGGCAACCCTATCCGTGACACACAGGCTGTTTTTAAAAAATTTTCCAGAGAAAACACCAGTATTGGTGGACACGGCTTGGGATTGAGCATCGTTTATGATATTTGTCAAAAATATGACATTGCTATTGCGCTTGAGGTGACAAGCACTACTAATGCCTTTTTGTACACCTTTAATGGCACAAAAATAGCACACACCTAGTGGCATAATGGCGCCATGAAAATTTTACTTCTAGAAGATGATTATGCTTTAAATACCGCCATTAAACAAAGCATTGAAATGGGGGGATTTTGCGTAGATACTTTTTATGATGGGATGCACGCATACGAAGCGGTTGTTGATTTGTACGATTTGTTTATTCTTGATATCAATACCCCAGGCCTTGATGGGCTTGCACTTCTTGGGCGCATTCGGGGGATTAGTCCCCGTGCACATGTGCTGATTATTAGTGCTAATATTGACATTTCTTCTTTAAAAGAAGCCTATGCTAGAGGGTGCGATGATTACCTTAAAAAACCCTTTGAAGTGGATGAACTTTTGTTTAAGATTCAACGCATCGCTGCCCAAGAAAACATTGCGCTTTACTCAAACTGCCATTACAATCACACAACAAAGAAAATCTACAAAGACAACAAGGCCCTCTATCTCACGCACAAAGAAGGGCTTTTGTTCGATCTCTTATTAAAGCACAGAGGCGATGTGGTTACTAAGGAGCAAATTGTTGAATTTGTGTACAAGCAAGAAGTCCCTCTTGATGCCACTATTCGCTCTTTACTGCGTCGCCTTAGGGAAAGATTTTCAGAAAATATCATTCAAAACATCAATG
Organism: Campylobacterales bacterium; assembly: GCA_014859645.1. Classification (GTDB taxonomy): domain Bacteria; phylum Campylobacterota; class Campylobacteria; order Campylobacterales; family Campylobacteraceae; genus Sulfurospirillum_B. The sequence continues at coordinate 3,291 of JACUTV010000088.1, forward strand.
GTAGGGGTTATATACTTGTCGAAAATACCAATCTTTAGCACTGCCAAATAACATACTAAAGGATATAAATGTTGCTTTACGGACGTTCATTGACGCTCTCTACGGTTACGGCAGCTTTTCTTTTTACAGGATGTGCTACGGTAAATCCTGCCTACGCACCGCGTTACCAATCTGACCAAGAGGTAATGCAACAAAAAGAAAAAAATGTGGTAGCCAACACAGGGGGAGCCGCCTTACTTGGTGGGCTTATCGGCCTAGCTATTGGGGATAAAAAAGGCGCCATGATTGGCGCGGCTTTGGGCGGACTTGTTGGCTATGCCCTTACAACAACCTACAATAAAGAGTTGGAAAACCGCAAAGCGCAAATTGCCTTGGCGCTTAAACGCCACAATGTTAATGCGGAAAAGGTGCGCATGAGTAGTATTACGCAAGCACAAGCAAGTCAAGAAACATTTGATGAAGTTACTACGGCTCTTCAAAAAAACAACAAATCAGGAGAGGAAGTGGTTATTGGGCAAAAGGTTGTGTTTGAAGACGGCGGGCAATTTGCCACTGATAAGCACACCCTTAACCAAGAATCCGAAGCCATGTTTCGAGAAGTTGCCCGTGCTTATGCAAAATCCAACAATAAAGTCATGATTGTGGGGCACACGGATGAGCGGGGTTCCGATGCCCACAATCAAGGACTTTCTGAACGCCGTGCCAAAACGGTTGCAACACTTTTTAAAGAAGAAGGTGTGCCTGTTGGGAATATCTACTTTATGGGTAAGGGTGAGTCCGCACCTATCGCCGCGAATACAACCGTCGAAGGACGATCTAAAAACCGTCGTGTGGAAATTGTAGATATGCCAAGAGAGCAAGATTTGGCAGCTATTGCTTATGAACAAAAGCCTATCCAAGAAGGGTTCCTTTCTGCGCAAAAAGCCTCTCCAGGATCAGGCACTCCCAAAGAGCCTTCTAGCGCACCTATGGGGTCTGATTCTGGTGAGGGAGAAGCCCCTTTTAGAGGAGGACTTCTTGGTGGAGCAATGGGTGGCGGAGCTTTTCCTGCTGAGATTGCCAGCGGTGGCATTAAAGGGGACTTGGCGTTAAATGCTCCTTCTTCGCCCACTCCTACAACTACAGGAGGGGAGCCAGTATCTTTTGGTGTGCCAAGCTACAATGCCTACGAAATGGGCGCGGGAAGAAAAGTGCTTAGTCAAGAGAGCGTTTGTGTCAACAATGCCAGCGACCAAGTCTATTTTGGCAATGCATTGCCAACATTAGCATGGCAAGAAGAGAGCGTTTCAAGTGAGAAAGAGTCATTGCATGCTGCTATTTTAAAAGAATCAGGGCAAGCGTATGATCCAAAAATCCTAGCTCAAAGTTTTGTAGCTTATGCTAATGCAGACAATGTTTCTGCTATCGGTGTTCCTTGCTATTATGACATTAAGCGCAACAGTGGATTGTTAAAAAGACTCTCGGACGGTTCGACTGTTTCACCTACAAAAACGGCTTTTTCGTCGGGGTATGAGTCCACTTCTTTGTATGCACAAAATGGGTCTATCGACATTGTAAATGTGTCTATTAACCGTAAAACATTTAATGCTGCTGCGTGCCCCATGGTGCGCATCAATAATCCAGAGGATGGCAAACTTGTATATGCTACGACCTCAAAAGTGGTAACGATTGGCACAGAGCGAGGTATTTTGTACCGCGTGCATCCTGATGATAAGAGTGTTTTTCAGTGTGCTGACCTTGTGCTGCCTCACCATTCAAGCACGGGTGTTGCCACGGGCGTGTTTTACCATGTCGAAGGTGATAAGGTGTGGGGATTGCCCATACAACTCAAAATAGACAACAGCTTGTTTAAAAACTAAGGATTTCCATGAGCCAAGCAACCCATGAATTTAACAGCATTTTTAATGCTCAAAACAATACTGTGCAACAAGAATCTACCACTAGTGCGGCAGATTCTATCCATACACTTCAAGAACAAGCGGGAAGTTTTATCGCTGCTCTTGATTGGGCTTTGTGGGGCGGTCTTTTAGCCTTTTTTGTTGTGTTATATATCCTTTTTCGTATTGTTTCTGCCAATAAATATGCCGTGGCCTACACCCTAAGAAAAATGCGTTATGCCTTGCCGTTTTTCTCACCTTTGGGAAAATATGCCAAAGACCTTTCTGCCCGCAAGGAAGGAAAAGCGGAGCTACCCTATGGACTTTGGATGCTTTTTTCAGACTTTGCAACCTTTTACCGCACCTTTGATAAAAATGAAAAAGATTATGACAATTGGCGTGCGTATTTGAGAAAAGCGGGAGAACTTGGGCGAAAACCTATGCCATGGTATATAGGTATCATGATTCTTACTCTAGTGCTGTTTGAGGCTATTTTGGTGGCATACATTTTACAAAGCTACGTTATGCCAGGGGGCTCAAAGGCTGATTATGATTTTTGGGCAGTTGTTGTGGGGCTTATTATTGCTGTTGTTATGATGGTTTTGACTCATAAAACGGGCGGTGAGATGTATTACAATACCATGGTTGATAAATTGCGTGGCATTGCAAAACCCGAAGAAGTGCTAGAACGTAATACAAAGGTTGATTGGGAAAACAACAAAGACGACGACGCTTCGCCTGCCTTGCAAATGTTTAACCGAACCCATCCTAATATTAATGAGCGCGGTGTTCCGCAAAAAAAGCATCTCGTTACTATTTTGACGATTTCTCTCATTGTTGGGATGAGTATCGCTGCTTATGTTGTGCGTGCCACTACCTTTTTGGATGAGCTTGAAAGCAAAGAAGACACCTCCTTGGTGGAAATGTTTAATCGCTCGGGAGGGAGTGAGCCTGGAAAGGGCGCCATGAGCTTTGACCAGCTTATTCAAGAAAACCGTGATGATGCGGTGCAAAGTGGGAAGCAAACCCGTGAAACCGCGATGGATATCATGAAAGAAAAGAACCTCATTCTTGCCAACGAGACAACCTTTATGGTGCTCTCAGGTATGTTTTTTGCGATTCAGTTTTTGTCTATTTTATTTGGTCGTACTTACGGTTTTGCGGGCGCAGAAAGCGAACGTGTGTACCATGCGCTTCGTGGGTTTGACAATCGGGAAAAATTTGCTCACTACATGGAGATGAAAAAACGCACTATCTTCTCAGGCGTGCGCGATTTGCAAAAACAGTGGTACAAAAAAGCTAGTAGGGTTGCTTTTGGGGAGGAAGAACAACTCCTTGAAGCTAGCAAACACATGAGTTTTTTGGACTACATTCAACATGAAAAAGAGGCCTCATGAAATTTAAAAATATCACCCATGCTCTTTTTGTCTGGGTTGCGTTTACCACGCTGTGTACGGCAAATGAAGAAATGATCCGTTGCCCTGAGGCTACAAAAATGGCCATCAACACTCCTTATACGATGGAAGTTTTTATCCTTGTGGATGAGACAACCTATTTTACGCAACCAGTACGAGAGAATATCGCCCGTAATGTTAGCGCCTTGATTAAGCAAGGCGCGGTGATAAATATCATTGGATTTTCTACCTACACTAGCACCCATCACACTTCTTTGAAGCTCACAGAGCGGATTTCTAGGCCCTTGCGGGAAAATGAGCTTTACAACTTGCGCGTGAAGGGTGTGGGGGAGTATGAAAAATGCATCAATACCAAGCAAGAGTTTCTGAAGCAAAAAGCCTTGGCAGTGCTTGAGGGGATGTATCGGCCTAAAGAGCAAGAAGTTGCTAAGAGCGATATTTTGTGGAGTTTTCAAAATATCTCTCAAAATGCTATCAAACCCTCCCCTTTTTCTACTAAAGTTGTCTTAATTGTTTCGGATCTTTTGGAAAATTCTAGCGTTACTTCGTTTTATAAAAAGGGTGATTTGCGAAAAATTGAGTCAGAAAATGAGCTTCGCCGCGTGGAGGCTGAGAAATTATTTGGTGCGTTTGAGGGAAGTTTTATTTTTGTCATTGGGGCAGGAGCGGTAGATGTGGGCAAAAGTGCCTACAGGGATCACCACACGCTGCAAGCGTTGCGTAATTTTTGGGAAACCTATTTTGAGCGTTCCGGCGGCACGCTTATTGCCATGGGAATGCCTATTTTGGAGAGGGTTATCGGCGAATAATCTGAGAAAATTGCTTACATGTAAAGGGTGTTGATGAAAAAAAGTTTGATACATTTTTTGGTGATTATGGGAGTGTTGCTAGGGGGATGTGCATCTCCTTCGGCCCAACAAGAGAGCGTAAATATTTATGCTGGAAAAATCCTCTCCTTGCAAGAAGCGGCTTCGGGTAAAATGCTCAGTGTTCGCATTCTTGTAGAGACAAAAGAAGAGATTGAGGTCACATTTCGCCCCGATATGCTTCCTGTCGGTGGCTTGCGCCCTGAAGATGAAGTTGTTTTTCGTGTCAAAAACAATCAACTCACCCATATTGAATTGCTTTAGGAGTTAGACATGGTACATGTAAAAAAAGGAATATTAGTATTGGCTGTTGCGCTTCTTTTTGGAGGGTGTTCGCACGTTTCTCCCAAGCTTTACACGGAGGGAACGCTGCCTCTTGAGCCTTTGGTACCAGAATTTTTGGAGCCATTGAGCCCCAAGCAAGTAGAAAAATCAGAGTTTATCATTAGTTATGCTATGCAAAGCAAAGGTGTAGGCTCGGATAATTATGTTAATTCACGCACTAACAATATTGCACTTAGTGCGCATCCAACGGTTGTTATAGCACTTCCAGTGAACACAGAAAACAATATTTTTCAGGAAGGTTCAGAAGGGTTGGAGCGTAATCAAGCATTCCGCACGGAAGGCTATATTAATCAATCAGAAGCTGCTGTTGAAAAAGAGCTAATTCGCTTTGGTTTTAACGTTGTGGATAGGTCGCGGTTTGAAGCCAAGTTGCGTACCACAAGAGAGACTTCTGGCGTCACGGATGACTTAGCCGGCAAGGTTTTTCAAGCTAAGCTTAAAGAACTTGAGGCAAAGCGCGCCAGTGGCGAGGTGGCAAGCGAAGAATACATCCGCCAACTTTCCGAGCTCGATGCCAATCAGAAAAGCCGAAAAAGAGGCACGAATGAACTTGTGGACATGTCAGAACTCATTCGTGCAGCACAAAGTGACGGAGTACAAGCCCAGTACGTGTTGCAACTTAATGCTATCGAAGAATACAGTGGTTATCCCCTAAAGCTCCCTATTAGCGGAAGGGAAGAGGTGGAGGCGTACCTCACCAAGAATCCAGAACTTCGGTACAAAAATGCCAATGGGATTCCAAGCGATTTTACTATTGGTGTTTTCCGTGTTGTTTTTGGAGCGAAGCTTTTCAATGTTCAATCAGGTCAAGTGGTTTGGTCAGGAACCCATGAGTTGAATTCACTTAACGTGGAAGACATTCAGGCGCAGTTTCACATTATTAAAGAAGATGTTGCAAGCGAGGAAATTAACCGTGAAATTTCTACACTCAACCGTCGCGCAGAGCAAATTTATCACAAAGCCTCATCTTCTAAAGATGCGTTGAAGTCTTTGTATTTTCACGCCTCAAAAGAACGAAAATATGAAAATGAGCAGACGCAAAAATTACGCGAAGCGGAGCTTTTAAGAACCATTAAAGAGCATGAGGCGACTATTAAAGAAAGCAATGTTCACATTGAGCAGTTCAATGCTATCCCTAGGGATTATGAAAAAAAGATGAAGTTTGGCTATAGGATTTCAGATGTGGTGATTGTGCCTGATTTGAACCCGCAAAATATTCAAAACGATTCTATGAAAGAAAGAACCATCAGGCTCCACCGAGAGAAACTTCTTGGTGAAACCGTTCGAAGTCTTTTTACGACCATTCGCACGAAAGACTAGTGGAAATCCCCGCCAAAGGCAAGCGCCATCTTTGGCGGCGGGCCAACCGCTTTTTACAATCACCTCTCTCACAGTTCTCCACACACGGCTACCACGTCGCTGTCTTTGGCGTAGTGGACGAAAAAGGCCCTCAAGTGTTCCAAGGCTTCCGCATCTAGCGTGC
>JACUTV010000089.1 GCA_014859645.1 Campylobacterales bacterium
CAAAAAAAGCTTGGTATTGGTGTGGATAGTAATCAAAACTATCTTTTTCCTGGCAGTGTACTCACCTCGGTGGTTGTGCGGGTGGATAATGCCGCCTACATAGCGCTCACTGCGGCTAGACGAGGGAATTGGCAAAATCAAGTAAGGGTGATGGGTTTGCAGGAAAAGGGGGTTGATTTAGCCTTTGACCACCATAACGAAGCGCTTATTTCGGCCAAGTTAAAACAAGAGATTGACCATATTCGTTCAGAGATTATCTTGGGAAAAATTAATTTATCAGATTATACGCAAACAGGTACATGTTTGTTTAATGGAAAAGAACTTTTTTGAAACAGAGATTTTTTCCATCAACACGACATTGACAATCGGTATCTTCTTTTCGTTGTTGTTGCCTATTATTTTTGCTCTATGGTACACCTCTACGGATGTTCAAGAAAGATTGTATGCAGATTTTAAAGAGTTTCGCCAAAAGACAGCACGCAACATTGCCGATGCGCTAAGCAAATCTGTCTATTTTTTTCACCCCAATAGCGGCGGTTTGGTGCTTGAGGTGTTAAAGCATGACCCTAGGGTTGTTAAAATCGTTGTTTACGATACATACAATGACATGGAATTTCTAGAGATACATGTCCCAAACAGGGAGAGGGGCGAACTTTTTTTAAACACGGAAATGATTTATATGCACTCAAAGCCTATAGGCTATGTTGCTATTACTTACAATGACAGTATGCTAACACGGCATATCAAAGAACAAAAAAACTTTTTTCTCCGCATCTTTGCGGCAACCTTTCTCCTCTTGCTTGCCGTGCTTATTCCTTTGCTGTATGTGAAAGTTCTTTGGCCGTTGGAAAAGTTGACCCATCAAGCCCTTAAGCTCCAAAGTGGAAAATTAGATGAAGCATTTGAGTGGAAAGGTAAAGATGAAATCAGCCTGCTTGGGCAAAGTTTTGAACTGGCCAGATTGCAAATACGCCAACATGTCCATGCCCTGAAAAATGCCTCCGAGACCGATAAATTAACAAAAGTATTTAACCGTCACAAAACGGATGTAGTCCTTGAAGAAGAAAAGGAACGGCTTGAGCGGTATGGCCGCTCTTTTGGGGTGTTGTTGATTGATATTGATAATTTTAAAATCACCAATGACACCTTTGGACATCAAACGGGAGACCGCGTTTTGGTTGAGATAGCCATGTTGCTAAAAAGAAACAGCCGCCATAGTGACACCGTTGGACGTTGGGGTGGGGAGGAATTTATTGTGATTTGTCCTGAGGTGGATGGGCGAAAACTAGAAGAGTTTGCGTGGAAAGTCGTGCAACTTGTTGCCAAGGCGCCACTAGGAGGAACCCCTCCTCAAACCGTTAGCGTGGGCGGTGCGTTGTGTCGCAAAGGCGAAGGGGTGTCAAAAATGATGCTACGTGCAGATAAGGCGCTGTATGAAGCAAAAACAAGAGGCAAAAACAAAGCCATTATCGTTACCTAAGCGTGGCTAGAGGGTTGAAGGTTCGGGTTTCCCAAAAAGATACCCTTGGGCGTAATCCACTCCAAGTACTTTGATGGTTTCAAAGATTGCCTCAGTAGAAACAAATTCGGCGATGCATTTAATGCCAAGGCGTTTAGCAAGCTGGACGATAGCGTCGATGATTTTTTGTTTTTCAAGGTCTTTGTCGCAATTGTGCACAAAAGAACCGTCGATTTTGATGTAGTCTGATTGCAAGGAGAGCAAGCGGCTAAAGTTGGAGTTTTCGCTTCCAAAATCATCAATGGCGATGTCGCACCCATAATCTTTCACAAGCCCAATGGTTCCTGTGATAAGGTCGGATTCCTTGGAAAGGGTGATGTTTTCGAGGATTTCAAAGGTGATATTGTGTGGGTTTACACCGTAGCGTTCTGCTTTAAAACGAATAAAGTCCATCAAATATCCGTCCATGATGTCCCGCTCGGTAATGTTGATGGAAAAACTAATATCTTTATCTGCAAAGTATTGGAATGATTTGTTGATCATGCTTTTGGTGACTGAGGTAAGTAAACCTAGTTTGGTGGCCGCCCCAATGAACATCGCCGGAGGGATGACCAAATCCCCATCAATCACCCGTGCTAAGCATTCATATTTGTAAATCTCGCGCGTGTGTACATCGACGATGGGTTGAAAATAGGGCACAATCATGTCTTTGTGGATAAACTCTCTGGTTTTATTGAGCCAACTGATACTTTCAAGCTCTTCGCGAATCTGGGATGAGCCTCCATCGTACACAACCTTAAAGCGCTTGCCGTGTTTTTTAGAGATATCAAGGGCAAATTCTGCATCGACGATAGCATCTCTCCCGTCTTCAATCTTGGCCACCCCAACGCTAAAGCTGACAAAATTTTCAATGGTTTCAACGTTGATTTCTGTGGTGTCAAAGTAGGCAAAGATTTGATTGCACGTGTTTTCTATGTGCGTTTCATCGTGGGTATGGCTAAGTAATGCGTACCTGTCAGCGCTAAGTTTGTACAGGATTTCTTCTTTGGAAGAGAGAAACATCAGGTTTTTAGTCACTTCTTGAAGCAAGAGATCACCAAAAGCAAAACCGTAAAGTTTGTTGAAAATATTGAAATTATTAATATCTAGCAAAAACAGTGTCCCGCCTTCAAATCGCACAATATCCCGCTGGAGCGCTAGAGAGTTTGGAAGGTTGGTGATTTCATCTTTGTAGAGTTTTTCCAAGAGCTCGTTAGATTTGGTTTTGGCTATCTCTATGTTGCGCGCGGCCACGTCTTGAAGGTATGAATTGCGCGTTTCCAATTGGGAAATGTCGTGGCGCACGCTCATGTATTCAGTAACCTTGCCATTGACATCAAGAATAGGGATGATGGTTGCCTCCACTACGTAAAAACCTCCGTCTTTATGGCGGTTTTTAACCACACCTTTCCAAATCTGCCCGTTGCTGATGACATCCCACATTTCTTTGAAGATGGATTTGTTCATGTCGGGATGGCGGACAATGTTGTGGGGTTTTCCAAGGAGTTCTTCTTGGGTATAGCCCGAAATGGTTTCAAAAGCCTTGTTGGCGTAGGTGATGATGCCGCTAGGATTTGTTTTTGAGACAATGGCGCTCGCCTCAAAAGCGCGGGAGAGTTGTTGTGCAAGATGTAAGGTTTCTTCGCTTTTTCTAGAAGCAAAAGAAGCGTCTGCCATGGCGTTAAAGGTTGCTAAAAAGGCGGGTTTTTCCAACGGTTTTAAGGCAAATGCATCCACGCCAATACGAATAGCTTCAAGGAGTTGGGCACATTCGGCAGGCGCTACATGTAAAAGAATTTTTGTGTGAGGAGCAAGGGCTTTAAGGGTTCTGCACACATCAATACTTTCGCCTTTAGGCAAAGAAGCACAAAGGATGACAAAAGGGTAGGGAGTTGCTTTAAACACCCGTAATGCTTCGTGCGTGGTCGTGACATGTCGCAATTGGTTGGAATGAAAAAGCGCAACAATCTGCTGTGCTTGTGAAGGTTCATGCTCAATATAAAGAATATCTAAGTTTTGCACACTAAGCCCTTTTTGAAACAAGTATGTCAGTATTATAGTGCAAAAAAGCACTCACATATCTAAAAGTGTACTAACAATTCCCTTTTTAGAAAGGCCATCCAAAAAGTGCGCTTTGCTAGAAAGTAAAAGCGCTTCATGCTGACTAGCAAGGTAAATCTCAACCTCGCGCGTCCCGTCTTCTTTGAGGTGAGGCAAAGAAGAAAGTTCGACTTCTTTAGGCAAAGCTTGCATCAAGGCGATGAGTTCGCTTTCTCCCGCTTCCACCAAAAAGTTACATGTAAAGGTGCGCACAGGATTGGTGCCCACGTAGCGCTCCAGTGCTTCTTCGACCATGGGCCACGCCATGGAAGGAAACCCTGGCATAAAGAAAAAATGCCCATCAAGGGCGAAGCCTGGGATTTGGTTGACCACATTAATGAGAAGTTCGGCATTTTTGGGAAGCTCGCCCATGCGCAAACGGTGTGCGGTGACGCGGTCGCCAAATTGGGCGTGGATGAGGGCTTGGGCTTGGGGGTGGGGCGCCAAGGTGTCATCGCGAAAAACGTTAGCCGCCACTTCGCGGGTGCAATCATCGGGCGTAGCACCGATGCCCCCAAAAGAAAAAATGTAGGTATCGGGCTGGGATTTAAGAAGGGAAAAAACCGACTGCATCAAAGCGGGGTCGTCCTTGATGACAAAACTGCCCTCAAGGTTCCAGCCCCGTTTTTTTAGCGCGTGAAGTAAAAAGGTGAAGTGCTTATCGACTCGTCTTCCGTTGAGAAGTTCCGAGCCGATAATGACACTAAAAAAGCGTTTCATGTTAACAATTCCCCTAGCTAACGCGTCACTCTTAAGAAGAACCAGACGTTAGAGTTTGGACTTTACAAACCTTTCCATCTCTTCAACGATGGCTTCGATAGTGCGTTCGCCGTTGATTTTGTGGAGCAAGCGTTTGGAGGTATAAAACGCCTGAATCATGCCCAGTGGCGTGGTGTAGACGTTCATGCGGTTTTTAAACACTTCGGCGTTATCATCCGCCCCGCGTCCGCGTCCTAAAACACGGTCACATGCCACTTCTTCACTCACTTCGACTTCGATGACGTTTTTTAACACAATGGTTGTTTCTTTGGCCAAAATGGCGTCCAATGCTTCCATTTGTTCTACGCTTCGGGGGAAACCGTCGATGAGAATGACATTTTTCTCACTTTGTTTAATGGCGCTGACAATGGTGTCGATGACGATGTCAAGGGGCACAAGGTTACCCGCACTCACAAAGCTGTCGATGGTTTTGCCAAGCTCGCTCCCACGCGCTACTTCGTCTCGCAACAATTCACCCGTGGAGTAGTGAGCGATGGTTTCAGGGTTGTTCTGAGCAATCAAGCTCGCATCGGTGGTTTTGCCGCTACCAGGTGCGCCAATGATGAGAAAAAGTTTTTTCATAAGAGTCCTTAATGAGATGTTTTTTCGCGAAGTCGAATGCCAAGTTCACGCATTTGCGCAGGCTCAACAGGGCTTGGCGCGCCAGTGAGTTGGCACTGGGCGCGTTGGGTTTTAGGGAAAGCGATGACGTCACGGATGCTTGAAGATCCGGTGAGCAGCATCATCAGCCTGTCAAGTCCAAGGGCGATACCACCGTGCGGTGGTGCACCAAATTTAAGAGCATTGAGTAAGAAGCCAAACTTTTCTGCCGCTTCTTCGTCGCTGATGCCAAGAAGTGAAAAGACTTTGGCTTGGATGTCGGCTTTGTGGATACGAATACTTCCTCCGCCAAGTTCAACGCCATTAAGTACCACGTCGTAGGCGATGGATTCCATCTCATCTAGCGGTGCGTTGATGTCTTTTGGCATGGTGAAAGGGTGGTGCAAGGCTTTAAGTTTGCCTTCTTCTACTTCAAACATTTCAAAATCTACCACCCACAAAAACTCAAAGCGGTCTTTGGGGATGATGTCCATTTGTTCGGCCAAAAAGATGCGAAAACGTCCCATGTAATCAAGCACGAGTTTTTTAGGGCCTGCGCCAAAAAAGACCACGTCTCCCACGACAAGCTCACAACGCGCCACAATCTGTTCAAGGGCTGTTTCGGTAAAAAACTTGGTCAAGGGGCCTTTGAGGCCGTCTTCTTTCATCTGAAAATAGCCCAGTCCCGAAGCGCCAAACTTGCGCACGTAATCTTCAAAGCCCTTCATTTGGCGTTTGGAGAAGACGGTGTCGCCTTGGGGAACTTTGAGGGCTTTGATGCGGTTTTTCTTGGTGTCTTTGGCGATGGAGCTAAAGATTTCGTTGTCACACGTTTCAAAAATGTCCATCACGTCGACCATAGAAAGGTCATAGCGCAAATCAGGCTTGTCTGAACCGTAACGTTCCATGGCTTCTTTGTAGGTGATGCGGTTAAACGGTGCGTGAATCTCATGGCCCGCTTCTTTGAAAACGGCTTTGAGCAAGTCTTCGGTCACGGCGATGATGTCGTCTTGTTCGCAAAAGCTCATTTCGATGTCGATTTGGGTAAATTCAGGTTGGCGATCCGCGCGCAAGTCTTCGTCACGGAAACATTTGGCAATCTGAAAATAGCGGTCAAATCCTGAACACATGAGGAGTTGTTTGAACAGCTGTGGAGATTGGGGAAGGGCGTAAAATTCGCCGTTGTGGACGCGGCTTGGGACAAGGTAATCCCGCGCACCCTCGGGCGTTGCTTTGGTTAAAATAGGGGTTTCAACTTCCAAAAAGCCTTTGGCGTCTAAGGTGTTGCGCACGGCCATGGCCGCTTTACTACGCAAGCGAAAGGTCTCGTAAGCTTTGGGTGTGCGAAGGTCGAGGTAGCGGTACTTTAAGCGTACTTCTTCGCCCACGTCTTTGTCGTTGATGACAAAGGGAAGGGCGGCGCTTGGGTTTTCCACCACAAGGCGGCTAAGGATAACTTCGATGGCGCCTGTGGCAAGCTTGGGGTTTTCTAGTCCCTCGCCGCGCGCACGCACTTTGCCGTAAGCGCGCAAGACAAATTCGTCGCGTACTTTAGAGGCTACATCGTGGGCTTCTTGGCTATCTTCGGGGTCGCAGACGAGTTGAATGAGTCCGGTTTTGTCTCGTAAGTCAATGAAAATAATCCCGCCGTGGTCGCGGTAGCTGTTGGTCCATCCGCACAATTCGACCTCTTGGCCGATGTGGGTCGTGTTTAAATCAGTGCAATAATGACTTCGCAATCTGTCTTCCTTGTGGGAGCTTTGGAAATTTTAAAAGGCTAAAGTGTACCAAAACCTTGCTTGTGCACGGCTTATCTTAAAAAAACACAGACTAAACAGGCTTTTTCGCTCATTCTCGATTTATCATCCATGACAAATCTCCGAGGGTTTTCGCCAAACGCTCGTCCTGAGTGTTTGATGGGCTCAAAAATCCGCTCAAAAGCCTGTTTAGTCCGTGCTTAAGATTTTTGATGCACCGCCATATTAAGTGAGTTTTTACACAGGGTTTGTATAATGCACTTTTTATCATTGTCTGTGGGGGTGCTGTAAAAGGCTGAGATAATACCCCAAGAAGTCATTAATGTGGCTTCATGAACCTGATCTGGGTAATGCCAGCGTAGGAAATAAGGAGATAACCGCTATGAGTAAAGTGTTAGACAACCTCGAAAAAATCGACGCTTCGTACATCGAAAACTTCCCAAGCTCTCGAAAAATTTACCTTCAAGGTTCACGCCCTGACATTCAAGTGCCCATGCGTGAAATCACCCTCACGCCAACCGAAAAAAGCGACGGTACAGTAGAGGAAAACCCACCCTTACATGTATATGATACTTCGGGTGTTTATACTGACCCTTCTGTGACGATCGACTTGCACCAAGGCTTGGCGCCTATTCGCAAAGGGTGGATTGAAGAGCGCGGAGACAGTGAGGTGTTGGAGGATTTTAGTTCGGTCTATTTTCACGAACGTCACGATGACCCTGAGCTTAAGGCGTTGCGGTTTCCTAATCTCAAAGCCCCGCGTCGGGCTAAAAAAGGTAAAAACATCACCCAACTCCACTACGCGCGTCAGGGCATCATCACGCCTGAGATGGAGTACGTGGCTATCCGTGAAAACTGCAATCTCGAAGTAGCACGCCAGCACAAACTCTTGGGCAAACAGCACAAGGGCGAGAGTTTTGGAGCCAATTTACCCGAAGTCTACACGCCTGAATTTGTGCGCCAAGAAATCGCGGCAGGGCGCGCGGTCATGCCACTCAACGTGAATCACCCTGAAGCGGAGCCTATGATTATTGGGCGCAATTTCATGGTCAAAATCAACGCCAACATCGGCAACTCTGCGACCACCTCGTCCATCGAAGAAGAAGTGGAAAAGATGCTGTGGTCGACGCGTTGGGGTGGGGACACAGTGATGGACTTGTCCACGGGCAAAAACATTCACGAAACCAGAGAGTGGATTTTGCGCAATTCCGCTGTGCCCATTGGGACGGTGCCTATCTACCAAGCCCTTGAAAAGGTCAATGGCATCGCGGAGGATTTGACGTGGGAAGTGTACCGCGACACGCTCATCGAGCAAGCTGAGCAGGGGGTGGATTATTTTACCATCCATGCGGGCGTGCGGTTGGCGTATGTGCCCATGACGGCTTCGCGCCTCACTGGCATCGTTTCGCGCGGGGGAAGCATCATGGCAAAATGGTGTTTGCACCACCATAAAGAGAGCTTTTTGTACACCCATTTTGAGGAAATTTGTGAAATCATGAAAGCTTATGACGTGGCGTTTTCACTAGGGGACGGCTTGCGCCCAGGCTCACTCTATGACGCTAACGATGAAGCGCAGTTTGCGGAGCTTGAAACCCTAGGGGAACTCACCAAAATCGCGTGGAAACACGACGTACAGGTGATGATCGAAGGCCCAGGACACGTGCCGATGCAGATGATTAAAGAGAACATGACCAAGGAACTGGAAGATTGTTTTGAAGCCCCGTTTTACACCCTTGGGCCGCTCGTGACAGACGTGGCACCGGGGTACGACCACATTACTTCGGCCATTGGGGCGGCGCAGATTGGGTGGTATGGCACGGCGATGTTGTGTTATGTGACGCCTAAAGAACACTTAGGATTGCCTAACCGCGAAGACGTCAAAGAGGGCATCATCACCTACAAAATCGCCGCCCACGCCGCCGACCTAGCCAAAGGGTTTCCCGGTGCGCAAATCCGCGACAACGCCATGAGCAAAGCCCGTTTTGAGTTTCGTTGGGTTGACCAGTTTAACATCGGCTTCGACCCTGACCGCGCCCGCGAATACCACGACAAAACCTTGCCCGCCCAAAGTGCCAAAGTCGCCCACTTTTGCTCCATGTGCGGCCCCAAGTTTTGCTCCATGAAAATCTCCCAAGACATCCGCGACTACGCAGAAAAAATCGGCGCAGAAGATGTCAACGTTGCCTTAGAAAAAGGGCTAGAAGAACAAGCCGAACATTTTAAAAAAAGCGGCGGACAGCTTTACATGTAAGGGTTTTTAGCCCTTGAAATAGAGGGCTAAAAAGCTGATTTCTGCGTTACAATATTGCTTAAATAACTCTACATGTAAAAAGATATAGGATGCCAAAAAGAATACTCAAAAAAAGATTACCTCAATTTTTAAAAGTTCATACTAAAAGTAATTTTGCAGAAATTGCCTTTAGGTGTGGAGCTGTTTGTTTTATTGAAAGTGATCTTACATTGAATCACCCAACTGGTGAGATGTGGACAATATATAG
>JACUTV010000090.1 GCA_014859645.1 Campylobacterales bacterium
GTTTTTGAGGATTAAGACACGTTTATTTGAGGATATCGGATTGTTTTATATATAATGTTCGTTAAATAAATAGTTATATTTCAGGGGAAGCATGAACGTAATTAAGCATGAGCCCTTTAAGGTTCCCAAATTAGCAGACGAGCACCCTTTGTATGGGCGTCTACTCGCAAGAGAGGCTGAGAAGCTTATCTCTCTTCCTGATTTCTCCAAAGACAAAGGATTGTTTATCTTTTCAGATTTTGGTGGCGAGCATAAAGGGGCAGACTTCACAACATACTCCATTTTGATTTGCTCCGCTGACAAGAGAGTTGTTTTTAAAGAAAAAACCAAAGAATTGAGAGTCAAACACGGGCTAAATGAACCATGGAAAGAGTTTGGCTTTAAAGATCTAAACTATGGCCCTATATCTAGGTCATTGAACGAATTTCTTAATCTTGCCGATAATTTCATTCATGGTATTCTGATCACTGTTTCTGTGGACAAAAGAATACCTAGTCTTTTTGGCCTTGAAAAAAAAGAGGCTCAAAATAATATAGTGGAGCTATTCCGAAATAATGATTTAGGGGAATGGAAAGGCAAAGAATCAGAAAAAGTCCTGCGCGTATGCCACGCACTTAGTGTTTTTATATCACTTGTTGCCTACCCCAATCAAAAATTGTTATGGCTATGTGATCACGATTCCATAAATGACGACGGCAAAAAAAGAGATTTTACACATACACAAAAGATATTTGGCCATTGCCTTGCAATGTACAGTGACAATCTTTACGAGACATATGGTTTTGCAAAGCCCTTCAAAAATGATGCAGGAACTACAGACCTACTTAGCTTAACAGATCTCTCTGCGGGCATGATACAAGAGATATTGCAAAGTGAGATAGCTAAAAAGCATGTAGAGATCTCAGATGAAAAAGCAAAATTGGCTAAATGGATGGGGACTGAGAGTGCTTTTCTTAGCAAAGTGAACCTAGTTTTCATTCAGAATGATGACGGAGATTGGGGTGCTGGATCTGTTGATATCCAAGCAAAAATATAACAATCACAAGCACTCGGAACATTTTTTCGTTTCGCTACAAATTTTCCGGTGAACAAGGTATTAGAAATCAAAAGGTGCGCAATGTCTGTAAGAGTCGGAAGATATTTGATTTATGGGTTGATTGACCCTCTTGATAGAGGGCTAAGATACATTGGCAAAACACACAAACGAAGAGAATGGAGACTGGATGAGCATATAAAACATGCCGTAGAAAATGATCAGCGAGCAGTTTATCATTGGATAAGGGGCTTGTTGTTGAATAATGAAAAACCTGAAATATTTATTTTTAAAAAAATATCTGCTGATTCCGATTGGAGACAAGCTGAAAAAGAGGCAATTTTATTTTGGAAACAAGATAATCCAGTTCAGTTTCCATATCTCCATCCTCCACAAACGAAGAAAAGCAAAGAGACTTTAATCGGGTATGTTGATTTATTAAATGCAACAAACGGAGGTTAATAGATGAGGCTTCCAATAAAAACAGTGGCGAGCCATTTTTTATTTTCCGAATTATCTATTAAAAGAAAACAACCTTTTAGTTATTTCTGTAATTAGAATTGCCCATAGAAAAGAAGTATACTAATGCACAACAAATCGTAGTATCAAGGGAATTTATATGACAAAAACTGGAACATTGACGTTTTTTTGCGGGAAAATGGGCGCAGGAAAATCGACCAAATCAAAAGAATTTGCTTCAGAAAACAATGCGGTACTGTTGTCAGAAGATGAGTGGTTGTCAATTTTATATCCGCAACAAATTTTATCTTTTGATGCCTACATGCAATATTCTGCCCGATTAAGACCATTGATCAAATTGCATGTTCAAAAAATTCTTTCAACGGGAACACATGTTGTTTTAGATTTTCCCGCCAATACTGTCAAACAAAGGGCTTGGTTTAAGAGCATTGCTAAAGAAATCGGTGCGCACCACCAGTTGATATATCTAGAAGTCAGTGACGAACACTGCATAAAACACATCGCCAAAAGGCGACTAGAGCAGCCTCAGCGTTCTGCTTTTGACACAGAAGAGATGTTTCGCCACGTGAGTAAGTATTTTGAAATACCCATAGAAAGTGAACAATTGACAACGCTAGTGATTGGCGACGAGAAGCATCCAAAAGGACTTAAAGGCATTGATGAATGAAAAAATGGGATTATTTTTATTATTCTCATGCCTTACATGTAAAGGGCAAGGGCTGGTAAATTAATACAAAAACCCAAACAACCAAAGGGGTATTTTATTGCCGATGCCAACTTCCAAGCCGTCGCTTGCGACGTAGGAGCTCGGGATGTCTTTGATCTGCTCAAAGCTCTTTTTTTTGCTCCCCACTTCAAAGGTGTATTTCTCTTCACAATAAAAATCGCCGCTTTTGCTCGCAAAAATCCCATCATCACTCAGGTTTTGTTTGTTTTTATAGTAATTATCCAGCTGGTTCACAAAAAAAGTCTCTCTTAGATTGCCAATATCAGGCTCTTTGGTGTACATAAGATTAGGATTGGCGAGATAAATCTTTTCTGGCTTGTCGATGGATTTCATGGACAAACTGTGGCGCATCAACAGCTTAATCAACCCCGCATCGTCCAATTTGCACAAATACTCTTTGAGCGTTCGATCGTCCGTGATGTCTGCTGCTTTTTTCATGTCGCTCATATTGGGCGCAAAGGGAACGTTTTTAATGATGACCGACAGAAGCATTTTGATTTTTTTGATGCTATTGCCATTGAGTTTAGGATAGACGCTCAACAAATCACTCTCAATGGAAACATTGATATTTTGCTGAAGGGTTTGCAAAAAAAGCGTCTCATTTGGCATGGACAAATAGTAAGGATAGTAACCGTATTTGAGATAGTCTTTAAAAAGAGGGATGATTTTATTCCCTTTTTCTTCCACGGTTGTTTTGATGGAACTGGCTATCTCAACATGCTTTTCTAGCACCTCTTCAAGGGTGTGAGACCTTAGCGCAAAACCATAGTGCAACTCCAAAAACTCCCTAAAACTCATGCCAACCATGGCGTACACAATAGCGCGTCTGCTTAAATCGTGGCTTCCTTGGTTGATTTGCAATGCGCTACTTCCCGTGGCAATGACCTTCAATTCACCAAAGCGGTCGTAGATATTTTTAAGCTCACCCGACCAGTTGGTGTATTTGTGAATCTCGTCAAAACACAACAGTTTTCCCCCGTGCAAAACAAACTCTTGGGCAATTTCACCCATGCTAAATTGAGAGGTATTTCCAATGTCATCAAGGTTCACATACAAGGCTTCGTGTTCTTTGTAATGCATACGCATGTATTGCGCCACCGTGGTTGTTTTGCCAATACCTCTTGGCCCGATGATGATAGAAAGCCTATGCTCCAGTGGTTTTGTCTTAATAAAATAGCGTTTATAAGCTTGGTTGTTAAGAGCAACAAAATCTCTACTTTTGAGAAAAAGTCCATCCAGCATTAGCACTCCTAGTGTTTTCTAAAACAATTATACAGCTATTTTATATGTAATGCAATACAATAATATTTCTATTTTTATCTTGCAGGTGGCGTGTAAAACTCCTCGGGTCTTAGACATACGAAAGTCAAGAACACCTACAAAGGATACTCCACTTTCCCCTTGTAAAACGGTTGGCAAGCTCCTTCGTTTTTGGGTAGCCTTGCCACATCTGTTGCTTTTCCAAAGAGTGATGAGGCCATGTTTACCACTGTGTTGAGCGTGGTTTGTGTTACTTTGATGCTTGGTTTAGAAAGTGCGCCTTCGATTTCTTGTTCGTATTTGGCGCAGCCGTTTTTTTCCAAAATCCCAAAGCTCACCCCCAAAAAGCGCTCGTTAACCATGTCAATCTTCCCTTTGGTGGCCACGAGGTTTTTGCCCGTGGACATCGCCACGTCTTCGAGGGTTGCGATGCCTTTTCCCAAAGGAATCTTTACATGTAAATGGTTGATGGCCGTTGCGCCACCCTTCATGCCCTCGTACGCTTTAGCCCCTTTTGCGGAACTTGAAAGCATAAACCCCAATGGCCCCGCCACCAAAAAAGAGCCTACATCCATGAGCCCGACGTTTTGCGTACCCTCGTAGCCTGAGAGGATTTTGTCCACATCATACCCCTTGATGCCCACGCTTTTCCCCTCAAACACCACTGCTCCTTCCAAACTTTGGCGCACCTGTTTTTGGGTTCCTGCGATAAAATCAAGATCCATCTGCATGTCTAGCACGCCCTCCAAAAGGTCATTTCCCAAAATTTCTTTGGAAAAATTGGCCAATTTTAGTTGGGGAACATGCTCTTTTAGGCTCACTTTTGGCGTCGCCGCACCCAAATCAACCGTCGCGCTTCCCTTGGCCTTAGAATCAAAAATCCTATAGTCCATCTGGGAAATATCCACAAGAGCATCCCTGAGGTTTGCCACCACTTCAATGTCATGCAGGGTGTATTTTTCGTAACGCACTTTTTCAATTTCGCCCTTGGCGTGAAGCCCTAGCGCCCTGATTCCTTCCTTGGTGCCATCATAGCGAATGTCCGTGATGGCCAGATTCACGTTTTCCACTGTTGCTTGGGTTTTGGCTTGCACGTCCATGTACAAGATGTTCATATTCTCCACATTTACCCGCGCGACTTCCACGAGGGGCATTTGGGTCGATTCTTTAGGGTTTTTTGGGGATTTTGATGCTTGGGTGCTGGGTTTATTTGCATCTTTTTGAATCTTCACTTCCACGCCCTTAAGCACGAGGTAATGCACTTTAATCTCTTTAGAAAGTAGCGGCAACACTTCCAAGGCTATTGCAAACTCTTTGACTGTGGCGGCATTGCCCCCTTCACTCACCTGAACATCTCTCACGCTCACCCCAACGGGACGCAAAGAGAGCTTTATATCCCCTTCAATGCGCACATCGTACCCCGAAGCATCTTTGATGCTAGCCTCCAGGGTGTGCTTGTATTGGTTCAAATCCACCACCATCACAGCGATCACAAGACCCCCGACAACTATTGCAAAAAAGGCCATCAACCCTATGAAAATTTTACGCATTTTGGCTCCTTGGATTAGAGGTGTGTATTATACCAAGGAGTGGTAACAAGCTGTGCAAAAGCCTTACATGTAAGAGATTTTCCCCTTACATGTAAGGCTCTAAAAATACCAACTCACCTTCGTCCACAGCATGTCTTCTACGAGTTTTCCACCGTATTCGGTGCCTTTGTTGCCGCTGTTGGTGGTGTAGGAAATGTCAAGGTTTGTGTTGTTTTTGAAGCTGTACGTCGCCCCAAAAACGTTTTGCATGGAGTGGTCTTCAAGGTTGTAGCTGTTTTTGTAGTACACAGAGCTGTACAAGAGGCCAAAGGGTTCTTTTTGGGTGAATTTAGTGATGAGATACTGCTTGTCCCAAAAAGGCGTCTTGGGGGAAGTTTTGTTTTTTTGGTAAAAATACTCACCCGTAATGGAGAGCTCTTGTGCAGTCAAATACTTAAATCCCACCAAATACGCATAATCATCTACCCCTAAAGTTTTGGCAAATTCACCGTGGATTTCAATGTTACTTTGGAGATTTTTGGAAAAATCAAACCCGATTTTATCGTGGTCATCACTAGCGTACATGTAAAGAAATTCGATGTCTGTATCGCGGTAAAGCATATAGAGCTTTGCGCCCAAATACGTCCCTTCGCTGCCTTCAAACTCCTCATTTAAGCCTCGCTCTTTTTTGAGCCCCAATAGGTCAAAGGTGATGTTTTGCACGTCACCACTGTAGCTTTTGTTGTAGCGGTAATTAGCGAGGATGTAGCCTTCTCTGGAGGCTTCTGGGTCATCAGGATTTTTTTTGCGGTCAAAAAAAGCAATCGGGTTCACAAAATACCCCTTGCCCCATTTGGGCGTCTTTTTGCCTACTTCTATAAGGTGATTGGTGTCAAATTTGTACTGCCCATACAGTTGCGCAAGGGTAAAGCCTCTCTCCACCGTCCCGTCAATGTCGCTGTAGTTGGCCATGCCCTCGCTCTCAAACTTCCACGCCTCTTTAAAGTAGGCAAATTTCACGTTGGCTTCACCCAAATACGTCTGCATACTCTCTTTATCTTTAGCCAAGTATGCGGAAGATTGGGGGTTGAGGAGTTGGTGTTTGGCCTCGCCTTTGAGGTAGCCACTCAGCGTGTAGGGCTTCACCTCGATGGCGCTCATGTCAAAATCATAATCACTCGCCCACGCAGACGCGCCAAGCAACAAACACGCACAAACCCGTCTCATCTAGCGAAGCTCCTGCACTTTGCCCATATTTTCAATGGTAAACACCTCATCAGCCAACACCTTTGGCTCCATTTTTCCAATGACCAAGATGGACTTGTACCCCTTGTACAAAGGCGAATCCGTCTCAATCACCGCAGGCCGAACGATGCCACCACCAAATTCTTTGATGTCTTTAAAATACAAAGTCTTAATGAGCATCTCCGTAGACGCGTAGCAGATGATTTTCGTGGGCGTCAGGGTTGCTGGGTCTACGTGCATAATGAGCTTATCGTAGGCGATAGTGTCGTTTTTGGCCTGAAGGTCAAGGACAATCTCCCCCGCTTCTTCGCGTTGATTTACCACGTTGTACTCTACCGCGTAATCTACTTGCATGATGTCGCTGTTGTTAAAGACGCCACCCGTGACGCTTTGCATGGACGTGATGCGGATGGGCTTACCCACATCGGGCAAATACAGCCACATGTTTTCCCCAAGGCGCAAGGTGCTTCGCCCTTTTTCGCTATCGGGCTGTAAAAACAGAGAAAGCATCTTGTCTTTGTCTTTTTTGAGTTGGTAAAGCAAAAACTCTTTTTTGGACCCATCAGGTTCGATGTTGACGAGTTTTCGGTAGGTTTCGGTGGAACTTGGCGCCATTTTAGCGTCGATTTCTTCCAAAATATTTTGCTCACCAAAGGCCGCTACGGTAGCCAACAGTGTTATAAGTAAGAATCTTTTCATCTGCGTCTCCTAAAATGTTCGTAGTGCTTCGACGGGGTCTAGCCGTGAAGCTTTGAGTGCGGGAGAAATCGATGCCACAAGGGAAATAATGATGACAATAATCCCCACGCCCACCACCTCACCCATGCCAAGACTAGGGTTTAGCACTAGCCCACTTTCCTTGCCAAAACTGTAGGTAATCTTAATCACATTAAGCACCGCAACAAGGCCGAAAGAGACCACTCCCCCCACAATAGCCCCAAAAATACCGAGCATTAGCCCTTCTGCTAAAAACAGCTTCACAATCGTAGAAGGCCGCGTCCCCATGGCAGCAATAGTCCCAATCTCCCTAACCCGCTCATACACACTCATCACCATCACATTAAGAATAGAGATAAGGACGATGGAAATCAAGATAATTTTCATGGACAGATTCATCACATCAAGCATCCGAATGATGTTGTAAAAAGGGCTCAACTGTTCCCACGTGTGAACTTCAAAAGCAGGTTTACCCTCTTTGTTTTGCTTTTGAACGATGGGCGCCAACGAAGCCGTAGCTTTTTCAAGGGTGCTTAAGTCCTTTAGCCGCACGACAATCTCACTCACCTCCATCGCTTCGCCCATGCGCAGGACTTTTTTGGCATCTTCAAGGGTAATGTACCCGTCTTTTCCCCCAGGCCCTGTGATTTGCCCCACAATGCCACCGACCTTGACGTTGATGCCGTTCACTGAGCCTGCTTTGTTGTTGGCCACAAGGACAATGGTATCGCCGAGCTTTGTTTTCATGCCATTGGCGAGCAGTTCAGGAATGAGCACTTCGCCAACGTTAAAGCCCTCTTCAAGGCCAACAACTCTTTGTTCTAAACTAGGAAGTGTTTTGAACTCTTGTTCGGGGATGATGGCGTTGAGCCTGATGTTGGTAGTGCTTTCAAAGTTGGAGAACATGGCACCAAACTTGATTTTAAAGGCGTAGCTTTCCACGTACGGGTTGTTTTTGAGCTCTTTTTCGATGAAATCAATGGCCGTTTGATTGAGGTTTTTATCTAAGGGCAAGGTGTCCACCGAAGCCACATAGCCTTTTTTGTGAATCTGAATGTGCCCCATGTTGGAGTCGGTAATCTGCCCTACCATGTAGCCCTTAAAGCTCCCAGAAAGTGCCGTATACAAAAGCACAAACACTACACCAAGGGTGATGAGCGACGCGGTTAAGAGGGTTCTTCTGCTGTTTCTTTTGAGGTTTCTAAAGGAGATTTTGAGGATATTGTTCATTTGGTCATCCTTTCATCTGACACAATCAGTCCATCCACAAGCGTGATAATCCTATCCACATTGGAGACGATTTTTTCATCATGGGTCGCAAACACAAAGGTGGTGTGAAACTCTTTTTGAATCGCTTTCATGAGTTCGATGATTTTGTGGGCTGTTTTGGTGTCCAAGTTTGCCGTAGGCTCATCGGCAAAGACGATTTTAGGATTGGTTACCAAAGCCCTTGCGATGGCAACCCGTTGCATTTGACCACCCGAGATTTTATCAGGCGTTTTGTCCTTGTGCTCTTCCATGCCTACCGCCCGAAGCAGTTTCATCACCCGTTCTTTTCGCTCCTCCTCAGGAAGGTTTTGAATCATGATGAGAGGGTATTCCACGTTTTCATACACGCTTAACACGGGGATGAGATTGAAACTTTGAAAGATAAAGCCGATGTTCGTCCCTCTAAAATCCGCCCTCTTACTTCTGCTAAGCCCCGTAACTACAGTGTTGTCGATGACAATCTCGCCCCTAGTGGGCGTGTCAAGACAGCCTAGCATGTTAAGCACCGTGCTTTTACCGCTCCCACTTGGGCCGACCAGGGAGATAAACTCTCCTTGCCCGATGGACAGCGAAAAGTGTTGAATCACCTCTTGTTCTAGCTCCCCTACTTTGTACACTTTTTGAAGGTTTTTTGCCTCAACCATAGGATGGTTCCTTTCCCTATTTTTGGGAAGTATAGGCTTCACACCTTAACATCTTGTTAACATTTCGTAGATAAAAACTTAATTTTAAAATTAATTAATATATTAAAACTATTTGAGACACAAAAGCGCGCATTACCCTTACATGTAAAGGTTTATCATGATTATTGTTATTTTCTATATTTGTCATATATATTACGAACCAAAATTTTTATTTTACGTTCCTTTTACTCCAACTAGCCT
>JACUTV010000011.1 GCA_014859645.1 Campylobacterales bacterium
GCCAATGGCATTAGGGCTTGTCCAAGAGATCAGCGTAGGCTTTCCTAGTTTGTTCATCACCTTGGTACAGGCATCGGCACATTCAAGGCAGTTAATGCACTCAAGTTGCATTCCCTTGCGAATATCGATGTGGGTAGGGCAAATACGTACACAGGCTTCACATCCTGTGCATTCATCCATTTCGCCAGGAGGTTTGCTCCATAGTTTTTTCCCTTTGGCGTCAAAGACAACACCGCCACGGCTAGAGTCGTAAATCGTTTGAATCGTATCTTCATCGTACATGACCGACTGAATCCGCGCATAAGGGCAAACGTAGATGCAAAAGTTTTCTTTAAGAAAGAGAATATCGTAGATTAAAAACCCTGCGATAGCAAAAATAAATCCAAACAAAACAGGGTGATCACCAGGCGATTGAAGGTAGGAGAAAAAATCTTCAGGGGGAATGAAATACCACATAAAGTTAGAAGCAGCAAGAAAAGCAAGACAGATCCACAAGAGGACGGCCACTGCTTTTTTAACAAGTTGTCCTTTTACGACGCCTTTTTGCTTGTTAGCAATATTTTGACGAATTCCCAACAGTGTTGTTTCAATCAAATCACGGTAAAAGGTGCGAAAGATGGTTTGGGGACATGCCCATCCACACCACACCCTTCCTCCCAGTGTTGTCATGAGAAAAACACCTAGAAAAAGCAATATAAGAAGGAATGGCATCAAATAAAGCTCTTGCATGTCAAAGGTGGTAAAGAACAAATGCAACTGCTTTTTGTCAAAACTAAGCAGAAAGAGATGGTTTCCCTTGACGGTGATAAAAGGCAACGTCAGCGCAATAAGGGAGATGATGCCAAAGGTGACATAACGTTTTTTGTTATAAAACACAGTATTGCAATCCGTGGCGCAGGAAGAATTCATAAGGTTGCTCCTAGGGGTGATTGAGCGATAAGTTCACACTCTTTGTTGACCTTCTTTTCTTTGATGGGCAACTTAATTGGGGGGGAATGAAGAAGTTTTTTCTTTGTTTTAGCCAACTCCTTAAGTCCACGCGAGTTGATATAATCCTTCAAAGAGCTACGGCTTACATGTAAGAGTTTGGCGATTTCGCTGACGGAAATACCTTCTTCAAGCAATTCAATCACTTTGGCCCGGTAAGTGTCAAATTTTGATTGAGACATGCGTCCTTTTGGCCGTCCTTGCGAGATTTCCTCTTGGGGATTAATACTCTCTTCCCGAATGCGTACAAGAATCGAAAGTGCATTAAGTGCAGGAAGGGTGCTTGAGACAACCTCTTCGGTATTGCATACATGTAAAGTGATGTCGCGCTTTATCAAACACTCAAACACCTTGGCAAGTTCATCTACTTTAGTGCTTAAGGCCCAAACATCGTATACGATAAGGGTTTCGTTGTTGTTTAGGGAGCGTAAAAACCCCTTAAACTCCTTGCGTTCTTCCAGTACCAAAGACGCGTCGGAAGTTTCGATTTCAGTAGAATGAATCGGAATGCTGTGGGCGGCCGCATACTTTAAAACGCTCTGCTGCTGTTCAACGATATTGACCCGCTGGGTCATGTTCTTAAGAAGTGCAATTGCCATGATGTCACCTTTTTATCACAAGTGGGAAAGTATACCGTGAGATGACGCATAAAGTCAAGTAATTTTGACAAATTATCGTCAAATTGACGATAATAATCTAAAAATCGCATTTGCAAAAAGAGCGGTTGCGTAAAAAGGCCTTTTTGGGTACAATACGCCTCCAAAATCATTTGAAAGGTGGTGAGAGCCAGATGCCAGGAATCAAAGTGCATCCAAATGATTCGTTTGACGAAGCATACCGAAAGTTTAAAAAGCAAACTGATCGTAATCTTGTGGTTACAGAAACACGAGCACGTCAGTTTTTTGAGCCGATGACAGAAATTCGCAAGAAACAGAAAATCAGCGCGCGCAAGAAAATGCTAAAACGATTGTACATGCTACGACGTTACGAGTCACGACTCTAATCAACGTATGGGGCCATCATGGCCCCATAACACTTCTGTTAGTCCCAAATCCCCTCTTTTAACCCTTTTTTAGACTTCTTGCGTATAATAACCACCTAACGCGTTAGGCGATGGTTTTGAACGACACAAAGGAGACTCCATGGCGAAATTCACGGTTGCAGAAGCTTCAGAGATCTTAGGTATCACCAAAGAAGCAATCTATAATCGCATCCGGCGAGGCACCCTTAAAAGTGTGAGCGAAGCAGGCGTGAAGCATGTGCTCCTCGAAGACGAAGCAAGACCTGTCGCTTCAGCTCCCAAGCCCTCTTCTTCCAAGCCTTCCCTTCAAGAAGACCGCTACGTGGAGCTTTTAAAGGAACAAGTGGGCGAATTTAAAACCCTTGTCAAAAAGCTCGAAGAAGACAAAGAACGGTTGATTGCGGAAAAAGAAGCCTTGTTAGTGCGCTCCAAAGAAGAAGTGGAGCGTATTTACAAAGAGCGTGACAAACAACTCAAAGCCATCCTCTCTCTTGCTACGCGCCCTTTGCTTGAACGCGCGCTACCGATGATGAAAAATGAAACCATCGATGCAGACTTTGAAGAACTAACACCTTATGAAAAAGAGATGGTAGGCCAACCCGCACCCCAAGAGTGGGTTAATCTAACCCTCTCCATGGAAAAAAAAGGGATGTCTGAAAAAAAACAGAAAAAAATCAGCATGGCCATTCTTGAAAAAGTGGGCTTTTGCGAAGATGTGAAAGAAGACAATGGAACCTTGTTTATCAAACGAGGAAAAAAACTCAAAGAGATTTTAGGAAAAGCATGAAATTTATCCGAACGGTTTCAGATTACGCCATTGTTGGTGGCGTAGGTGCATTAGTAGTGATGGGCTTACAAGGATGTGAGCAAAAAAAAGATGAAGCGGCGTTTACGCAAGCGAGCCAAACCCAAGGCGCGTTTGTCGTAATCGGCGAAGAACCAGGCGGCGGGTATGCTATTTTAGACGAATACCCTAGTGATGTGACGCGGGTGATTTTACGCACCTTGGATGGAAATGAACGCATTTTGAGTGACGCGGAATTAGAGGCCTTAGTGGACGAAGAGGCCAAAAAAATTGACGCGGGTACTTCATCGCTCACAAACGAATCTGTGCGCTCAGGCATGCCAGGACTGGGTGAGATTGTGTTAGCAAGCATGGCGGGGGCGATGATTGGAAGTTGGATTGGGGGTAGGTTGTTTAACAACGCAACCTACCAACAGCAACGCCAAAGAGCCTACAAAAGCCCGCAAACATACAGTCGCAGTGTGGACAGTTTTCAAAAAACACGCGCGACAAGCACTTCAAGTACCGCTCCAAAACGCACAGGTTTTTTTGGCTCAAGCAGCGGCAAGAGTCAAACGGGCGTTGTGAGTGGAGGCTAGGATGGTTGAAACCTTACATGTAAAGCCTTTGGAAAAGGCGTTTTTAGAGTCTATTGGCTTTTGGTGGCACACAGACCCTGATGATACTGCATATCTCACCGACACCCTTGTGTGCGTGAGCGAAGCGGAAGCGCAGGCGTATTATGACGCAGTTAACACCTTATACGAGATGATGAGCGAAGCTGCACAATACGTGATTGACCATGCGTTGTTTCACGAACTTGGCATTCCTTTTAACCTTGTCAACACCATCAAACGTTCGTGGGAAAACGATGTGCATTGGCACACGTACGGGCGTTTTGACCTTAGTGGCGGGGTAGGTGGCGCACCTATCAAACTCATCGAGTTCAACGCCGATACGCCTACGGCGCTGTACGAAACGGCTATTGTCCAATGGGCACACTTAAAATACAATGGTTTTGATGAAGCGGCCCAGTTTAACACGCTTTATGAAGCCCTCAAAGAAAATTTCAAACGCTTAGTTGTGCTTGGGGGCGATACGGCGGAGTTTGGGAAGTATTATGAGGGGTGGAAAATCCTCTTTTCGTGCGTGGGCGAGAGTATTGAGGACGAGGTGACCACGAAACTGCTTCAAACAGCGGCCAAAGAGGCAGGGTTTCATACGGATTTTGCGTTTATTGATGCGGTCGGTTTTAACGATGAAGAGGGGATTTTTAAGGGCGACGAAGCTTTTGAGTACTGGTTCAAGCTCATTCCTTGGGAAAACATTGCCTTAGATGAGGGCGATTTGGCGCTCAGCCTAGAAGCTATCATTACAAATCAAAAAGCCATCATCTTAAACCCCGCGTACACGTTACTGTTTCAAAGCAAGGGAATCATGAAGATTTTGTGGGATTTGTTTCCGAACCATCCTTTGTTGTTAGAAACCTCCTTTGAACCCTTAAGTGCCAAGCAAGTGAAAAAACCCATGTTTGGCCGTGAGGGCGCAAATGTGGAAATTCTCGATGCACAAGGGGCGCGACTGGAAGGAAAAGAAGGCATCTACGGACACCATCCTGTCATCTTTCAAGCGTACGAGCCCTTTGCAAAAGACGCGCAAGGACACTGTTACCAAGCGGGGGTGTTTTTTGCCTATGAGGGGTGCGGATTGGGCTTTCGCCGTGGCGGAGAGATATTGGACAATTATTCCAAATTTGTCGGGCACATGATAAAGGAGAAAGCATGAAGTTGGTGTTACTCGACGCAAGAACCTTGGAAAAAGACGCGGATTTAAAGATATTTGAACCTTTTGGCGAACTGGTGCGCTATGAGACTACGTCGCCTCAAGAGAGCGCATCACGCCTGCAAGGCGCTACGATTGCCATTACTAACAAAGTGAAAATCGGCAGGGAAGTGATGGAGGCGTGTCCGGAGCTAAAACTCATTTGCATTACCGCAACTGGTACGGACAATATTGACCTTGAAGCGGCCAAAGCATTGGGTATCGAGGTAAAAAACGTAGCGGGGTATTCGACCCATTCGGTAGCGCAACATACCTTTGCGTTAGTGTTAGAACTGCTAACACACGTGAGTTATTATGATGGATTTGTCAAAAATGACGGCTGGGTACAAAGCCCTATTTTTACCCACATCGACAATCCGATTCGAGAGATTCACGGCAAACAGTGGGGCATTATTGGTCTTGGAGAGATTGGTAAGCAAGTGGCGCGCATCGCAGAGGCCTTTGGGGCAAAGGTGTGTTATCACTCCACTTCAGGAAAAAACACCCAAGGCTCGTACCCACACCTCGAGCTTGACGCCTTGTTAAGCACATGCGACATCGTCAGTATCCATGCCCCTTTTAATGCCAAAACAAAGGGCTTGATAGGCAAAAAAGAGTTGGCATTGATGAAACAAGATGCGCTCTTGATTAACGTGGGACGTGGGGGAATTGTGGATGAGGTAGCACTCAAAGAAGCACTCGAAGCCCAAAAGATTTACGCAGGGTTTGATGTGTTAGCTGTCGAACCCATGGATCCCAAAGCACCCTTGCGAAGCCTTACATGTAAAGAACGTTTGGTGCTTACGCCTCACGTGGCGTGGGCAAGCGTTGAAGCGCGCACGACCTTGTTAGGGTTGGTGGCAAAAAATATAGAAACATTTTTAAGGAGTTTTCATGGCTAAAGAGCACAGTTTTGACATTACCGCAGAAGTAGACAAGCAAGAACTCAAAAATGCCCTTGAACAAGCAAAGAAAGAAGTGGCAAATCGGTACGATTTTAAAGGTCTTATGGCGGAGATTGACTACAACGAAAAGGGCAAGGTGATTACCATGGTGACCACGAGCGACTCCAAGGCGGAAGCCATGAAGGAGATTGTGATTTCAAAACTCATCAAGCGCGGCATTGTGGCGCAAGCCATTAAAGAGCTAAAGCGCGAAAGTGTGGGGGGCGGTAACACAAAACTCACCCTCCAAGTCATCGACACCATCTCTAGCGAAGATGCCAAAAAAATCACCAAAGAAATCAAAACCCAAAAGCTCAAAGTCCAAGCGGCTATCCGCGGAGAAGAACTGCGTATCACAGGCAAGTCACTGGACGATTTGCAAGAGTGTATTCGTGTGGTTAAGGGGATGGAGCTTGACCTTCCGCTCTCTTTCACAAACTTCGCCTAATGCGCATCCTGGAGCCCACTCCTACGCCAAAACGCACTAGTTGTAAGGTGCTAGTCTTTGGCATTGCCCTTGGACTTGGGGCGGGCCCTTGGGCGCTTGTTGTGTGGGGATGGTGGCAGTTTCACTGGAGTTTTGGCATACTTTTTGGTGTGTTTGGGTATTTGCTAACAGGCGTTATCAGTAGCAAAATGCGGCAAGTGAGCATCCCTAAAGACCAACGAGAGATTTCCTTCACTTCTCATGAGATTGCACGGTGGTATGTGGTGCGTTATCTGTGCTGTGATGCGTGATGCGGTTTCAAAAAGTCTATATTGAACTAACAAATGGGTGTGGATTAGCTTGCCATTTTTGCCCTTCGCGCCCTAAAAAAACGCGTGTGATGGAGCTTGGAGACGCCGAACGTGTGTTAGCGCAGTTAGTGCCTTACACGAAAAACCTTGCCTTTCACGTGTTGGGCGACCCCTTGACCCTTGAAGCTTTGCCACGCTATATGGACATAGCGCAGCACTATGGGTTTGGCGTACATCTTGTGACAAGCGGGTTTCATTTGCGTAAGCATTCTCCCGAACTCCTACGTCACCCCGCACTGCGTCAACTGAACGTTTCCCTCAACAGCGCCTCGCGCCAAACGCCAAGAGCGCTTAAGGCCTACATGGATGAAGTGCTGACGTGGTGTGATCATAAACGAGAATATGCTCCCAACCCCTTTGTAAATTTACGCTTGTGGAATCAGCAAGGAGATGCAAAAGATTTAGCATTTACACAAACGCTTTATGCTCTCATTTCTCACTCTTTTTATCATTCGCTTCAGGTACAATTGGACGCGAAGGCACTCCAAGAAGGTACATACCGTCTAGATGAAAAAATCCGTTTACATGTAGACAGGTATTTTGTATGGCCCTCTTTGGATGCACCCGAAGTTCCCGATGGGCCTTGTCATGGGTTGCGGTCGCATATTGGGATTTTGAGCGACGGAACCGTGGTTCCTTGTTGTTTAGACGGGGAGGGGGTGTTAGCCCTTGGTAACGTGTTTACCACACCGTTGGAGGCGATACTACACAGCCCTAAAGCCCAAGCAATCCGTCGAGGTTTTGGCGAAAAGAAAGCAGTAGAGTCCTTGTGTCAACGGTGTGATTTTCGAAAACGTTTTTTATAAAATTTACACTCAATTTACACAGCCTCGCTAGAATGACGGCAAATGAAGGAGAGAGAGACGATGCCATTAAATTTTGTTCAATCATCCACTGTTTTTTGGGCTGAAAAGATTATGCGAAAATCCCTTGCAAATAATTTGGTGATTACACCCGTTAAAGAAGAAGTTAAACGCAAGGCAAAACCTGGACACACGTACATGCTCTACATCCACGTTCCTTTTTGCCATACGTTTTGCTCCTATTGCTCCTTTCACAAATTTTATTACAACGAAGAAAAAGCCCTGCAATATTTTTCCTTTGTGCGCCACGAATTGCGAAAAGTCAAAGAGCAAGGGTATGATTTTGAAACCTTATATGTGGGTGGGGGCACGACGCTTATTAACGAGCCAGAACTCATTAAAACCCTCGAATACGCCAAAAGTTTATTTAGCATCAAAGAAGTCTCTTGCGAGAGCGATCCTAATCACATCGCGCCCGGTAGTTTACGCCGTTTTCGCGGCCTCATTGACCGCTTGTCTATCGGTGTTCAAAGTTTTGATGATGGGATTTTAAAGCGCATTGGTCGGCATGAAAAATTTGGTTCAGGAGAGGAGATTCAAGAAAAACTTCTGCGCATCGGGGGGGTTTTGCCCACCACAAGCATCGACCTTATTTTTAACTTTCCTGGACAAACAGAAGAAATCGTTTTGCGTGATGTCATTACGGCTCAAGCCCTTGATATTGACCAAATCACAACCTACCCACTCATGCAGTCAAATTTGATGAAAAAATCCATTTCAAAAGCCTTTGATAGCCAAAAAAGTGACAATGAATACCGCTTTTTTGAGCTGATTCGTGGCGCTATGAACCAATACCGTCCTATTAACGGATGGGCATTTTCACGCCAAGAAGAGCAATTAAGCGACGAATACGTGGGAAGCCACAGTGAATATGTGGGAGTAGGGAGCGGCTCTTTTAGCTTTTTGGATGGAACCTTACATGTAAACGCTTTTGACTTAGACCAATACATGCAAAAGATTGCTAACGAAGAAAGTGCGGTGATTGCTTCTTGCGCGTTCACGCCAAAACAGCGGGTGCAGTACCAATTTATGACTTCTTTGTTTGATGGAGTGGTGCATATTGATACCTTTAATCAAACCTTGCACACCAATCTTGAGCGAACGATGAATAAAGAGATTGCGATGCTAAAGCTCGCAGGGGCCATCGACGTCTCCAATGGCATGATTGTTCCTACTGAGTTTGGGGCGTATGTGAGTTTGGTGTTGATGCGAGAGTTTTATACGGGAATGGATCAGGTGCGTGCCATGTTTCGCCCCCAAGCAGCGTTGGAAAAGATTGTGAACTTATAGTTCTCGGATGGAGTAACCCATGAAAAAAGCCTACCGACTTGTGCATGATGAAAACCTGTGTATCGGGTGTCAAGCATGCAGTGTGGCGTGTAGGGCTGAGAATAAAATTCCCGAAGAAGTATACAGACTCCAAGTAACCGTTTCTATGAGGGCACAAGACCATACGATGGATTTTACAAGACGCTCTTGCGTGATGTGCGATAATGCCCCTTGCGTGGAAGTGTGTCCGACCCATGCTACCTTTCAAATGCGCGATGGCATTGTTCTTGTGGATGAAAAACGGTGTGTTTCGTGCAAATACTGCGCTCTTGCTTGTCCCTATGGTGCGCGCTATACCGACCCCTTGACTAAAGCCTTACAAAAATGTGATTTTTGTTATTCTTCCCGTATTCTCAAAGGAGAATTGCCTGCATGTGTGGAGGTGTGTCCCACTGATGCTCTTGCTTTTGGTGACATCAACGACCCTCAAAGCGCACCAGCGCTAAAGCTAAAAAACAATGTTAGTATATACCCCAAAGCACACCTTGGTACCAAACCTAAAGTTGTGATTATTCCTAATGCTAAAGGAATGCCCCGTGAATAGCATGTGGGGAAGTATGGCTCAGCACGAGATTGTTCATTGGCCATGGCCCATTGCGGTGTACCTGTTTTTAGCGGGCCTAAGTGCGGGATCGATGCTTGTAGCGTTGCTGGTCAAATGGAATCGGCACGAACACAGCACAAACTCCATCTGGGACGCGATGGTAAAAGCAGGCGCGTTGATTGCGCCAAGTGCGATTATCCTTGGGCTTGGGTTGTTGGTTCTTGATCTTGGAAAACCCCTTTCTTTTTTTTGGCTTTTGGTCTATTATAATCCCACTTCAGTCATGTCTATCGGGGTGATTATTTTACTGTGTTATACCCCGCTTACCCTACTCTTTACCCTTATGATTTTTGAAGAAAACGTGAAACAGATTCAGGTGTTGCGGGTATTTTTGCCGCTGATTACTTTTGTTCGCTCTTTTTCGCACCGCGCGAAAGAGTTGGAATATTTTTTGTTTGCTTTTGCCTTGGCTGTAGGGGCGTACACGGGATTTTTACTCTCAGCTATTCAAGCGTTACCCATGTGGAACAACCCTATTTTGCCAATTTTATTTTTAACTTCAGGAATTTCTGCGGGCATCGCTTCAAATATCCTCGTAGGCCTCTTGTTTTTCAAGAGCTCCCTCAACCCAGAAAGTGTCAAATACCTTCTGGTGCTTGACATGCGCGCGGTGATGAGTGAAATCCCTTTGCTTATCATGCTGTTCATTGGGATGTTCTACGGCGGTGAAGCGGGCGTTCTTGCGGCAAAATCAGCACTCACCCAAGGACATTTGGCGTGGATTTTTTGGTGCGGTGTTGTAGGAATTGGCTTGCTAACACCCCTCACAATCGCCTTTACTGCGCTACGTAATCATGCATACCGCATGGGGTTTATTGTGGCTAATTCGATGATTGTGCTTTTAGGTGTTTTTCTGCTACGATACTACATAGTTTACGCAGGCCAAACCTTTACTGGCGTCTAAAAAATCAACACAACACCTTAGGAAAAAGCCAATGAAGATTCTTCTGCTTGAAGACGATTATAACTACCGCGAAAGTATCAAAGAGTACCTTGAAATGCTTGGTTTTGAGGTGGACGATTTTGACAATGGTGCAGATGCACTAGATAGTATTTATGAAAAAACCTACTACTTACTGATTTTAGACATCAAGGTGCCCGAAGTGAGTGGGCATGAGATTATTCGCTATGTTAAAGAGTCGCAGATTAAAGTGCCGATTATGATTATTACTTCCTTGGTAGATATTGATAATGTGGCGATTGGGTACGAGCTTGGCTGTAACGAATACCTCAAAAAACCCTTTGATTTAGTAGAGCTCAAATACCGTGTGCTTGGGCTGATTAATACCTTTTACCCGACTAACAATAAAAACTGTGTTGAGATTGACCAAGAATACACCTTCGACATCGTGGAAGGGTTGTTGTATAAATCAGGCAAAGAAGTGAGCCTTACGGCTAAAGAAAAAGACCTTATCTTGTACCTTGTGCGCAACAAAAACGCCTATGCGAGTATTGAGATGCTGCGGGAAGAAGTGTGGGAAGGAAAGGCGATTCACCACGCGGATATTCGGATGCACGTGCGCAAAATTCGCCAAAAAACCACGCCAGAATTTATTGAGTCATTTCGGGGGCTAGGGTACAAAATCCATGTTAAAGCAGAGTCTTAAATCTCCCCTGATGTACACGCTGCTCATTGGGCTGCTTTTTTGTGTTCCAGGCTTTCAAGTGTTGCAACTCACCCTTAAAGAACAACACACCAATAACAGTATTGAGCTAATGCAGTGGTCCACATTGATTCGTAGTGCTATTGAAACTTATGAAGGCCAAGAACCCTTACATGTAAAGGTTCCAAGTTCTGTGGTCTACACCTTTGGGCTTTACGACGCTTCGCGCAATATTTTGTATTCGACCCTCACCCAAGAACCTTCCACCTTTGCCTTTACAGCGCGGAGCGAAGGGGGATTTTTTTACTACCAAACGGTGTTGGGTAATAACCCTGTGAATGCTTTGTATTTGATTGTGGCGATGCCAGTGAGCAATACAAAGATTATCTTGATGGCGACGATTATTTTGCTGCTGACGTTGTGCGTGCTGTATGTGACGGCGCATTTTATGATTTTGCACAGCATTAAGCCCTATCAAGAGACGCAAAACTACATGAACACGTTTTTTAACGACGCTATGCATGAGCTTAAAACGCCTTTGGGGGTGATTCACATCAACCTCGAACTCCTAGAGGCAACCCAGCCAGAATCCAAGTATATTGGGCGTATGAAAGCAGCGACAAAACAGATGCAAATGACCTATGAGGACGTAGAGTACTACATCAAGCACACGCGTTCTAGCTTCAACCCTGAAGTGGTGGATTTGTCCCACTATTTATTTGAACGGGTGCGCTTTTTTGAGGATATTGCCAAGGCAAAACAGATTTTACTCAAAGCGACCATTGCGCCGAAATTAATTGTCTTTATGAATAAAATGGAACTACAGCGGGTCATTGACAACACGATTTCCAATGCCATCAAATACTCCAATCCTGCCTCAAGCGTGCTGCTTGAGTTAGAAGAAAAAGAGGGTAAAGCTTCGTTTCGAGTGGAGGATTTTGGCAAAGGTATCAAAGACACCAAACGGATTTTTGAGCGTTTTGAACGAGAAGATTTGGTGCAAGGCGGCTTTGGATTGGGCCTGAGTATCGTGAAAAATATTTGTCAAAAGTACGGCATTACCTACCAGGTAAGTTCGGTGCTAGCGCGTGGAAGTACTTTTTCCTATCTTTTGCCCTTATACGAAGAGCGTTGGCTCGATAAACTCGAATCCAAAGAAACACTTCCTGCTTAAAAACGCTGGGCAATCTTTCCCCATTCTGCTTGGCGTTCTGTGGTGACACTGAGGGCGTAATACCCCACTTCTTTTCCTGAAATATCATGAATAGGCAAGGAGGCAAAGTAGTGGCTGTGCCGTTGCGTGATGGAAGGACGGGTAAGGTCTAGCGTGTTGAGAAGGTAGGCTTTGTCAAAGTTTGCTTCTTTGTTGATGATGATGAAATGTTCCAAAAGGTTCATTTGATGCGGATGAAACACATTGGAAAGGCTAGCAGTTTTTTTGTCTAGCAGTACGTAAAAATCGACCCCTTGATGGTTGAGAAAGTTGGTAATGTGTTTGAAGTCAAAAATTACTTCAATGGACCCAATGTACTCTTCCTCTTCAAAGATGGGCGAAACACCTCGTAGAAAAAGACCCTCCCTTCCTGCTTCGATGCCCGAGAGCGGTGCTTTGGTCTCTTTTGCCTGAAGCAGGGAGTGACGAAACGATTCAAGGCTGTCGCCGCTGCGTTCTAGATTCCACGCGCGCAACAAACTTTTAAAATCTGCCGTGTGCATGTGAATACGGATGGTGTAGTGGGTCAGAGGCGCTAAAGAATGCAGCGTATCATTAACAATAGACAAACACCCTTCTTTGTTTTTTGTTTTAATGCACTCTACAACCAAAGGGTTTTTAGAGAGTAAAACAGACATGGAGAGCGCAAGACTTTTTTCTTCTTCGAGGGTTTTAGAAAAGAGTAAAATCTGATGGTTGAGATAGCGCTTGGCGTCGTTATGGGTGAGTTCTTGTTGGTACTGATACCCTGTGTACAGCACCAACAAGACAATGAAAATAGCGCTACATGTAAAGATAAAACGCAATAAAGGTTTAATGCGAGGTTCCTTAGATAGGCATGACGCGAATGACGGGAGAGAGTTTATCGCGCAATACGGATTCTATTGCATACAAGGTTCCTGAGGAACTGCTTGCGCATCCGCTACAAGCTCCTAAATAACGAATGTAAATGTCGATGTTTTCCTCGGAAGATTTAATGTCGATAATCTCCAAGTTACCTCCGTCCATCATCAGCATAGGGCGAATGTCCGCATCAATGATGGTTTCAACTGCTTTAAGTTGCCCTACGACGGTGAGTTGGTCAAAAAGAACCATGTCACTTGCACCTGAAATTTTTGCATCCGCTTGAGCTTTAAGTTTTTCGTGTTCCATTTCAGCGCGTGTGTCTTTAAGGATGTCTACAAGGTAATGTTCACGGTCTTCGTGACCACCAGGTTTGATGCAGGATTTGCAAAATGCGCCTGCTTTGGTGTAGTTGGTGATGTCTTCAACGGTTTTGAGGTCGTTGAGTTTGATGACTTCTTTGATGGTGCCAAGGCTCACGCGCGCACACTCGCACACGATGATTTCATCTTCAAAATCTTCAGGATTCACGCCTTTGTAAGAAGCAGCCGCGGCTTTGATGACGTCATAGGCCATTACCGAACAGTGCATTTTTTGAGGCGGTACCGCAGGGATGTTGGGGTCATCGCGCATGAATTTTTCCACATCAATATTGGTAATCTTAACGGCCTCGTCTACGGTTTTCCCTTTGCAAAGCTCCGCCATCGTATCAGAGCTTGCAATGGCTGTACCACAGCCAAAGCTTTTGAATTTTGCTTCCATGATGACATTGGTTGTTTCGTTGACGACCCAGTAAAGACGTACCGCGTCTCCACAGGATTCTGCGCCAAAATCTGCCACAATGAGTTTTCCGCCCATCGCTGCCGCTTCTTCTTCAGTGATTTGTCCCATGTTTTTAGGGTTGTTCATCAAGTCTTGTACTTTTTGGCTGTATTCTTCCCAGATAGAGCCGCCAATCAAACTATTTTTTGCCATAATATATCCTTTATAATCCGCTTTTATGCCATGAAGGCGCGTAAGAGTAAGTGCTAGAAATCGCGCGAAGTCGAACAACGGCGGCTTTGAGCACATCAATCGTGTAATCAATATCTTCTTGTGTGGTAAACCGTGAAAGAGAGAGCCGAAGGGCCGTGTGCGCCAAGTCTGCTTCTGCGCCAATGGCTTCCATGACAGGATTAGATTCCAAATCTTCACTTGCACATGCACTTCCCGTGCTTGCCGCAATGCCTTTTTGGTTCAAATCCCACAGCATGGCTTCGCCTTCGATTCCCTTAACACTGACCAAGATAGTATTGGGTGTGCGCTCGCTTCTTTCTCCTACCACAAAAACATCAGGGAGTTCCAAAATAGCATCTTCAAGGGTGTCGCGGAGTTTGCGCACGGTGCCATTTTCAACATCAAGATGTGCATTGGCAAGTTCCATGGCTTCGCCCATGCCGATGATACCAGGAACATTAAGGGTGCCACTACGGCGTCCGCCCATGTGTTCGCCTCCGTGCATCAAGCTTGTGAGCCCTTGCCCGTCTTTAAGATACAAGCCACCTACGCCTTTGGGGCCATGAAATTTATGCGCTGAAAAGCTTAAAAAATCCACCCCCGTTGCCTGAACATCCACAGGAATTTTTCCGATAGCTTGCACCGCATCTGTATGGAACAAAGCGCCGTACTCGTGGGCAATGGCAGCCATTTCTTGGATGGGGAAAATCATACCTGTTTCATTGTTGGCCCACATGATGGAAACAAGTGCCGTGGTGTCCGTGATGTGCTCTCTAAGAGTTTCTACTTCAACAACGCCTTGGTTATTGACGGGTAGGTAGATGACGTTCACGCCTAGGCCTTCTAAAAACCTACAGGCGGAAACCACCGCAGGGTGTTCTACTTCGCTTGTAATAATGGTGTCTTTGGGACCGTTAAGAATGGTGTCGTAGTAAACACCTTTAATGACCCAATTGATGCTCTCGGTAGCGCACGAAGTGACTACTACGTCATCATCATCCTTGGCATTGATGCCCGCGTAGAGTTGGTTCATCGCTTTGCGCAAGGCAGGGTGTGAGTCGCTTCCAAAGGCATGCAAGGAATTTGGATTGCCGTAAATCTCACAAAAATAAGGTTTCATCGCGTCAAAGACAAGCGGGTCAACCATGGTGGTGGCGTTGTTGTCAAGATAGACTCTCATTAAAAGTGCTCCTAAAAACCTATTTATTTAAATAGGATATTTTTTATCTTATTAATCTTTTCCGAATGGTAGACTACTCTTCATTAAAAACTCTTTAAGTGGGCCCATTGGCCTGAGGGCCAATCTTTTGGAGTTCTTGAATCATCGTGCCAAAGGAAACGGCGTCTTTGGGGTTTTGTTGCATAAACTGTTCCATGAACGACCGTTTCTCAATGGCACTGTCAAGGTCCTTGTCGGCTCCTTTTTGGTACGCGCCGATGCGTATTAAAATCTCATTTTCTTTGATGAGGGAATTAAGGCGGCGAAAGCGTGTGGCGTGGCGTTGGTGTTCAGGGGTTATCACGTCTCCCATGACCCGCGAGGCGCTGTTTTGGATGTTGATAGGTGGGTAAATACCAAGATCTGCAAGTTCTCGACTAAGGACAATGTGCCCATCTAAAATACTACGGCTTTGGTCGGCGATGGGGTCACTCATGTCATCCCCCTCTACAAGAACGGTAAAAAAGGCAGTAATAGACCCCTTGCCTTCTTCTTTGCCCGCGCGCTCCATGAGTTGAGGAAGGAGGGTGAGTACGGAAGGCGGGTAACCTTTGGAAGTAGGAGGTTCCCCAAGGGCAAGGCCGATTTCCCGTTGCGCCATGGCAAAACGGGTCACAGAATCCATCAAGAACAACACATCATGCCCTTGGTCTTTAAAATACTCCGCAATGGTCATGGCAGAAAAAGCACCGTATTTGCGCATCAGTGGGGAATCATCGCTCGTGGCGACCACGATCACGGTGTTTGTAAGGTCGCCTCCAAGGCTTTTTTGAATAAATTCAGGCACCTCGCGTCCGCGCTCTCCGATGAGTGCGACGACTTTAACGGGAGCTTTGGACCCGCGCACAATCATCCCCATGAGGGTAGATTTTCCCACGCCACTACCTGCAAAAATACCTACTTTTTGCCCTTTTCCACAGGTTAAAAGCCCGTCGATGGTCTTTACGCCAACTTCAAAAGGCTCGTCAATAAGCCCCCGTTTCATGGCCTCTAGCGGTGGCTTGATGATCGAAGCGCAGGTTGCACTGTGGATGGGGCCTTTACCGTCTTTGGGGTTTACAAAAGGGTCGACCACGCGTCCCAAAAGTGCTTCGCCTACAGGAATCATCATGCCTTGTTCGCTGATAAAGACTTTGTCGCCCGTCTTGAAGCCTTCTACGAATCCAAAAGGGGAGATGAAAAAACGGTTGCTTTTAATCTCTGTAACCATCCCCAGTTCCCTGCGCAAACCATCCCGCGAAACCAGACGTACGATATCGCCAATGCTAGGGCGAAGCCCTGCTACTTCGATGGTGGTGGCGCTGATGTTGGTAATGGTGCCAAAAATAGGCGAAAGGGAGGCGCAGTTTTGGAGTTTGGATTTGAGCTGTAAAAGGCTCATTTAGTAGCGAATCCCTTGCGGGGAATTGATAAGGGAAAAAAATTCGCGACGAGTGTCAGGGTTTTTTAAAAAAGAGCCGCGCAGGGCCGAGGTATTTGTAGTTGAGTTGATTTTTTCAACCCCGCGCATTTCCATGCACATGTGACGCGCTTGGAGCACTACGCCAACTCCTTTGGGTTTGATGACATCGTGAATGGCCCCAGCGATTTGTTCGGTGAGCTGTTCTTGAATTTGAAGGCGTCTGGCAAAGATATTGACCATGCGTGGAATTTTGGAAAGCCCGACGACTTTGCCATTAGGAATGTACGCTACGTGCGCTCTTCCGATGATGGGTAAAAGGTGGTGTTCGCACATGGAATAAAATTCGATGTCGCGGATGAGTACCATTTCGTCATTGCTGCTTTCAAAAAGCGCGTCGCCGAGGACTTGTTTGGGGTCTTGTGTGTACCCTTGGGTCATGAATTCAAAGGCTTTAAAGACACGTGTGGGTGTTTTTTCTAGCCCTTCGCGGGAAGTGTCTTCGCCAATGAGGGTTAAAATCGTACGAACGGCTTCTTCAAATTTGGCTTGTGTGTCCATGAGAGTCCTTGGAATGAAAGAGCATTATTGTAGCGGATGCTTCCTTTTTAGTTTCTAAAAAGAGTATAATTCTCCTCTTTACATGTAAGGAATCCAAAGGAAAATAATGCAACCAAAACGTGAAACATTTGGCAATTTTACATTGTTGGTACTGTGGTTTGGTGCCTCTGTGTCGATTGCGGAGATTATGACGGGAGGGTTGTTGGCTCCCATGGGGTTTTCGCCCGCAGTTGTGGGCATCGTCGTAGGCCATGTGATTGGGGCGGCATTGCTCTATTTTGGCGGCACGATTGGGGCGCAAAGCGGGTTACCTTCTATGGTAAGCACGCGTATGAGTTTTGGACTCGCAGGTTCCCAGCTTTTTGCGGTGCTCAACATCTTGCAGCTCATCGGCTGGACGGCGATTATGATTATCGCGGGGGCCAATGCGGCCAATGAAATTGGTGTGTTACTGATGGGTGTTAGCGCTCCGTTGGCCTGGTCTTTGGCTCTTGGCGCGGCGATTATGGTGTGGATTTGGCTAGGAGCGCAAGGGTTTACAAAACTCAATGTTATGGCCGTCGTTTTGCTTTTTGGCCTAACCTTAGTGCTCGCCTATGTGGTTTTTGGCAAGGAAGTACACACGATAGAAGTGGCGCAAACCACCCCTTTTTCCATGGGATTGGCTTTGGAGCTTAGTATTATTATGCCATTATCATGGCTGCCACTTATTGGTGATTACACCCGTTTTGCAAAAGACAAAACCAAGGGGGTGTGGAGTGCTACAACGGGGTATTTTTTAGGAAGTACGCTGATGTATATCATCGGCCTGGGCGCAGCGTTGTATTCAGGAAGTGCAGATCCTTCCGCGATGATGCTTGCGGCCAATTTGGGGCTGTTTGCTTTGGGTATCGTAGTACTCTCAACCGTGACCACCACTTTTTTAGATGCGTATTCGGCAGGCGTGAGCGCCACGGCTATTTTTCCGCAGGTAAATGAGCGTTACGCCGCTTTAGGGATGGCCTTTGTGGGGTTGTGTTTGGCCTTGTGGGTGCCGATGCATCAGTATGAGCATTTCTTGTACGCTATTGGGTCGGTTTTTGGGCCTTTGTTTGCGATTATACTGTGCGATTATTTTTTCTTTCAAACACGTACGATTCGCCCTACATTGCTCTTACATGTAAACGCGCTAGTAGTTTGGATGGTGGGGGTTGGGGCGTATTATGGATTTAAGGGGATGGATTTGGGTATTGGCGCAGTGCTTCCAACGATGTTATTTACCGCCTTAGTGTTTACGCTAGTGAAAAAGAGTGTGAAAGCGTGGAATTTGGAGGGGTAAGCGCGCGGGTAGTTGGAATTATCCAACGATAAGCAAAAATCTGCTATATTATAAAAAATTTTTTTGAAAAAAAGGGACTCTATGGAAGTTACAGCGAAAATGACAGACGGTGCAAATGCAATTGCTGCGGCAAAGATTAGTAAAGATCAGCTTGAAAAAAAGCAAGAAAAAAT
Source organism: Campylobacterales bacterium (assembly GCA_014859645.1). Taxonomy (GTDB): domain Bacteria; phylum Campylobacterota; class Campylobacteria; order Campylobacterales; family Campylobacteraceae; genus Sulfurospirillum_B. The sequence continues at coordinate 18,478 of JACUTV010000011.1, forward strand.
CGCCAAATCAGTCGCTAAAGATGCAAAAGTTGACGGATTTAGAGCGGGAAAAGTACCGATGGCTGTCGTGATGAAACGCTTTGGCGATAAAATTCAACAAGACGCAGAGCAAGAGGCACTGCAAGGGCTTCTGGATGAAAGTCTCAAAACATTGGAAAAAGACCAAAAAAACATTGTGGGCGAACCTCAAGTGAGCAAATTTGAACGTGCGGAAGATGGTCTTGACGTGGAAATCAAAATCTCTTTTAGACCCGAAGTTGTGGTAGAGGGTTATGAAGCATGCATCCCTGAATACGCAACGCCTAAAGTTACCAAAAAAGAGATTGGTGAGCGCGTGGAAAAATTGCTTGAAATGGTAGCGCCTTTGAAAAAAATCGACGAAGACCGTGGGCTTGAAAAAGGCGACACTGCGTTGTTTGATTTTGAAGGATTTATCGATGGCGAAGCCTTTGAAGGCGGAAAAGCAGAAGGATATTTGCTAGATATTGGTAGCAACCAGTTTATTCCTGGATTTGAAGAAGGCATGGTAGGTCTAAAAGCGGGCGAAGCACGCGATGTGGTTGTAAATTTCCCTGCCGAATACGGCGCAAAACACTTGGCTGGAAAAGAAGCAGTGTTTAAAGTCAAACTCCACGAAATCCAAGGCAAAGTCGTTTCTAAGACACCCGATGAAGAAACCCTAAAACGGTTGCTTCCTGGTGAAGAAAATGTAACGGTTGAGGTGTTGGAACAACGCATTAAAGACCAGATTAAAAACGAAAAAATCTCCAAACTTATTGGCGATGAACTGAAACCAAAATTCATTGAAGCGGTCGTAGAAAAACTCGTGTTCGACCTTCCTGAAAATATCGTAGAACAAGAGATTGATTTGCAGTTTAGAAGCCAATGGCAAAACTTTACCGAAGAGGAACTAGAAGAGTTCCGAAGCAACCCAGACAAAGTACAAGAAAAACGCGAAACTTTCCGAGCCGAAGCAACCAAGAGCGTCAAATTGACCTTCATTGTTGACGAACTTGCAAAAATCAATGACATTTCTGTAGCCGACCAAGAAGTGCTTCAAACCCTTTACTACGAAGCAATGCAACAAGGCCAAGACCCCAAACAGTATGTAGAGATGTACAAAAACCAAGGCGTGCTTCCTGCGGTGAAGATGGCCATGATTGAAGACAAACTCTTTACAAAACTTTTTGACAAAGAGAGTAAGGCGAAGTAATGAGCTACATTCCTTATGTTGTTGAAAAAACAGGACGTGGTGAGCGCAGTTACGACATCTATTCTCGGCTTTTAAAAGACCGCATCATTATGCTTAGTGGCGAAATCAACGATCCTGTCGCCTCTAGCATTGTGGCGCAACTTCTTTTTTTGGAAGCGGAAGATCCTGATAAAGACATCTATTTGTACATCAACTCTCCTGGTGGCGTTGTCACCAGTGGGTTTAGTATTTACGATACGATGAATTACATCAAACCTGATATTTGCACGATTTGCATCGGCCAAGCTGCGTCTATGGGCGCTTTTTTACTCAGCTGTGGCACCAAGGGCAAGCGTTATGGGCTTCCCAATGCACGCATTATGATTCACCAACCTTTGGGTGGTGCACAAGGGCAAGCAACAGATATTGAAATTCAAACCCGTGAAATTTTGCGCCTTAAAAGCAATCTTAATGATATTTTGGCAAAAAACACAGGGCAACGGGTGGCAAAGATTGCCAAAGACACGGATCGTGATTTTTTTATGAGCGCCAAAGAAGCCAAAGAGTATGGATTGATTGATAAAGTGTTGGAAAAAAGCTTTAAATAGGCACTTAAGGAGAGAGAGGCGATGGTTCGATTGGATAAAAATAAGATTCGTGGTACGCTCACAAGAGCCGCAGTGAAAGACCCAGAGCCTGCAAAGCCAACCGAAACCGCCGCTCCTGTCACTGCCTCTCCTGAAGGCAGTGACTTGGAGAAGTTTTCCCATTATGTCTTAAAACAGCTCATTGAAGAAAATGTTCCGCCAACCCCTGCGAATTTTCAGATTTATTTTGAAAAACTCCTCGAGCAAAAACCCCTCTCTTTTCGTAAGCGCATTAACGAGCTCTTAGAAGCAGATACGGCGAACGATGATGAACAACGTGCCAAGATTGAGCGAGAAATCAAAGAAGGTTTTTCTCAAATCAAAGGAATGCTTCAAGGGATTGCCACGATTTACAAAAACCTGACAGTGATGAAAGGTTTGGTAAAAAAACGTCAAGATGAGTTAAATGTCAACACCAGTCAACTTGCAGTTCAAAATGTCATCACTACCTTTGGCGGTGATTTGGGCAAACTTAGCTCTTTGATGGAGCGCCAACTTGCAGGCCTAAAAGACGGCTACGAAAAAGCAGGCGCAACCCTAAAATCCATCGAGCAAGAAGCGATTTTTGATACACGCTACGGAATTTACAATAAACGCTATTTGATTAAAACCCTAGAGAGCGAAAAAGAGAGTATCAAAAAATATGGCTACTCTAGCACCTTGATGCTTTTGAAGGTTAAAGATGCGGCATTAAGTCGCATCATTAACTCCAAAGACCGCGCGGTATTGTTGCGCAATATTTCTAAACTGCTGCTCAAAACATCAAGGCGAAGCGACGTTGTGGCCCACTATGGTGAGGGCGTTTTTGCCATGGTGATGAAACACACCAACATTGAGAGTGGGAAAAAAGCTTGCGAGCGTATCGCCGAGTTGATTTATGCGACAAGTTTTTTTATTGGAGAAATGGAATTGGATATTGATATCGAACTTGCGATTGTAGAGCTTCATGGGGAGAAGGGCGTGGACGAGAGCTTAATTGCGGCGCTTGACGCACTTCCTTTGAGTGGGCGTGACCAAGAGGCATACGCTGTGGGCACACTGTAAAGGGCGGCCCGTGATTTTAGAAGTGATAACTTACCCCGATAAACGGCTGTGGGAAATTTCTCGTCCTGTGGAAGTGTTTGATGTCTCCTTGCACATGTTGCTTGATAATATGTACGAAACCATGTTGGCAAAAGATGGCATCGGTCTTGCGGCCATTCAAGTGGCTGTACCACTGAATGTGCTCATTATTAACCTCGTCAACGAAGAAGGCTTTCAAGACAAAGCCGAGCTCAAAGAAGTCATTAACCCTGTGATTTTAGAAAAAAATGGAACAACGGTGTACAAAGAAGGGTGTCTTAGTGTGCCTGAATTTTACGAAGAAGTGGAGCGGGCTAGAGAGATTACAGTGCGCTACCAAGACCGCTTTGGCAAGGTAATCGAAGAAAGACTGGAAGATTTGTGGGCCATTGCGATGCAACATGAGATGGACCATTTGGCAGGGAAATTGTTTATTGAAAAGATTTCCTATCTTAAGCGTAAAAAATTTGATAAAGAGTTTAAAAAACGCCAACGCGAAAAGGTGTAAACGTGAAACGCCTTGGGTGTGCCACGCTAGAGGCCAACACTGCCCATGTGGTGGAGGTGGAATCTGCTTTCGTGCGCGCCCTGCCCGGGTTTTCCATCGTAGGGCTACCTTCCCAAGCCATTCAAGAGAGTAAAGACCGCATCAAATCCGCGCTTTTGGGCGTGGGCTTTGCCTTCCCCGCACAAAAAATTACCATCAACCTTTCGCCTTCGGATTTGCGCAAAGAGGGGAGCCATTTTGACTTAGGCGTGGCCTTACTGATTGCTTTGCAAAAAGAGCGGGTTGATTTTGGAGCGTTTTTTGTCTTTGGAGAGCTAGGACTTGATGGCGCGGTAAAATCTACAGCAACCTTGTTTTCATTGCTACTTTCTCTCGCGTCTGTGGTGGAAAATGCAAAGGTTTTGGTGCCTTTAAGCATCGCTTCACGCGCTTCACAAATCCCAGGACTCCATGTGTACGGCGTAGAAACCTTACACGAGGCTCTGGCGTTTTTTCAAGACCAAAGCACCCAAGAAAACGCCTTACATGTAAACACCCATCCGCTTTTTGGCGCGCCCGTGTGGATTGCAGGAGCGCCGTATGTGCACAACACTCATTACCCTTTGGACTTTGCAGACATCAAAGGGCAAGAGCGCGCCAAACGGGCCGCACTGATCGCCGCAGCGGGCATGCACAATATCTTGTTTGAGGGAAGTCCGGGGTGTGGTAAAAGTATGAGCGCCAAGCGGTTGCGCTACATTTTGCCTCCTATGAGTGTAAGTGAAGTGCTTGAAACAACGGCACACCGTTCTCTGGATGGAGAAGACGCGGAGTTTGAACCGTTGCGCCCTTTTAGAAGCCCCCACCACACGTCCTCGCGCCCTTCGATTTTTGGGGGTGGAAGCGGTCAAGCCAAGATAGGCGAAGTGGCATTGGCGCATCATGGGATTTTATTTTTTGACGAATTTCCCCATTTTACGAAACAGGTACTAGAAAGCTTGCGCGAACCCTTAGAAGACGCAAAAGTACTAATTTCACGGGTTAATAGCAAGGTGACTTACCCCACAAAATTTGTGTTTGTAGCGGCCCAAAATCCCTGCCCGTGCGGGCATCGCTTTAGTTTGGCAAAGCCGTGCCGATGCTCGGAAGTTGAAATAGCCCGCTATAAAGCACGCCTTTCTGGACCGTTGCTAGACCGCATTGATTTGTACGTGCAAATGGACGAAGAACGCGGAAGCGCGTCGGTCTCTTCGGAAACCTTACACCAAAGCGTGCTTGAAGTATTTATACGGCAAAAAGAGCGTGGACAACAAGAACTTAACGGTAAACTTAACGATCAAGAATTGACGCGTGTGTGCACGCTCGCTCCGGAGGCCAAAGTGGTCTTGGAAAAAGCAGCTTCGCGCTACGGGCTTAGCCACCGCGCCATCAACAAAACCCTCAAAGTCGCCCGTACGATTGCAGATTTAGAGGGAAGTGGGGAGCTCATGGAGGCGCATATTTTAGAGGCGCTTAGCTTTCGTCAACGCTAAAGGAAACCCTATGCACCCTCTCTACAAACAGGTCGAAACGCTAGATAAGCGGTGTTGTGAAGTGTTTGGATTAAGCGAAGAAATCCTCATGGAACACGCTGCCCTTGCCCTTTGTAAGGCAGTGTTGGAAAAACCGCTCACCTCTGTCCTCATCGTGTGTGGCCCTGGAAATAACGGGGCCGATGGGTTAGCATGTGCGAGGCTTTTGTGCGGCGTGTGTGATGTTAAAGTATTGCTTCCTTTGGGAGTGAAGTCCCCTTTGGCAACACTCCAATATGCGCGTGCAGTCGCCTTACATGTAAAGGTTATTAACGCGGTAGAAAAAGCAGATGTGGTGGTGGACGCGCTCTTTGGAAGTGGTCAAACCCGTCCATTAGAAGCGTCCATGGTTGCATTAATAGAAACCCTCAATGCGCAAGATGCACGCAAGATTGCTTGTGATATTCCCACGGGACTAGGTGTGGGTACAACTGCGTTTCAAGCGGATGTGACAGTAGCAATGGGCGCGCTCAAGGAAGTATTGTTTTTAGAAAACGCCAAAAGCGTGGTAGGCAAAATAGTGGTGGCCGAACTTGGTGTGCCCCGCTACATGTATGAAGTGCCAAGCCAAACGCAGGTCTTAAGCGCTCAAGACATGCATTTACCCCATCGCACCAACCCTGTGTCCCACAAGGGAGATTTTGGCCACGTGTTAGTTGTGGGGGGTGAAAAAGAAGGGGCGGGCACCTTAGCCGCCATGGCCGCATTTTCTTTTGGGGCGGGATTGGTGAGTTATTTGGGTGAAGCGTCCTTGCCGCCCCACCTCATGAAAACAGCTTCTTTGCCTCCTAAAACCACCGCAGTTGTTGCGGGAATGGGGCTTGGAAATACCCATAAAGAGACCGCACTCAAAGCACTGCTTGTGGAAAGTACGTGCGCCGTGGTGGCAGATGCGGACGTGTGTGACATGCCTCTAGCGCAGACGTTATATACCCATGAAAAGCCTGTGGTCTTTACGCCCCATCCTAAGGAATTTTGCGCGCTCATGAAACGCGTTGGGTTAGGAGAAGTGGACGTGGAAACAGTACAGGCCAATCGCCTCGCTCTTGCACGCCAGTTTTCCCTTGGAACCAAGAGTGTGTTAGTGCTCAAAGGGGTGCATACGTTAGTTGCCCATAAGGGTGAAGTTTACCTGTGTCCCTATGGGTCTCCCGCCCTTTCTAAAGGGGGAAGCGGAGATGTTTTAGCAGGAATGATTGGGGCGCTTTTAGCCCAAGGCTATGCACCAAAAGAGGCAGCTATTACCGCGGTGTTAGCCCATGCGTTAGCGGCACAAGCTTATGAGGGCAATACGTACGCGCTTACGCCTGAACGGTTGATTGAAGGAGTGGCATGCCTCAAAAACGGCTAGCGGTACTCTTTAGCGGACAAGGAAGCAACCTTGAATCATTACTCAAAACCTTGCACAGATATACGTTTAATGGTACGACACTAAACGTTGTACTCACGCTAACAAACAAACCAACCGCAGGCGGGATTGAAAAATCTCGAAGCTACGGCATCGAACCTGTGGTGATTGACCATACCTGGTTTGAAAGCCGCGAGGCCTTTGATGGGGCAGTGGTGGAAGCGATTCACAAAGCACAGGTAGATTTGGTGGTGTTGGCAGGGTTTATGCGCATATTGACGCCTGTGTTTACACAGCAAGTTAACGCCATCAACTTGCACCCTTCGTTGTTGCCGTTGTTTAAAGGTGCCAATGCCATCAAAGAAAGCTACGAAGCTGAGGTTAAAGAAGCGGGTGTGAGTGTACATGTGGTGAGTGAAGAGCTGGATGGCGGTGCGATTGTCCTGCAAGAAGCGTTTGTCAAAGAGGTGGGGATGTCTTACGAAGCCTTTGAAGCTAAAATCCGCGCTATCGAGCACCAATTACTGCCAAAAGCAGTGATTAAACTCTTATGCTAACTTCTTTACATGTAAGCCCTCATGCGCGATAACCGTCTGATTACCCAGCCTATTCCTAAGCTTTTAAAAGAGCTAGCCATTCCTGCAAGTACGGGGATTTTGTTTAACACCCTTTATAATGTAGTGGACACCTTTTATGCGGGGCTTATTTCCACGGAGGCAGTAGCAGGGCTTTCGGTAAGCTTTTTTCTTTACTTCGCGGTGGTGGGAGTGGGCTTTGGGTTTGGTTCAGCTATCACGGCGCTTATTGGCAATGCGCTAGGAAAGAAACGCCCTTTTTTGGCCACTTTGTACGCCCATAAGGGGTTAGTGTTTGTGGTGGTGTTAGGTTCTGTATTGGCCCTGTTGGGAGCGTGGAGTGCGCCGTGGGTGTTGCGCGCTTTAGGGGCACAAGAGAATTACTTGCCCTTGGCACTTGCGTACATTCAAACCATTTTGGTGGCGACACCGTTGTTCATGGGAACCTACGCGCTTAATGCCGTCTTGGTGGCCCTTGGTGATACCAAAACCTACCGCAACATGCTCATTGTGGGGTTTTTCCTCAACCTCATGCTGAACCCCCTGTTTATTTACGGGTTTGGCCCTTTGCCTGCCCTTGGTATTAGAGGGATTGCACTAGCCACAGTGTGCATTCAGGGTGTGAGTGTGGTCTATTTGGGGTTTAAAGTGCACCAAGTGGGGATGCTCCAGTGGCAATGTCCGCGGCTATTTTTACCAGATTTTCGCATCTACCGCACTTTTTTATCCCAAGGGCTCCCGCCCAGCCTTAATATGCTTACCATGTCTATGGGTTCGATTATCACCATTTACTACGTGGCCCAGTACGGGTACCAAGCGGTGGCGGGGTATGGAATTGCCTTTCGGGCGGAACAAATCATGCTCTTACCCGCCCTTGGCATCAGCTCTGCGGTGCTTTCGTTGGTCTCCAATAACTTTGGTGCCAAGCAGTACGCGCGGGTGAAAGAGACCGTCGTGTTGGCTTTAAAATACGGCTTTGCTATCTGTGCCCTTGGGGTGGTGTTAGGCTACACGGTGGGCGAGTGGGTCGTCTCGCGTTTTGACGCCACGCCAGCGGTAGTGGAGTATGCTATGACCTACTTGTACATCGAGGTGTTTATCTTCTTTGGATACGTCATCTTGTTTACCTGTGTTTCGACCATGCAAGGCATCAAGCAGCCCAAAGTCATTGTCGCAGTGGGACTGTATCGCCAAATCTTTGCTAAAATCGCTCTTTTTTCTATCATCGTCACGTGGCTACAGATGCCCTATGTGGCCATTTGGATTGGGTTCTTTTTTATTGTCTATTCGGCTGCTGGGTTTATGGGATGGGTAACACATAGAGCTTTAAGTGCCCGTGTGGTATAAAAACCCCTTACATGTAAAGATAATACAAAGGATGCAGTATGAACGATACTTTAACCATTGGAAATGTGACGCTAAAGAGCCGTTTGATTGTAGGTAGCGGCAAATACCCCGACTTTCAAACCACGCGCGATGCGACGTTGGCAAGCGGGTCAGAACTCATCACCGTAGCGGTGCGCCGTGTGAATATCACCAACCCCAATGAAGAGAATTTGTTGGATTATTTTAAAGATACCACCATCAAACTTTTGCCAAACTCCGCAGGATGTACCACCGCTGAAGAAGCCATCACGCTCTTTCGCATGGTGCGCGAAGCCACGGGCATCGACCTCATTAAACTCGAAGTCATCGGGGACACAGCTAAAACCCTTTACCCTGATGTCATGGAAACCCTTAAAGCGTGCGAAGTGTTAGCACGCGATGGCTTTACCATCATGACCTACACCAACGATGACCCTATCATGGCTAAACGCCTCGAAGATGCAGGCTCTCACGCGGTCATGCCTCTAGCTGCGCCTATTGGTAGCGGTTTGGGTATCCAAAACAAATACAACGTGTTGTTTATTAAAGAAGCAGTCAACGTGCCCGTGATTGTGGACGCTGGGATTGGGTGTGCTAGTGACGCGGCTATCGCGATGGAGATTGGCGCGGACGGTGTGCTCACCAATACGGCCATTGCCCAAGCTGGGGACCCCATCCGCATGGCGCGGGCCATGAAACACGCTGTTCTAGCAGGACGCGAGAGCTTCTTGGCGGGACGCATTTTGAAAAAACCCTTTGCCACGGCAAGTTCACCGACAGAAGGGTTGATTGAGTTTGGAAGAAGTTAGGAAACTTTTACTTTAAAAGAAGGGTAAAAGAGGAAATAGGAGCCTCAAAATGAGGCTCCTAAAATGCTAGCCGACGAACGTTTGGCCAGCGTAGAGGATGTAAAAACGTAGTGCCATAACCCCTGCAAGCACCAAGAAGGCGTTGAAGATGATAAAGGCGGTAGAGTGTTTCACGCTGTGAGGCATGACGATATTTAAGCCTACTGGAGCCGCAAGACCAACCCCAAAGACGCCTACCCAAAACAAGGTTGCAAAGCCACCTGTGGTGAGTGCCGCCGCAGCCACACTTGCCGCCGCACCACCTTGGTAGTACATGCCGCTAAAAAGAGCAATCAGGATAAACATTTCAGCCAAGATAACTTTAAAGTCAAGGCCGTGTAAGTAACTGACGTTTTCTTCATTGGTAGTGTTTTTAAAGAAAAGAAGCCCTACGATAAGGTTAGCCGAGATACCCGCCGAGATACCCGATGCCAAGAAAAGCAATGGCAAGGTTGGTGTATTAAGGAGCGGGTAGGTATTCATTGCGGAAAGCAAGAAGCCTGTGTACGCACCGACACCTACGGCAAGGAGTAGCGTAACCACTTCGAGGAGTTTAGCTTGGCTTTTAGCAATGTTTGCCAACGGTGCCAAGAAGCCAAAAGGGCCCTCATCGATGAGCGGTTTGCGGAAAATGCCCAAGAAAAAGATGATAATGACAGGAAAGTAAGCAAACAAGGCCAACACCCCGATAGTCATCATGGAGCCAAAGTTGTAGTTAATGAGCAATTTCCAAAAATGAAGCGGACGGGTAAGGTCAGCGATCAAAAGTACCAAGCCCGCACCAATAGTCACCGGTGCAAGAATCGCACCTGCTTTAATGATGCCATCCCAAGGAGAACTCTCGTTCCCTTTCATCCATTTAATAACGATTGCCGAAATAATCGCACCTGCTGAAAGACCTGCTAAAAAGAGGTAAACCGCGATTGGCCAAGGCCAAACGATGCCGCCGTATTGTACGGTAGATCCCCACATTGGACTCATGACTGAATTCCTCCCTTCTTATTAGGTACGATAAACATTTTTGGTTTGGTGCCAAGACTCTCTTTTTGGCGGTATGTCACACGCTCGGAGAGGGCTTTGCTGATTTTACTTTTTGGATCGTTGATGTCACCAAAGATAAGCGCATCCGTAGGACATACGGTTACACACGCAGGGTCTTCTCCGCGCCCAAGGCGTGTTTCTTTACAAAAGGTACACTTATCAGGTGCTTTGTGCTCAGGGTGTACGTAGCGCGCTTGGTAAGGACACGCCGCGTTACAGTATAAACAGCCCACGCACAAATCCACGTTGACCAAAGAGATACCGTTTTCATCGATGTAAGAGGCGCCTGTTGGGCACACTTTTACACAAGGTGTGTCATCACAGTGGACACAAGATTGGCGGTGGAATTCATACAACATATTCCCATTAGCAAGTTTTTTAGGGCCATTGACCCACACTTGCAAACGATAAACGCTCTCAGGGATGTCGTTTTCTGACCGACACGCGATATTACATGCTTGGCAACCGATGCACAGATTTTCATCGTGAATCATTCCATATTTTTTAGCCATGACCGTTCCCTTCCTTATACTTTTCTAATTTTGACGCCAACAACATGCAAGTCCATACCGGAATTTTGTCCAGTAAAAGAAGGATATAGCGCATTGCTATGAATTCCCTTGCTATGGTGACGCAAATCTTTGCTAATGTGCCCAAATCCCATGTAGGCAAACACGGTGTCTTCACGAATACCCTCTGTAACCAACGCTTTACCCCGTTGTGCGGAGTATTTGTTGTACAGTTCGATATCATCGCCATCTTTGATGCCAAGTTTTTTGGCAGTATTGGGATGAACCCATGCGCCAGCATCACTTTGGAGGTTGTTGAGCCATACGTTGTTGCCTCCTGCGCCATTGGTGCGCACAGCAGATTTTCCGTTAATGAAATACAATTCATCAGACTCTTTGTATTTGAAGGGGTTGTATTTTAAGCCACCTGTGCCAGAAACTTTTTCAAGTTTTGGGCTAAAAAGTTGAATCTTTTTAGGAAGGTCAAAGGTGCCCTCTTCGTTTACTTTGGCAGCAGCTCCTGGGAATTGCTTGACAAACTTAGCAACACTTTCTTTTTCTTGAAGCATCAATGGAACACCGTAACCTTTTAAGCCTTTGAGTTTAAGCTCTGCTAAAAGGCCGACGTTGTCGCCTACTTGTTGTAGACGGTAGTCTTCAATGTCTTTCCACTGGAAGTATTCGCCAAGATTCATTTTAGCGGCAAGCTCTTTGGCAATCATCCATGTAGGTTTAGAGTTTCCAATAGGGTCAACCACTTTTTGGCGCCCAATGCTATAACTTGGGTTTTTGCCTCCACCTGCTGTGAGTTCTTGGTCGCGCTCAAGGTAGGTAGTGTCTGGAAGAACAACATCAGCAAACCATGCAGTGTCAGAAACTTGATAGTCTACTGCCACAATCAAATCCATCGCCTTCATACCTTTTAAAACGGTGTCTAGGTTTGAATAGTTCATGACAGGGTTATTACGCGCAATGAACCATCCATGGATTTTGTAAGGAACGCCAGGAAGTTCTTCTAAGGCTGCTTTAGGAACCAATGTCGTAATCCCTTGTCCTTTACTGGCTAAGAAAAATTCAGAATCTTCTTCGCCAATGCGGTCAATGCGTGGCATCTCAATTTTGGGATACGCTGGTGATTTAGGTTTCTTGAGCCCTGGTGCTTTAGGATCTTCTTCGCCCAAGAAAGAGTTGTAAAGACTTGCACTTTTAGGGAAGTAATAACCACCGTCTTTTTCAACAGCACCCACAAGCGCATTGACCATCATCATGGCGCGGCGCAATTCAAGCTCTTGAGCTGAAAGGGTAACACGGTGGCCATAATCAAAGATAGCCTTAGGAGCAGCCGCAGCAAACTCGCGGGCAATACGGCGAATAGTTTCAGCTGGAATGTCGCACTCAGAAGCCATTTTTTCAGGGGTATATTCAGCCACAGAAGCTTTGAGTTCTTCAAACCCTACACAGTTTTTCTCAACGAATTTTTTGTCGTAAAGGTTTTCACTAATGAGAACATTTATAAACGCTAGCACAAACGGATAATCGTGCCCTGGTTTAATCGCATGCCATTCGGTTGCTTTAGCAGCCATGACAGAAAGGCGTGGTTCAAAGGTAACAACTTTAGCTCCTTTTTGCATCGCGCTCATGTATTGGCGAGCATAGGAGATGACAATACCTTCAAAAACATTGTGGCCCATGTTGATGATGTATTTGGCGTTAGAGAAGTCACGGTTAACCCCGCTGCCATAAACATCTTTACCTGACATGCCATAGGCCAATGGACAGGTTGCTTCATGACCAAAAATGTTCGGTGAGCCATAAGCTTGCGCCAAGTGGTGAAACCAAACTTTTGTCCATCCACTGCGCGCAGTAAAGGCCATGGTGTGCGCGCCATATTTTTCTTTTATTTCGTCCATTTTTTTCGCAATAAAAGTGTAAGCTTCGTCCCAACTGACTTCTTTCCACTTTCCTTCGCCCCGCTCACCCACACGCATAATAGGGTTAACTAAGCGCATTGGATCGTACAGCTGATTAAAGCCTGAGCCTCCTCTAGCGCACACCCTTCCACCACGACTTTTGTCATTGGGATTGCCGCGAATAAAGACACCTTTGCCATCCTCTACACGGGCTTCAATAGTACAAGAACTCGTGCACATTTCGCAGATACTAGGTACGAATTTAGCACTCCCAGTTACGGCTTTTTGGTCCTTGCTGAGCGCGCCAAGCGTGCCTGGAATGGTCGAGAGACCAACCGCAGCCGCTGCTCCTGAAGAGAGCTTTAAAAAGCCTCTTCTACTAAGCGTTTGAGTCATTTTTCATCCTTTTCTAAGATATGATGAGCGCATAGTAGACTAGCTGCGTAAACTGAGCGTAAATTCTTAATCTAAAAAGTTAATTCGTCAAAATAATCGTTCTTTTTGGTGAAGAATAGAGTAAAATAAGGAGATATTTTCGTCAGACGTAAAAATCCTTGACAAAAAAAGTAAATTTGTCTAAAATTACGTCCTCAAAACGTCTGCGGGAAATGTCGTCCCGATTTTCGGGGTGTAGCGCAGCCTGGTTAGCGCACTTGGTTTGGGACCAAGGGGCCGAAGGTTCGAATCCTTTCACCCCGACCATTCGTAAGGCTTTTTGAGATGGTGAGTGTAGCTCAGTCGGTTAGAGCATCAGGTTGTGGTTCTGAGGGTCGTGGGTTCGATCCCCATCACTCACCCCATTTTTTCTAAAGCGCGTTTGCGTTCGTAGCTCAATTGGATAGAGCAACAGACTTCGGATCTGTAGGTTATAGGTTCGACTCCTATCGGGCGCACCATTTAATGCTTCAGTCGAAAGATGCGCTCGTAGCTCAGTTGGATAGAGCAACGGCCTTCTAAGCCGTAGGTCTCAGGTTCGAATCCTGACGGGCGTACCACTGAAATGTTCTTCTTTTTTATGTGCGGATGTGGTGAAATTGGTAGACACGCCAGACTTAGGATCTGGTGCCTGACGGTGTGGAGGTTCGAGTCCTCTCATCCGCACCACCTTTTTTAAAAGGTGACCACAAAACTTCTTTTTAAAACCAATCTTTTTTTATGTTACATTTGTGTTTGAGTCTTTTTGGGTGCCTTACATGTAAAGCACCCAAGGGCTTACTGAGGACGACCTGCGGGAGCTTCGGCACCACCACCCATGGATTGGAGGGCAAGGTATTTGTCACCAAAGCGTTTGAGGTTGTCTAATTCGCGGTCGTATGCGTCGTAGTGACGTTCTTCATCTGCTACTAATTCTTCAAAAATCTTCTTTGAAACCGAATCGGCATTGGTGGCACAAGCTTGCGCCATTTTGTTATAATCTTTTGCACTGATTTCTTCCATCGTAACTGCCATTTCAAGCATTTCTTTGACATCTTGAATGCGTTTTACGGGGTCTTTTGGCTCCATGCTAACATCCCCTTTTAGGAACAAAATACGGTCGGCTAGCTTTTCTACATGTAACATCTCTTCGATGGCCGTGCGTTTAAACAAGTTAGAAAGCAAGGTGTAACCTTGGTCGTCACAGTGAAAGTGGAAGTACATGTATTGGTGTACAGCACTTAGCTCATCTGCAACCGCAGCATTGAGTAACTCGATACTTTTTTTATGCATAGAAATCTCCTTGAGGGTGTAATCAAGCAAGTGTAGCATAATCTCTCTAAGGCGAAATTTACCCACAATACCCTAGGATGTCTCACCACAAAAAGGAATCCCATGCTGCCTTCTTGGAAGCCTCAATACAGTGTCAATCACTCCGAACTCGACGCCCAACATCAAGAATTGTTTCGCTTGGCGTTGAATGTGTACACACTCAGTCCCCAACGCGCTACCAAAGAAAACATTCGTGGGCTGCTCAAAAATTTTTACATGTACATGCAAAAACATTTCAATGAAGAAGAAGCGTACATGAAAGAGATTGGCTACGAAGGACTTGAGGAGCATTGTGCGTACCATGCAGATATTATTGAGTCAATGAACGGTATTTTGCAACAAAGCCACTCTTTTTTACAGATGCAAGCGTCCATGCGAAAGATTGTGCGGGTATGGTTAGTGGAACACATCTTGGTGCACGACATGCAGTATGAGGCATGGCGCAAGGTAAAGCGCCGTGAAACAGCAAAAACCAAACCCCTTTTGGACGAGGAAATCTCCCCTCTTTAGCGCCGCAAGTCGGGGTAGGTTTGTTGAAATTTTTTCACTTTTGGCGCAACAACAACACGGCAATACCCTGCATCTGGGTTATTTTTAAAATAATGCCGATGGTATGCTTCTGCTTCATAAAAAGCCAATGCCGGCACGATGTCTGTGACAATAGGCGCTGAAAATTTCCCTTGGGCTTTTTCCTGTGCGTGCAGTGCACATTCGTACTGGTCTTGGTTGTGGTAAAAGATGACAGAGCGGTATTGGGGGCCTGTGTCGTGCCCTTGTTGGTTGCGTGTGGTGGGGTCGTGGATGTTCCAAAAGATAGCGAGGATTTTTTCAAGGGAAATAACCTCTGGGTTAAAAGAGAGTTGTACCACTTCTGCGTGCCCTGTTTGGCCCGTGCTTACGTTTGCGTAGGTGGCTTCTTCTTGGGTGCCACCCATGTAGCCGCTGAGTGCTTCATGGACACCTACCACGTCTTCATAAACGGCCTCAAGGCACCAAAAACAGCCACCTCCGAGGGTGATAACATCGTAATCCATGATGCCTCCTTTTGGGTAAAGTCAATCCTCTTCTACGAAAAGCACGCGTTAGCGTTTTGCATCATAGTATGGCGGGATTTAAAATATGCTAAAATACTTTCAAATCCCAAAAAAGACGGTTTATGCAAAAGCTTTTTGTCTCACACACCACCCCTTCTGGTTGCCGCATTGTATGCCAAGGTGAGTGGACCCATGGGAGTGTAGCTTTGGTGCTTAACTCCTCTGTTTGGAGTGAGATTAAGACAAATACAACCTTTGATTTTTCACACGTTATTTCCATGGATACAGCCGGGGCTTTAGCGTGGTTACATGTAAAGGCGCGTCTTGAAGCAACAGGGGTAAATGTAGAGGTGAGTGGCATGCACGCTAGCATAGAAAAATTGGTTGATTTGTGCAAAACACACCACACCACACCAACGCCCCCTAGGCCAACTCCAAACCTGTTTAGCGAAGCGTTTGTGATACTGGGAAAGCGCGTCGAAACCACATGGCAAGCCTTTTTACTCTTCGCTTCTTTTGCAGGGGGTGCTATGTATGCGTTGTTGCAAACCTTGCGTGACCCTAAAAAAATCCGTTTTCGTGCTACCTTGTACCATTTGGAACAAAGCGGACTAAATGCCCTTCCTATCATTATTATCACCGCATTGCTCATCGGCGTGGTCATCGCGTATCAAGGGGCGGTGCAGTTGGAAAAATTTGGTGCCAATATCTTCATCGTGGAGATGGTAGGCATCGCCGCTACGCGCGAACTTGCGCCCATGATTGTCGCCATTGTTATTGCAGGGCGGAGTGCCTCGGCGTTTACGGCGCAACTTGGGGTGATGAAAATCACCGATGAAGTGGATGCCATGAAAACCATGGGATTTGGGCCTTGGGAATTTTTAGTCTTGCCACGGGTTGTAGCTTTGATTGTGGCTTTGCCTTTGTTGGTACTTTTGGGTGATGCGGTGGCTATTCTTGGGGGAATGATTATAGCACGGGCAGAGCTTGGGATTAGTTTTGTAGAATTTATAGACCGTTTTCAAGAAACCGTACCCCTTAAACACATTGTTATCGGCCTTGTTAAAGCCCCTATTTTTGGCATTATTATTGCACTCATTGGGTGTCATCGTGGGTTTCAGATTAGCTCTTCAACAGAAAGTGTGGGTAATTACACAACCATTAGCGTTGTGGATGCAATCTTTTGGGTCATCGCCTTCAACGCCCTTTTTTCAGTGCTTTTAACGGAGCTTGGGATATGATGGTTGAGGTCAATGATGTGGTGACTGCCTTTGGAAGCCATGTGGTGCACGATGGTGTAAGCTTACATGTAAAGAAAGGGGAAATTTTCGGGCTTTTAGGGGGAAGTGGGAGTGGAAAAACCGTATTGATGCGCGAGATGATTTTGCTTAATCGCCCCAAAAGTGGCCAGATTCGCGTCCTTGGCAAAGAACTTTCTTCTCTTGATGAGACTGACAAACAAGCCTTGCGCCTGCAGTGGGGTGTATTGTTTCAATTTGGCGCCTTGTTTAGTTCACTGACCGTGTTAGAGAATGTCATGATTCCCTTGCAAGAATACACCGCACTTCCCCGTGCGTTTATCGAAGATATGGCACGGATGAAGCTTCGGATGGTGGGATTGCCCGAACACGCCGCATCCTTGTGGCCCTCGGAACTTAGCGGTGGGATGAAAAAACGCGCAGGGCTTGCGCGCGCATTAGCGCTAGACCCAGCACTTGTGTTTTTGGATGAGCCTACCTCGGGGTTAGACCCCTCTAGCGCGCGGGCGTTTGATGCGTTAGTATTGGAGCTCCGAGAGCTTTTGGGGATAACCGTTGTGATGGTAACGCACGATAAAGACACCATTAAACAGGTGCTAGATAGGTTTGTGATTTTAGGTGAAGGAAAGGTGCAAGCGCAAGGGTCGTATACTGCGCTTATGGACACGCATCCCGCGCTTATGAAACGATTTATGGAGTAATCATGGAACACCGTGTACGCTATTTGCTGTTAGGACTGTTTGTTTTTGGGGTAGGGATTGCTGGAGTGTGGTTTATCCTGTGGCAAGGAAAATACGCCCAAGGCGACGCCTTTGACCACTACAAAGTCAACACCCGTGAGTCTGTTTCAGGATTAAACGACAAAGCTCCCGTGAAACTTCGCGGGGTGAATGTGGGCGAAGTAGAACGGCTTTTTATTAACCCACAAAATAGCGAAGAAGTGAGCATTATCATCAAAATTAAAGCCGACACTCCTATTAAAATAGACACGTACGCGCTCATTGAGCCCCAAGGGATTACGGGGTTAAGTTACTTGCAACTAGAGGGAGGCGCGCACGAAGCACCGCTTCTTCCGACAAGCAATGAAGAAAAAACCATGGGTATCATTCTGACAAAACCCTCATTATTTTCGCGGGTAGACCAATCTTTTGGGCGGGTGATGGAAAAGGTAGAGGCGATTTTAGAATACGCCACTAACGTAGCGGAAAAATCCAATCTTTTGCTCGATGAAACAAACATACATCACTTTCAAACAATGCTAGAAAACAGTGCCAAAACCACCGAAGCGTTAGCGGTGATTACGCAAGCATTGGCCAAAGAACGCGAGCAACTTGGCACTCTAATTCGCCAAGGTGTGGTGCTTGAGGAAGAGGTGATTGACGCGGCCAAGGGGGTGAGAATAGCCTCGGATACCCTCGCTCAAGTGGTGGAAAACCAAGGGGTTGCAATGATGGAAAAGGTGAGCACTTCTGCCCAAAGCGTGCAAGGAGTGATGCAAGCTATCGACCAAAAAGTCGGCGAAGGGATGTTTGATGTGGCAAGCATCGTTCAAGACGCCCTTGTGCCAACCCAACACACCATGTATGAACTTGAATTGTTAATGGTACAGTTGCGCCAACTGGCCCAGCGTTTAGAAGAAAGCCCTTCAGATTTGTTGTACCGTTCTGCCCCAAGACCCCTAGGACCAGGAGAGTAGCCATGCGTTGGATTGTTATTGTAGGTATTGTTTTAATGATGACAGGTTGTGCCCTTAAGCCCACTTCTGGCCAACCAACGGCACAAATGCGCCTTGGGGAAGTGTCCACACCTAAGGTTGCTAGCGGGTTTCCTTATGTGTTGCAAGTGCGTCCTATGGCAGGTAGTTTGGACTCTACGAAATTGCTGTACCAAACACCCGATGGATTGCGCCGTGCGTACGCACACCATCGCTGGGAAGAGCCCCTTTCCAAACAAATGCAACAGTTAGTGGTGTTAGCGCTGGCTCAAAGTGCAGTATTTGAAGATGTTGTGAGTACCACAAGTAAGGCGCGCGCACAGCGAGTCTTGGAAAACACGGTGTTTGCTTTTGAACAGTACATGCTTCAAGGTGGCGCTTCTGTGGTGCGCTTACATGTAAGGGCGCGGATGGTGAATGTTGTGGATAATGCTTCGGTGGCCCACCGGATGTTTCGCATTGAAATGCCCGTACTTGTGCAAACACCTGCGGGGGCGTTGGACGCTTATAACCGTGCCTTTGAAGCGTGGGTGCGAGAACTCACGCTGTGGTTAGCATCTCTGGGAGAAGCCCATGCGTTCTAGTGCGCTCATGGCGTTGGCCGCTTTTGTGATTGTTATTGCGGGGGTGAAGGCGGCGCAGGTGATTATGGTGCCGTTTTTATTGGCGGTGTTTATTGCTATCATTAGTGCGCCCTTGTTGCTTTTGCTTGAAAAACTTGGGATGCCTCGCATCTTGTCTTTTTTGATTGTCCTTGCGGGTGTGGTGGGGATTATGATGGGCGTGGGAATGATTGTGGGCAATTCCATGAACGGCTTTTTGAGCTCTTTGCCCGAGATTCAGCGCAAACTCTCTTTTGTGGTCAATGATGGCATCGCATGGCTTAAAGGCATGGGCGTGCCTATCGATATGAGCGCGCCACCCCAAGGGTTTGACCCTTCCAGTGCCATCACTACAGCGGGAGCGTTTTTGCGCTCTATGAGCCAGATTCTTTCCAACTCTTTTTTGATTTTCTTGATGGTGACGTTTATGCTCTTTGAGACGGTAAGCATGCGCGCGAAAGTAAGCTTTTTTGCCCAAAAAAATCCTGAAAACTTGCACATTGTAGAAACTTTTATTCAAAACCTCAAGCGCTATTTGGCCATTAAAACCGTGGCGAGTTTTGCTACGGGGGTGCTGATTGGGGTGGTGCTGTCTGCCATGGGAGTGAAATACGCGTTGTTGTGGGGACTGCTTGCTTTTTTGCTCAACTACATTCCGACCATCGGGTCGATTTTGGCGGCTATTCCTGCGGTACTGGTGACATTGGTGGAACTAGACGTAGGCGCGGCCCTATGGGTGCTTTCGGTCTTTGTGGCGGTAAATGTTGCTATTGGAAATTTCATCGAACCTCGCTTTTTGGGGCGCGGCCTTGGGATTTCTACCTTGATGGTTGTGGTATCGTTGTTGTTTTGGGGATGGGTTTTGGGGCCAGCGGGAATGTTTTTAGCCGTTCCTTTAACCATGAGCGTGAAAATCGCCCTTGATGCCAACCCGCGTACGCGGTGGATTGCAATGATTTTGAGCGATTACCGTGGGGAAACGGCGGCGTCTAAAGCCGAAGAGAGTTCGGTGATTCCCCTTAAAAAGTTAAAAAACGATGCATAAAATCCTCTTGGCACTCTTGTTGGCACTAGGATGCCTTGTGGCGCGGACGGATTTTTCAGCCCTAAGCAACCAAGAGCTCATCGCCCTCATTGGGTACGTGAAGCCAAACGAACGCCCTTTGCTTCTTAGGGAACTTGAAGTGCGTAAACCCACGTTTTCGCCCAATGAACGTCAACAGTTTGAGCGTGCCACGAAGGAGAAGCGTTAGTGGCGCGGGTGCTGCTCTTGGAAGATGACATGAACCTCTCCCAAACCCTGTGCGAGTTTTTGGAAGATGAGGGGTTTGAGGTCGTGTGCGTGTACGAGGGCGAAGCGGCCCAAGAAGCGTTATATGAGGGAAAATTTGATCTGTTGCTACTGGATGTGAATGTGCCTAATATCAACGGCTTTGCCCTTTTGAAGGAAGCAAGGAAAGAAGCGGTGGTGACGCCTGCGATTTTCATGACATCGCGGGATGGGCTTGAAGATGTGGAGAACGGATTTGTCAGTGGGTGTGATGACTACTTGCGTAAACCTTTTGCCCTCAAAGAGCTACTGCTTCGGATGCACAGTTTGTTGCGGCGTGAATTTGGGCATGTGCGTAGCGCGGTGGTGGCTTTGGATGAGGAGGTGGCCTTTGACACGGCGGGAAATGCCTTACATGTAAAGGGCGAGACCTATCCTCTTGGGCGTAAAGAAGCGCAATTGTTGGCCTATTTTTTAAAACGTCGTGGGGAAGTGTTGAGCCATGAAGCCTTGCAAGAAGCCCTGTGGTCATACGACGAAACGCCCAGTGAAGCGGCCCTTCGCACCTACATCAAAAACCTGCGAAAATTGATTGGAAAAGAAAAAATTGTCAGTTTCAAAAAACTGGGATACAAACTTACAACGGCGTGAAAGACGCACGCTTGTGGCGTTTTTGGCGTTGTACCTCACCCTCTCGTGTACGATTTTGGGCTTGTTTGGCACGGGGTATTATGCCCTCCAAAAAGAAGCGATGCTGAGTGCGAAGCGGGGCGAACTCAATGCGTTGGCAAACGAACACGTCAAAGCCTTGCGCGCTTTGCATGTTGCCTTTGATAAAACCCAGTACTATCCGCGTCACGAAGCCTTTCGCTCAGGGATTTTTGATGGAGCGGCGGTGGAGATTTTTTCCCTCTTACATGTAAGCCCTTTGCTCTCACGCATTATCTACCTCAAAGAAGGGGTGATTCACTACATCAAAGAGCCCGAAGCCCACTATTTGGGGACGCAGTACTTGGTCTTGGAGGTGGAGGATGATGGGGCGTGGCGCCACGAAGCCTTGCGAAACATGGCGTGGTTTGGCGGGGGGATTTTTCTCTTTTTGGCGGTTGGGGGGTATTTTTTATTGCGCTTGTTGTTGCGTCCTATGCGTGAAGCCATCGCCCTTTTGGACCGTTTTATCAAAGATACAACCCATGAGCTTAACACCCCGATTCACGCGATTTTGTCTAACATTGAGATGATTCCCTTGGAGAGTCTGGAGCCTAAAACCGCGCGTAAACTTGAACGCATTCGCCTTGGGGCGCAGGGCGTGTCGCACTTGTATCAAGACTTAACCTACTTAACCCTCGGGCACCGCCAAGCGCGCCATGAGAGCGAAGTAAGGGTGGATGAGGTTGCGCAAGAGCGGGTGGAGTATTTTGGATTTGCGCTTGAGGCAAAAAAGATTGCTGTACATGTACAAGCGCAACCTGCTGTGCTGTGGATTGACCAAGGGGCATTGACGCGCTTGGTGGATAACGTGCTTTCCAATGCCATCAAATACAACCGCGTGGGCGGAAGCATCCATGTAAAGGTAGCCCCTGGGCTGTTGGAAGTCAAGGACACAGGCATTGGGATTGAAGCGTCCCAACTCAAAAACGTCTTTGACCGTTACGTGCGGTGTCATGAGAGCGCGGGCGGGTTTGGCATCGGGTTAAACATCGTGGGGATGATTGCCAAAGAATACGGACTTAAGCTTTCGCTTGAATCTGTCAAAGGAGAGGGAACATGCGTACGGGTTTGTTGGTAGGCATCCTGTTAGCCTTACATGTAAGCCTTGGGGCAAATGTGTACGAAAAAGAGTGTGTGGGGTGTCATCAAGACTTGGACGTGGGGATTGACAAATTTTTCTATCGTTACGTGTTGGTGTTTAGTTCCGAGGCGTCGGTGAAAGCAGCGCTAAAAGATTACCTCCTGTATCCCATGAAAGAAAAAACCCTTTTGCCCGAAGGACTTGTGGAAAAATACGGTATCAAAGCCCCGTGGGCTCTTAGCGAAGAGACGCTAGAAGAGGCCATTGATACCTATTGGGAAACCTACACCTTTATAGGGCGGTTAAAATAGGGTTAGGGCTGTGGCAATGCTAATCATCAAAAAACCAAGCCCTACCAAGTGACGCTGGCCTATCACAAGCCCCGCAAATCCCCCTGAATACAATCCAATAATAAGTTCCATAACACCTCCTTACATGTAAAAGTAACGTTACTCTAGCCAACGTGCGTAAATTTTACGTAACCGCTTCACGATTACTTCACAATGGCGTGTTAGACTGCGGACAATCAAACCCTAAGGAGGAAGCGATGAAACTCTTCAAACCTGCGTTAGCAATGTTGTTAGTGAGTTCTTTGGCGGTTGTGAATGCCAATGCGATTGGAAAACGCGAACAAGGGGCACTCATGGGCGCTGGCATTTTATTGCTCTTGCCTACACTTACCCAAAATATGGGAAATTTATTTGGCGGGACGCAAAGCACTCAACCCGTAGTTGTCTATCAAGAGCCTGTCGTGCAGCGTGAGGTGGTGTATGTAGAGCGTGCGCCTCAAAAACGCCGTTATTACAACGAACGGTATGATAACCGCCGTTATGACCGTGGCTATGAGCGTCACTACGACCGCCATGAGCCTTACAGCCGCAAAACAATTATTATAGAACGTTAAGGAGAAAACGATGAAACGATGGATGATGACATTAGGACTTTTAGCAAGTGTTTCGTTGATGGCTGCGGATGGTGCGGCGTTGTATCAAAAATGTATCTCCTGCCATGGAGCAAGCGCGGAAAAGAAAGCGTTAGGCAAAAGCGAAGTGATTGCTAACTGGAGTGTTGAAAAAAATGTGGCCGCCTTGAAAGGTTACAAAGACGGCACCTATGGCGGGCCTATGAAAGCGCTCATGAAAGGCCAAATCGCCACGTACTCAGACGCAGAAATACAAGCGGTTTCTGAGTATGTGGTAGGATTAAAAAACTAACACGGGGTTTCCCGTGTTAGTATCTACAGGGACAGAGGCGCACGTGGTTCGCTTAAACGGTTAAATTCTGCATCTTCAATCCAACGTTCAGGATAGGTGATGTACTCGATGAGGTTTTCAAGCAATGTGGCATGCTGTTTTTCTTCTTCTGCAATGCGCAAAAACGCTGCTTTTTCTTCTGCGTCTTCTAAGAGTTCCGCTTTTTCAATGTAAAACGCGTAACTTTTTTCTTCAAGCGCCAATGCGTGGGTATAAAAATCGACCTGCTCTTTGGTAAATACTGCCGTAGGGTTGGTCGCTTTCATTTTTTGAAAAATGGTTTTTGCCCCTTTGAAAATATCTACCGAGGGAGTGGAGGGCAATGGCGCGCGCCCAAGCATGGCTTCAAAGGTCGCATAATGCTTTACCTCTTCGTCGGCAAGCATGGTCAACACCTGTTTTAGGCCCATATCTTCTGTTTTTTGGGCCAAGTCTCGGTAGTACTTTTCGCCCTCTTTTTCTACTTTCATGGCATATTCATAAACGTTCATTGCGGTCCCCCTTTAACGTGATGTCCTTAGATTGTATAGCAAAATCATGACAACCGCCTGATATACATGCAGCCTGTCTCGGAAAATCCCACTAAATCCAAAAAAGTGAGTGATTTGTACGCAGTGCGGGTGTGCTTTACCCTCTTTTTAGGAGGAGTTGATTACTATGAAAGTCATTGTATTGTAAGGAGTATTCATGGGAAAACTAATGAT
>JACUTV010000091.1 GCA_014859645.1 Campylobacterales bacterium
CTCCTGAGCGCTTTATGGCCTCGAAAATCCGCTCACAGGCGCAGTGGGACAGTGCATTAACCTCATTTTAACACCGCGTTAGTTACACTTTTGCCCATGAAAAGCCCAGCTCAACCCCCCGAAATTTCAGCCTCTTTGGCCTTCGATAAGGCTCACTTGTGGCATCCGTACACGTCCATGACCCATCCCCTTCCCACGACGTTTATTAAAGGCGCCAAGGGGTGTTCTTTGGTCTTGGGCGATGATAGTCGCGTCATTGACGGGATGGCGTCGTGGTGGTGTGCTATCCACGGGTACAACCACCCGGTGCTCAACCGTGCTATCAAAATCCAGCTCTCTTCCATGGCGCATGTGATGTTTGGAGGGTTGACCCACGGGCCTGCTGTTGAACTGGGAAAAGTGCTTCTTTCTATCACGCCTCCTTCGTTGGAGAAGATTTTTTACGCCGATTCGGGTTCGGTGGCGGTGGAAGTGGCGTTAAAAATGGCGGTGCAGTATTGGTTTGCCAAAGACCGCCCCCACAAGAACAACTTTCTCACCCTGCGCCAAGGTTACCACGGTGACACGTGGAACACCATGTCTGTGAGTGACCCCGAAACAGGGATGCACCGTATCTTTGGCCCCGCACTTCCCAAACGGCTGTTTGCCCCTGCGCCCCAGTCGGTGTTTGGCGGCGCGTGGCTTGAAGAAGATGCCCATGAGCTTGAAACCTTTTTAAAAGCCCACCACCGCGAGATTGCCGCGTTTATTTTAGAGCCCATCGTCCAAGGGGCGGGCGGGATGCGCTTTTACCACCCCACCTACCTCAAACGCGCCAAAGCCTTGTGCGATGCGTATGAGGTGTTGCTCATTTTTGATGAGATTGCTACAGGATTTGGGCGCACGGGCAGGCTATTTGCCTGTGAACACGCGCAAGTAGAACCCGACATTATGTGCATTGGCAAAGCCTTGACGGGCGGGTACATGACCCTCGCCGCGGTGCTCTCAACCGCAAAGGTGGCCGAGGGCATTTCAAGCAAACCCCCAGGCGTATTCATGCACGGCCCTACGTTTATGGCCAATCCGCTTGCGTGCGCGGTGGCCGCTGCGTCGGTGAAACTCTTGGTGGAGAGCCCATGGGCCAAGCGGGTGCAGGGCATTGAGGCGGTACTGCGCAAGCATCTTTCCCCTCTTAGTGCGTTGCCTCATGTGGCCGATGTGCGGGTGCTTGGAGCGATTGGTGTGGTGGAACTGCACGCGAACGTGGACGTGGAAAAGACGTGCGCGCGGTTTTTAAAAGAGGGCGTTTGGGTACGGCCTTTTGGAAAGCTCATATACGTGATGCCGCCTTTTATTATGAAAAAACACGAACTCCTCCACCTTGCCAACGCCATCGTGCGTGTAGTACGTTTCTTGGGGGAATAGGCATGGAAAGATTTTTGCAAGAGCGTCTTGACGCGCTGGAGCTAAGTGGCGGCAAACGCACCTTGCCAAACCCTTTACATGTAAAGCAGGGGCTAAACCTTGCCTCCAACGATTATCTTGGCTTGGCGAGTAACCTCTCCTTGCAACAAGAATTCTTACACACCCTAGAAGACCAAACCCCTCTTTTTTCAGCCTCTTCTTCGCGCCTTTTAACGGGCAATGTGGCGGCGTATGAAGTGCTTGAAACCACGTTAGCGCGCCTTTTTGGCACCCAAAGCGCCTTGGTCTTTAACAGCGGGTACCACATGAACGTGGGTATTTTGCCCGCTCTTTGTACCGACAAAACCCTCATCCTTGCGGACAAGCTGGTCCATGCGAGCTTGATAGATGGTATTCGCCTCTCCAAAGGCAAGTTTTTGCGTTACGCCCACAACGACTTAAATCACCTAGAAACCTTGTTGCGCACCCATCATGAGGCCTATGAGCACGTCATTGTGGTGACGGAGAGCATCTTTAGCATGGATGGAGACGAGGCGGATTTGAAAGGGTTGGTGGCCCTAAAACACCGCTACGAAAAGGTGGTGTTGTACGTAGATGAAGCCCATGGCGTGGGCGTGCGCGGGGAAAGCGGGCTTGGATGTGCGCAAGCGTGCGGGTGCATGGGGGAGATTGACATCTTGGCGGGAACCTTTGGCAAGGCGTTGGCTTCGGTGGGCGGATACATTGTCTGTTCAACGCTCATGCGGGAGTTTTTAGTCAACCACATGCGCACCCTCATCTTTACGACCGCTTTGCCACCTATCAACTTGCTGTGGAGTACGTTTGTGTTGGAACGCCTAAGCGGATTTGGGAATGCGCGCGCCCAGTTGGCGAAGGTAAGCACACTGCTTCGTGAAGGGCTTGTGCAAAAAGGGTACGCGCATCCTTCTTCGAGTCATATTATTCCCCTCATGGTGGGCGAAAACACCCCGACCCTCGAAAAAGCGCGCGCCTTGCAAGCCCTTGGGTTTTACGCCTTGCCCATTCGTCCACCCACGGTGCCCAAGGGCACGTCGCGTATCCGCTTTTCCCTGACGTCGTTGGTGCAAGAGGCGGACATTCGCGCAATCTTGGACGTGCTCTGATGCAAACGCAGTTTTTAGCCAGAGGACAAGGGAGCCATGTGGTGGTCTTTTTTGCAGGCTGGGGGATGGACGAGACCCCTTTTGGCACCTTGAAACCCTTGGGAAAAGACGTGTTGGTATGTTTTGATTACCGCAGTTTGGCATTTGATGAAGCCTTGTTAACACCCTATGAGAGCATCGGCGTGGTGGGGTGGTCGATGGGCGTGTGGGCGGCGTGCGCGTGTGGCGTGTTGGACGACCCGCGCGTGGTGCGTTCCCTAGCCTTTAATGGCACGCCAACTCCTGTGGACGATGCCAAAGGCATCGCGAGTGCCGTGTTTGAGGGAACATTGGCGGGGCTTAATGAAGCCACGTTAGAGAAATTTACCCGTCGCATGTGTGGGAATGGGTACGAAGAGTTTAAGGCACACGCACCAAAGCGTTCCTTGGAGAGTTTACGTGAAGAGTTGGCGTGGATAGGGGCGCAAGAGCGCGTGCCTTGTCCGTGGGATGAGGCTATAGTAGGGCGAAAAGACCGCATTTTTACCCCGCAAAACCAATGCGCAGGATGGGAAGGATTGGCCAAGGTTTATGACGTGGACGCGAGCCATTACGACAAAACCGTCTTGGAGGATTTGCTTGCGCGCGCTTAAAGACCTCATGACCCAGCGTTTTGCCAAGGCGACCACCTCTTACGAGGGTGCCGCAAAAGCCCAAGAGGCCATCGCAGGGCGTTTTCTTGAACGCTTACATGTAAAGGGATTTCCCAAAGGCGTGCGCGTGCTAGAAGTGGGGTGTGGAACGGGGCTATTTTCGCGGCCGTTTCAAGAGATGTTTTCTCCAAGCGCGTTGACCCTCAATGACATTTGCCCTTCCGTGGAAGAAAAAGTAGCCTCCTTGTGCGACGCGCGCACCCAGTTTAAGGCGGGGGACGCAGAACGTTTGGCTTTTGAACCCTCCTATGACGCCCTCGTGTCGTGTTCGGCTTTGCAGTGGTTTGAAGCACCTGGGGACTTTTTGACGCGCATGGCGGAGCCTGAACTGACGTGGATAGCTTTTTGCGCTTTTGGGGAAGGCAACATGCACGAAATCAAAGCGGTTTCGGGGGTGGGGCTTTCGTATCCCACTAAAAAAGCGTGGGCGAGGATGGTGCCCGAAGACTTTGAAGTACTCGTGTGCGAAGAAGAACGGCTCACCTTGTGGTTTGACACGCCCTTAGACGTGTTGCGCCACATCAAAGCTACGGGCGTGGGCGGCGTAACGCGTGTGCGTTGGGGTAAAGCGGCACTTAGGGCGTTTTGCACGGCGTATGTTGAGGCGTTTGAAAGCAAAGGAAAAGTGCCCTTGACGTACCATCCAGTGTATGTCATCGCACGGAGAAAGCCGACACGTTAGTTGGTCAAAATGGCCACATGTTAAGCTAGGTTTATTGCACCCACAACACATTTAAGATATACTTTGGATATACATTAAAAAAGGAGGGCAAACGCATGATGGCAACTATTTCCAAATGGGGAAACTCACAAGGGCTTAGGCTTCCTAAAGACATTATCAGCCAATTGCACTTAACCGTAGGGGACGTTGTCTCTTTGGTTGTGGAAAATGGGAAAGTCGTGATAGAGCCTGTGAAGAAAGAAGAATATGTTTATGACATCAATACCCTTGTTTCAGGCATCCCCAAAGCGCACCAAGCAAGCGAAGAGATAGCTTCTCAAGCAGGCAAAGAAGCATGGTAAAGGGATACATCCCCGAACAAGGCGATATTGTTGCGCTCACTTTTGACCCCCAAGCAGGACACGAACAGCAAGGAAGACGCCCTGCGCTTATTATCAGCAACAGGGTTTTTAACAAGCACGTGGGGCTTGCGCTGGCGTGCCCCATCACTAACACGCAGAGAAACTTTCCTTTTCATGTAGCGGTTGATTCTCCTAAATTGACGGGTTTTGTCATGAGTGAGCAGGTAAAATCTATTGATTATAGTGCACGAAAAGTGAAGTTTATTGAAAAAGCTTCAGAAGAAGTTTTAGGGCGTGTGTTGGGGATTGTTGGGAGTATTTTGAGGCCAGCTTAATGTAAAGGGTGAGACAAAACACCCTTACATGTAAAGGAAAATGATGAGTGCGCGTGTATTTTTTGTGAGCGGGATTGACACGGACATCGGAAAGACCTATGCGACGGGCTATTTGGCGCGGTTGTGGAATGATGAGGGCATCGTGACTTTGACCCAAAAACCTGTGCAAACGGGCGTGGAGTCGGGGCTTGGGGACATTGCGACCCATTGTGCGCTCATGGGAACGCCTTTGCCCAGTGGCGAAGAGGCGGCGTTGCGGTTGCCCCAAGTGTTTGCCTACCCTGCTTCGCCCCATTTTGCGGCGCAAAAAGAGGGTAAGGAGGTAGACGTGGAGGCCATCGACGCGGCGACGGCACAGCTTGCGTTGCGCTGTGAGCGGTTGTTGCTTGAGGGCGCAGGAGGGTTGATGGTGCCCTTGACGCCGACCTTTTTGCAAGTAGATTTCATCGCTCAGCGGGGGTATGAGGTCATCTTGGTTACTTCAGGGCGTTTGGGAAGCATCAACCACACCTTGTTGAGTTTGGAAGCCTTACATGTAAGGGGGTTAAAACTACACACTTTGGTTTTCAACGAAGGCTTTTCAGAAGAAAATAAGGAAATTACCAGCGCTACACAGGTCTATTTTCAGACATATCTTAGTACTCACTTTCCTCAAAGCACGTTCATAACACTTCCTTTTTTGTAACTTCGCTTACATTCAAATCCCTAAATTAAGGGATTTGATAACCACTTTCAGTTTATTAATTTGCAACACAAATATAACATTCTTGGGTTATAATTTCCCTAGAAGTTTTCAAACTTCATTTCAACGAAAGGGTTTTCCATGAACCTCTCAAAGCAACTATTGGTGATGATTGGTGTAACATTCATCGGGCTTGGCGCCATTTTTGGCCTTAGTTATGTAAAATTGGAACGGGTATACCACCAAACCAATTATGCAAATATCAACTCTATCCCTAGTATTATGTTACTGGTCGATACACTTCAAGATGGGTACCGGTTGCGGCTTAACCTGTGGGAACATATCTCTTTTGAGGAGGCTCAACAAAAAGAGGGGGCAAAAAAAGCCATCGAAACCGTTAAGGGTCGATTGGAAGTTAACCTAAAAGCCTACGAAGCGATGCTTAGTAGCGACAAAGACAAGGAACATTTAGCGCAAAACCATACGGCGTTAAAAAACGCGATAGCGGCGATTGAGCAGGTGATGGCACTTTCGGCTTCAGGGCAAAAAAGTGCGGCAGAAGCGTTGCTTAATGAGAGTAGACCTATTTTGCTTGCTTTTACAAGAGCGCTGGACGCTCACATGCGCTATAACCAAGAAAAAGCAAACGAAGAGGCTAGTACTGCGAGTGGGGATAAAGACAATGCCGAACTTGCAATGTTGCTGTTATTTTTAGTTACGGCTGTTGTTTGTGGGGCTTTTGGGCTATTGATTCGCAAAAATATTTTAGAAAGTGTGGCGCTTATGCGTGCTGGGATTGGGGAATTTGTCGCCAAAAAATACCTTGGTTTTCGCATCAAGTATGCAAAAAACAATGAGATTTCCAAGATTGTGGAGAGTTTCAACAGCTTGATTGAGACGTTGGAACATACCATTACAGATGCGAAGCATTCGTCCAATGAAAACGCGTCGGTTTCCCATGAGCTTAGTTCTACCAGTATGCAGATTGGGAAAAATGCGGAGCAAAGCAGTGTGATTGTGGAAAAAACCATCCAAGATATCGAGACGATCAAAACCTTTGTTCAAGAAAGTGCGACCCTCTCAACCCAAAACAAAGAGACCATGAACACGGCCCAACGCCAACTCGAGGGGGCTAAGGGCGAGATTACGACCTTGCGTGATGAGATGGAGCAAGCTAGCGTCGCCCAAACATCTCTGGCGGCAAAATTAGAACAAATGAGTACAGATGCGGAGCAGGTCAAGCAGATTTTGACCGTCATCAGCGACATCGCCGACCAGACCAATTTACTTGCGCTCAATGCGGCCATCGAAGCGGCGCGCGCAGGAGAGCACGGACGTGGGTTTGCGGTGGTGGCTGATGAGGTGCGCAAGTTGGCCGAACGCACGCAGGCAAGCCTCAGTGAAATCAACGCGACCATCAACGTCATCGTCCAATCTATCGTGGACTCTTCGGGCGAGATGACCCACAATGCCAAGGGTGTTCAAGGCTTGCTTACGGTGTCAAATCGGGTCGAGACAACTATCTTGCAAACGGCGAAACTCATGGAGGAAGGGGTGATTTCTGTGACAAGCAGTGCGAGCAATGCGGTGAAAATCGCCAAAGACACGGACAAAATCGTCGATATGGTGTCCAACATCAACACGCTCACGAGCCAAAACGCGCGTAGTGTGGAAGAGATTGCCTCTGCGGCGGACCACCTTTCGCGCCTTTCGGAAAACCTCAATACCAAGCTCAACCAGTTTCAAAATTAGTCTTACATGTAAGGGAATTCCCTTACATGTAACCTCTTTAGTGTTGTGGATAATGACGTTTTAACGCCTTACATGTAAACGTGTGGAGGCGATGAACCAAGGTTTGGCTATACTGCCACTAAATTTCCCTCAAAGAACCGCCCATGCACCTTTTGTCAAAAAACGCTTCCCTTGAAGAATCTATTGCCGCTATGCAACACGCCCTTGATGCCCTTGGGTGCAAGGTGGATTTTTCCCTGGAAAAACACCCGCTTGGGCACTGTTATTCGGTGAATCTCGCTTCTGCGGAAGCCCCGCGTCACCTTTATGCCAACGGTAAAGGCATCTACTCCAAAGCCTGCGTTGCCAGTGCGCTTGGTGAGTACATCGAGCGGCTTCAAACCAACAATTTTTTTAGCGACTTTTACTTGCCCCAGCGTGTTTCTTACCCCGATGAGGTGGCTTTTGAGCTTGGAGGTGCGTACCTAAACGCGGAGCTTGAGGCGTTGTATGACCCCGCTAACAGCCTGTGCGGCGAAGATTTTGTTGATTTTAACAGCGACCATGAAGACAAGGTGGTTGCCCTTCCTTTTGTGCATCACACGAGCGGCGCGTCGGTGTATTTTCCTGTAAATATCGTCGCAAACCTCTACGTGAGCAACGGCTTGGCCTCGGGAAATACGCCCGCAGAAGCCCAAGTGCAAGCCCTTAGTGAGATGGTGGAGCGGTATGTCAAAAGAGAGATTATCAAGCACGGTTACGCGTTGCCTGCCTTTCCTAAGGCCGTCGTTGAGGGCTTTCCACGCCTTGCGTCTGATGTGAAAGAACTCCAAGCGTTGGGGTACAAGGTGGAGGTGTTAGACGCGTCGTTGGGCGGGAAGTTTCCGGTGACCGCTATTTCATTGATTAACCAAAAAAACAACACGCTGTTTGTCTCGTTTGGGGCGCATCCTCTTTTGGAAGTGTCGCTGGAGCGCACCATGACGGAGCTGATGCAAGGTCGGGGCAAAGACGAGTTAGAGAGTTTTGAGACGCCTACCTTTGACATGGGTCTCGTGGACGATAATTTGAACCTCGAGTCACATTTTATCGACTCAAACGGCAAGGTGGGCTTCTCTTTTTTGAGCAGTAAAAAGAGTTTTGAGTACACGCCCTCACGTTACCTTGGCCGTTCAAGCCAAGAGGAATTTGCCTATCTTTGCGCCATCATCGCGGCAATGGGAAAGGAGATATACGTGCGCGAATACCGCTACTTGGGCTTTTACTCGTGCCACATGCTTGTCCCTGGGATGTCGGAGGTTTACCCCATCGAAGACCTCGTGTACAACAACAAAAACCAAGGCAAACTGGTGCGCGCGCTGGTATTGGGCTTTCAAGAGTGCGACCCCGAAGAGGTGTTGGACGCCATAGAAGCCTTTGAGGACTCTTTGGATGTGGAAAAATTCATCGGGGTCATCTTTGCGCACCCCTTTACCATGGGCGAACTCAAAGCCCAACTGCACCTCTTGCGCAAAGAGTACGCAGAAGCTATGGAGCTGTTAGAATACGCTTCTAACCCCCTAGCCCTCGTCCTTTTAGAACTGCTTAGGATGCAAGAGGCGCAGTGTAGCTACGAAGAACACCAAGAGGGTTTATGGGCTATTTTTGGCGAAAAAAAGGTAGAAAAAGCCCGCGCCATCCTTGAGGGCAAAGAGTACCTCATTGACACGACGTTTCACGCAGACTACGTCAACATGCTTGCGCTGTACGACAAACTCGCGGTGAAAAAATGCGGGAGACATGATATTTAAGAAATACACCATTTAGTTTAAAATTTACGAAGATAAAATCATCATTTTAAAAATCTTCAATAAAAACAAGCCAAAAGAAAATCGCAAAACATAAGTCCAGAAAAACTATGTCAATATACTTGCGTGACAAAGCAATCCCCCTTACATGTAACGCCCATTAAACCGCCCCTTTAGCACAAACGTGGTATAACTT
>JACUTV010000092.1 GCA_014859645.1 Campylobacterales bacterium
GGTGATGACACTTTGCATGGCGGCAGCGGCGATGACTTTCTTGATGGCTCTTATGGAAGTGATACCTATCTTTTTAACCTTGGTGATGGCAATGATACTATCGTTGATGCATCAGCTTACGGAAGCGACGACACCGATATGCTCATCTTTGGCGAAGGCATTACCAAAGAGAACCTCCACATCATAAGAGACAACTACGACCTTGTCTTTAAAATAAGCGACACTGACTCTGTGCGGGTAAAATACTGGTTTAGCGGCGACCAAAGAAATACCCTAGAGCAGATTATATTTAACGACGGCACTATCCTAGACACCGAAGAAGTCAATGCTCTGGCCCTCACAAAAGGTACCAATGGCAATGACTGGCTCTTTGGCCTCAATACCCTAGGAGACAACCTCTACGGTATGGACGGCAACGACCGCCTGTACGGCTACGGGGGAGATGATTTCCTTAGTGGCGGCAAAGGCAACGACTTTTTAGAAGGCGGCAGCGGTAGTGATACGTACTTCTTTGACAAAGGAGACGGCGACGACACCATTAACGAATGGACAAGTTGGAACGACACGGATGTGGACACCATCGCCTTTGGTGAAGGCATCGCTCAAGAAGATGTTAGTTTCGCCCTCACAGGCACCAGTCTTCTCATCCAATACTCCAGCACCGACACGATTAAAGTGCTAAACACATACAACACCACTGCGCCCATAGAGCGCGTAGAGCTTAGTGATGGCAGTTATCTTACCAATGACACCATGAGTCGCATCATCCAAGAGATGCATGCTTACGCTACTGACCAAGGCATCACAGCCCTCACCAATGACACCATCCGCACCAACCAAGACCTCATGCAAATCGTCAGTTCAGGCTGGCAAAGCGCATGAGGCATCTGTTTCTAGGTGCGCTTTTAGCGGGCGCACCTGTGTTGATGATGGCGCAAAATATTGGGTTTGAAGCATTAGTAAAGGCGACAAGGGAGCGTTCGCCTTTGCTTCAAAAAGAAGCTTTGCAGGTGGACTTGGCGCACGAAGCAGTGGTGCAAGCAAAGTCTGTGTATTACCCCACGCTAAGACTTGGGCTCAACGCGGAGTACTCGAAAAAGTTTCGTGAAAACAGTACCTCGACCTATGTGGGCGAAGAGAGCCTCACCCAAGCCACGCGCTACCAAAACTCCGCGACACTTTCTCTTTCTTATGATGTGTTTCGGTTTGGAGCAAAAGGGCAAGGCGTGCAAGCAGCATTAGCAAAAGTAGATACCGCTTTGGCGCGCCAATGCCTTGCAGAAAAAGAGCTTCTTTTGCGCTTGCTTTCTGTCTATCATCAGTTGCGCTTGAGTCAATTAAAGCATCATTACCACAAGGTACTAAGTGGGCACTATGCCGCTTTATACCAAGCTACAAAGCGGCTTCATGCTTCAGGATTTTTAGTCCAAACCGAAGTAATGCACTATGCCAAAAAGGTTGCCGATGCTGTAGTGGAGCATGAGACCATCAAAGAAGAGCACGAAAAGCTTCTAGCAGAAGCTACCTACATTAGCGGTGTTTTCCTAGACACTTCTGCGCAATTTCTCCCTTTGGAGAGGTTAAATGAACCCTTTGTATTGCCAACCTTTGAAGAAAGCTTCCAAGCCAAACAACTCCTAGCAAGTATCCGTGAAAAAGAAGCAGAGCTTCGCATTGCCAAAACAAAAACCTTGCCCGCAGTCTCTTTTTATGGAAAATACGACCTTTACGGGCAAGATGTCGAGGAGTATGGTCGCTCAGTAGACACTTTTCGACGCAATGGTTACCGCGTTGGACTTTCGTTTTCATGGAATCTTTTTGACGGTTTTGCGAAAGAATCCGCCATTGCCACTAGGTTGCTTGAACTTCAGCAAGCACGCCTTGGCCTTGAAGAGGCTAAGCGTGAATTTACCAAAGAATGGACGCTTTTAAAAAGCCAACAAGACCACTACAAAGCAGCGCATCATGCTGCTAAAGATGCGCAACATGCAGCGGCAACGCTTGCTGGGATGGGAGAGAAATTGCACCAAAATGGAGAAGTAGACAAAATGACAGCGTTACAGCACGCCATTTTAGAAACCGAGGCAACACGCAATGCCGAAGAAACGCAGGAAAAATACACTTTTAAGGTTTACGAAGAAGCCTTGCGTGCCCAAAAGGAGTTCCAATGCGTAGCGCCTTAGTCGCCCTAGAGGTGGTGGGACAACTCAATAAAATCCCCATCGACACGCAAGCTATCATTCGTAGCCACGCCCTAGAGGGAGCCACACCTTCTTTGGCAGTACTAACGCGCATCGCCAAAGAACAAGGCTTTAAAGCCAAGATTAAAACCCTTACATTGGTCGAGTTGGCTAAGTACCCTTTGCCCTGCATCGTCCAAAAAAACGAGGGCGGTTACGCCGTGGTTTTAAAAGTAGATAGTGAAAATGGCAAAGTATTGCTTTATGAAGATGGGGTAAAAGAACCCTATTTGCAAGATGTGGCTGTGTTTGAAGAAGCGTTTTTGCCCAAAATGCTCATCTTAAAACACAAAATACTGACCGACCAAATCAAGTTCGGGTTTGCGTGGTTTTATGGGCAGATTTTACACTATAAACGCATCGTCGGGGAGATTTTGTTGGCTTCATTTGTAGTGCAACTTTTTGGCCTTGTTACGCCACTTTTTACGCAGGTTGTGTTAGATAAAGTTTTGGTGCATCACAGCCTTAGTACACTCAATGTCATTGCCGTGGCTTTTGCGGCGGTGATTGTGTTTGACTTTTTACTGAATTTGGCGCGAAACTATCTCTTTGTCCACACCACATCCAAAATCGACGCGCGCTTGGGAGCGAGGCTCTTTCGCCATCTCATTTCTTTACCACTCGTGTACTTTGAGAAGCGAAAAGTGGGAAATATCATCGCCAGGGTTCGTGAGCTAGACCAAATCCGCGATTTTATCGCCAATAAGTCTGTGACGGTGCTGTTGGACGTGCTCTTTTCTGTAGTCTTTATCGCCATGATGATGCTTTATAGTGTGAAGCTTGCCCTTGTTGCTATGGCCTTTGTGGCGGTGATTGCCTTGTTGTATTTTTTCATCACCCCGCAACTGCGCAAGCGGCTGGAAGAAAAGTTTCAAATGGGTGCCCAGTCTAACGCGTACCTTGTTGAGTCTGTCACGGGAATGCAAACGGTAAAATCTCTAGCTATTGAGGGCAGTATGCAACGGCGCTGGGAGGATTATTTGGGCAAATATGTCCTTTCTGGCTTTCGCCTTACCAACCTCTCTAATATCCTCTCAGGTATTAGCACGGCACTCCAAAAACTCATGACCTTAAGCATCTTGTACCTTGGAGTGGGTCTTGTTGTCGAGGGGAAACTTAGCGTCGGGCAACTCATCGCGTTTCAAATGTTCGCAGGACAATTTAGTGCACCCATCATGCGTCTTGTAGGGCTTTGGAATGAGTTTCAGCAAGCACTGCTTTCGGTTGATAGACTAGGAGATATCCTCAACTCTCCCACCGAACACATGCACGAAAAAGCCATCACTTTACCTAAGGTCGAAGGGGATATTAAGTTTGATAACCTCTCCTTTCGTTACGCTGTCGATGGGCCGCTTATCTTAAAACAACTTTCTTTACATGTAAAGCCTGGGCAAAGCATCGGTGTGGTCGGACGAAGCGGAAGCGGGAAAAGCACTTTAACAAAACTGCTTCAGCGCCTTTATCTTCCCCATGAAGGAGCTATTTACCTTGATGGCGTTGACATTCGCCACACCAACCCCGCGTGGCTTCGGCACAACATTGGGGTAGTGTTACAAGAAAACTACCTCTTTAGCGGCTCTATCAAGGAGAACATCGCTTTTGCAATGCCAGGTGCTTCCATGGACCGCATTATTCGCGTGGCAAAAATAGCAGGGGCAGATGAGTTTGTGAGTGAACTGCCTGAGGGGTACGACACTATGGTGGGCGAGCGAGGTTCCTCTCTTTCAGGGGGTCAGCGCCAGCGCATTGCTATTGCTAGAGCCTTGTTGAGTGACCCCAAGTTACTCATCTTTGATGAAGCCACTTCGGCGCTGGATTACGAATCAGAAACCATCATCCAAAACAACCTCAATGCCATCAAGACAGGCAGAACGATGTTTATCATCGCCCATCGCCTAAGCACTGTGCGCGATTGCGACACGATTGTTGTGCTTGATAAGGGCAGTATCGTCGAACAAGGAAGTCACGATGTCCTCATGGCCAAACAGGGATATTATCACTTTTTAACCACACAACAGGAACACGCGCGATGAAAAAACAACACAAACACGATGCCCACGAATTTCAACCGTTGCTGGTGGAGATAGAAGATGCACCACTTAATCCTTTGGGTAGAAACATCTTGTGGTTGGTGGTCGGGGTGATTGGCGTAGGAATCTTGTGGCTCTCTTTTGGAAAGATAGACGTGGTCGTGAGCGCAAGGGGCAAGGTAGTGCCTAGTGGCGAAATCAAAATCTTGCAACCCATCGAAACAGGGGTTATTTCTGGTATTTTTATCCAAGAAGGCGAGATGGTTAAAAAAGGCCAAGTGCTCATGCAAATTGACCCGACGGTCACAGAAACAAGCTTGGAATCCAAGCAAAAAGATGTGGCCGTGTTGGAGGTGGAGTTGCAGCGGCTGGAGGCTTTGGTTGAAGAGCGCCCTTTTGCACCCAATGTTTCTATGTACACGGACATTATTCCTCAACAACACAGTCTTTTTGCACGCCAATACCACACCTTAAAAGAAACACGCGCCCAGTACCACACTAAAATGACCCAAGCCGATGCACAGTTTCAAAGTGCTAAGTCTGACGTTCTTAGAATGGAAGGGCTATTGCACTATGAGCAACTTAAGGCAGCACGCATGGAAGAGGTATTGGATTTGATTGCCAAAAAAGAGTACGAGGCGACTCAAAGTGCTTTGCTAAATCTCCAAGAACAACTCACTATGGCACACCATAAGCTCACCGAAACCTCCCAGCGATGCGAGGAAATGCGCAAAGAGGCCCAAAGTTACGAAGAACGCCTTTTTTCCGAATGGCACACCCAGCGCATCGAAAAAGAAAAAGAATTGCGCGCATTAGAGTCCGAGGTCAATGCCATTCGTTTTCAAAACAAACAACAACAAATCATCGCGCCACTGGACGGATACGTGGGAAAATTGCTTGTGCATACCGAGGGCGGCGTTGTAACACCTGCAGAAAAGCTTGTTTCTATCATCCCCAAAAATGCCCCACTCATCATCAGAGCGACCGTGCTTAACCAAGATATCGGGTTTATCGCTAAAGGCATGGCGGCTTCTTTGAAGATCGATACTTTTACCTTTCAAAAATACGGTTTTATCGACGGTAATGTCACTGCTATCGCCCATGATGCCATTGAAGATGAAAAGCTAGGGCCTGTGTACGAAGTCAAAATCGACCCCTTGCAAACCACCTTGGAAGTTGAGGGGAAAACTAAAAGTTTGGAGCCTGGCATGAGCGTTACCGCTGAGATTAAAGTGGGCAAACGGCGTATTATCGAGTTTTTTATCTACCCCATCATCCGCTATCTCGACGAGGGGCTGAGCGTGCGCTAAGGAGTGGGTATTTATCACGTGGATGAAAGAGAAATCATTTCAATTATAGAAATAGGGTATTTTGATGCATGGCAGCCTGACGGGTTGCCAACCCTTACATGTAAAGCACTTGGCCTTACATGTAACGTGCCTCACTCGATATCATCTGTCTGTGCTTTGAAGGTGAAGAGAATTTCCATGGGAAGTATTAGTGAGTTTTTGACTTATGGAAAAACATTCTCCTTCTGGAGATTGCTAAGCAACATTAATCCTATGGAACAATCGTCTGTTGTCTTTTTGGAAATAATACCTTCTAAATTTTGTTGCAAAATAGCATTCATTTTGGTTGCCGAAGTCCGAGAAAACCATTTTAAAAATGTTTTACATCCATTGCCAAACTGCTTACTTTGTTTATTGTATAAACTTTCGGCTGTCCCATCAGACATGAGGATAAATCCTATCGTGTGAGCTCTATTTTCTAAAAATCCTTTTTGAATATGCAGGTTCTGATCAGCATTATTATCAGTAATAAAAAATGTAACATTTGCATATTCACTATTGTGCGGTTCTGAGATGATTACGAAACTGTCATCTTCATACATTCCAAGAACGCCATCACCAAGGTGCCCTAGGAAAAACTTATCTTTTTTTACAGAGGCAAAAAGCAACGTAGCTGCGTATTCCTTAGTGGTAAAATTTTGTTTCTCAGCTTGTTTTTTTAAGGACGTAATAATGTGTTCAACAATTAATTTGCTAGCTTTTGATGCGCTAAGTGTATATAAAAAATCAAAATTTAAATTAATGAATCTTAGAGCTTTTTTTACAACAATCTCTGACCCAATATGACTATACAGTTTCGAGCCAGCCCCATCTGAAAGTGCAAGCGAAACCACATCATTAGATTTTAATTTTCCCACAAAGTCTTGGCAGGGGGTATCGTTATCTGCATGTAATTTTCCCTGTACTTTTGCAATAGCTATTTTCCAAGATTGCTTATTGTTGTTTACAATGTGGCCCAATCTTTTAATCCCTCAATGTCTAATTTTATTTCTTCTCCAGGCATTGATTGTGAAACTTTTGACACAGATCTACTAAGCCATAAGAAAAACTCTTTAAAATTCAACCCTTTTAATTTCAATGGTGAGCGTCCTGGTGAGAGTTGTGCTAATACGTCAAGATTTGCATATTGTCCTATTCCTATTGGAAAAATTGTCAATTTTTTTAACTTTAGCATCTCAGTGATTTGTGATACCGCATTAGATATATTGTCTGTGGGTGCGCCATCTGTCATAATAACCATCCACGGTTGGTAGTAGTCAACACCTGCATTTTTGTATTCCAACTTCCTGTGTTCTAGCATACTAAGGCCCAACTCTACAGCCTCACCCATAGGGGTGGCACCATTTGCCTCGAAGATCGGTATTTCTTGCCTCTCAATTGAATAAAATTCGAGAGCTTTTTTGACAGTGCCTCCAAAGGTTACAATTGCAATTTCTGCTGCATATCGGGCTATTTCATCTGAGCGAATAGCATTAAAAAACATCGATACACCTTCTTGCAGTTCATCGAGCGACGCCCCACTCATGGAGGCGCTAATATCTAATACTAAGCATATGGGGACTCTTGAAGTTGGGTTGTCAACAAGCTCTTCTTGCCTCAAGAGATATTCTTCATTGTTAGCCATTACGATACTCCTATAAATAATTTTTCAGTAAAGCAGAAACTATAAAAATAGCAAAAATAATAACCGCTGCATGAAAACCAACAGCGAGGAAGTATAGTGCAGATTCAATTAATTCTCGAACAATATAATATGAAATCTTCAATGGGAAAAATGTAAAATTTATAATTTTTCGATATGCATTAGGTTTTTTAGGGTGAGAAATATTTGCATTACTATTGTTTGTATTGTAATTTTGAGGTGCCCTTTGTTGATGTGCGGGGATGGTGGACTGATGCTGGATATTGTAGTTGTAGCTAGGCCGAGTGGATTGCTTATAGTTTGTGCTAGTTGGCTTATTGTAAGGTGGTGTTGCAATCTTTTTTTGTTCTTGTAGACTAATTTTAACTAATTTCTGTAGTCTAATTTTTTTGCGACACTGCCCACATAAAAAACTCTTATTTTGACTTTGTAATTTTCTAATCCATGGTTTACTGGCTATTTCATTTGAACCACATTCTCCACATTTTGCATCAATTGGATCAATTATTTTATATGTTAATGGAAATAGTTCATCTGAAATATAACCCTTGCCAATAGCCCACGCATATCCTTGAAGCAATTTTTTCCATTCATCTGGCGTTTTTCTGTTATCCTGCCTGAAAGTCTCGCAAAAAGCCTTTCGAAGATTCTTAGTTAAATTTGCCCATATGAATCCCCAAGATCCCTCAGGAGGTATTCCGTCAGATTCGTTATCGCAACGATAAGGAAAGTTTTTATTGCGAATATTTTCCCCTGGCATTCCCCCTCCCTGTTGTGAGTAGGGTGATTTTCCTGGGAATAAAATCATAAATATCATTGTTGCAACTGCAAAAAATTCATGTTCTTTTGTTCTTAAAAATTTACCATAATCCCTTCCTTGAATTTCGGGCGCAGTAAAATTAATAGTGCCAACAGGGCAAGGAAAATTTTCCACCTGATAACTGTCTGTGTCGACAAAATATAGATTTTTATCTTTATCAACTAAAACATTTAACGGATTAATATCCCCAACAATAATATTATATGAATGAAGAACATTAATTTTTTCCGTAAATGAAATTGCTAAATCCGCTAAGTCGCCTCTGTTCCAGGATGGAAAATTTCTCAATAACGCTGGTTTGGTAAATACTGTCGTTTGAATTGGCTTTCCCTGCGCAAAAGGCATTAGATATCCAACAAATACTCCATTAAATGTTACAAAATCCACGGGCCAGCAAATCCCCGCTGTTTGTATTCTTCTCGTAATCATTAATTCTATTTTATTTTTTCTAGAGATTGTTAGTTTGTCTTTGTGATAAATTTTACAAACCAAAGAGGGTATAGTGGTGCTGTAAATAACCCCTTCTCCGCCAGAACTTATCTCTTTTAACAAAATAAAAGTATTGTATTTAGAAGATCCAACTTTGGAATTCAAAGTAGGCATTGTGGGAATATTAATAATTTTATTTTGTTCAATCGGGGGATTGGTTGGTAGGTTAAATTTATAAATGTTTCCCATTGAGTATTTATCCAATAAATCAGTTTATTCTATTGAGGCATATCTTATATTAAAATAATTTCTTAAAAAGTATAATAACTAATGATAAATTAAATTCTAGAAGAAAACCTATGGCTCGACAAGGTTTTAAACTTAATATGCATAGTTTGAATAGATTGTAATTTAACAAGAAATGCGATATTTACAAAGGCGATATTCATGCTAATAAA
>JACUTV010000093.1 GCA_014859645.1 Campylobacterales bacterium
GCCAAATCAGGCCAAAAAGTAGCAGGTGTGTTTTCTCACCCCAATACGCCCATCAAATGCGGCGGTGCACCCAAGAAGATTATGTACCTTACCCATGACCGCTTGAAAGAAGCCAACGCACGCGAGAATGCAACCCTTACATTTTATCCCAATGGCGGGCTCATGTTTGATGTTCCCGAATACCATGATGCTATCGTGAAACAGTACGAAGCGCGCGACATGAAGTGGAACTATCGCCACAATCTTATTGCGGTAGATGCAAGTAAAAAAATCGCCACTTTTGACCATCACTACCTTGTCAAGGGAGAATGGGACGAAGACTTGGAAGAATTTGAAATGATTCCCCAAGCGAAGCAAGTGGAAGTGCCTTACGACTTCTTACATGTAACGCCTCCTATGACAGCTCCAGACGCGGTGAGAAACTCCTCTTTGGCGTGGCAACGGGGAAGTGCGGCTGCGGGAGGTTGGGTAGAAGTGGAAAAAGAAACCTTGCAACATTACCGCTACCCCAACGTTTTTGCCCTGGGCGACGTGGCGGGGATTCCTATGGGAAAAACAGGAGGGTCGGTGCGTATGCAGTATAACGTGTGTGCCGATAACCTCATCTCCGTCATGAACGGCAAAGAACCTAAGGCCAAGTATGGGGGCTACACCGTGTGTCCTTTGGTGACAGGCATTGGCACTGTCATGATGGCAGAGTTTGACTGGAGTGGCAAACCTACCCCTTCTTTCCCAATGCTAGACCCCACAAAAGAGCGTTGGTTGTGGTGGATAATGAAAGTTTACATGCTTAAGCCCATGTACTTTTACGGCATGCTCAAAGGGCGAGCGTAACGCCATGAAAACATGTAAAATGACGCGAAACGGAACCTCTCCGTTGGTGAAAACAGCACTTGTTGGACTTCTTTTGGGGAGTTCTTTGGCGTGGGGGCAGATGGTGAGCATGGAAGAAATCTACCAACAAACCTGCGCCCACTGTCATGGAGAAAAAGCGCAAGGAGTGCCAGATAAAAAAGCACCCCCTCTTAATACGATGCCAGTAAATGCCCTTTCCTACGAGTTATTTAACCTCACGGCCACAAACCAGTCTTCGGGAAGTGACCATGAGATTATGGAGCACAATCAAAAAAAGATTGTTGAAAAAGGGATACGCTATCATCCTGATGACATGGCGCGGTACATCTACATCAGTTTTAACCCTACTGCGGCTACGGAAGTGGACGAGAAAGGGTACCGAAAATACAGCACAGCACAAGTGTATGAGCAAATGTGCGCCAAGTGTCACGGTGCCATGGCCGAGGGCAATGCGGAAAAGAAAGGTCCGCCACTCAACACCTACAGTTTACAGGAACTAGAGATGGAGTTGCTTTCATTGCGTGAAGGATTTCAGTCCTCGGGAGGCCACCATGAGGTCATGAGTGAAACCTTAAAACGCATCGAGAACAAAGGGATGCGCTACCATCCCAAAGATATGGCAACCCATATTTACTTCCGTTACAATAAAGATGCGAAAAAATAATACAAAAAAGTAGGGGTCGTTTACCGATCCCTTACTTTTCTTGGTTAAAATGACCCGTGCTAAAACCGTATTATTTTTTCAATCTTTCTCCCTAAGGATTGAGACAAGAATACAACCAAAAAATACAAGGTGGTGAAATGCGACACATCCTGCGCGAGGTGGTCTTTTTTTTCGGTTTGTTTGGGATTTTGGCATTAGGGATGCACATGGACAGGTGGCTTAGCGCGCCGCTTACGCATCTGGCCAATCTTGGAAGTCACACGATGCCATGGCACCCCATCGTGTATACGTTTGTGCTTTATGCGGTATTGGTTATTATTCGGTTTGTGCTTTCGTTGGCGGTGCGTCCTTTTCGGCGCGCTTAGCGAATAACCCCGTCTTGCACGGGGACAAACCAACACTCTCCTACCTTCTCTTCACGAATAGTCCCCTTACACTTCATAAATCGCGTAATGATTTGCTTCTCCCCTTGCTCAATGGGCGCAATCAGCACGCCGCCTTCTTTGAGTTGGTCAAACAGCAATGCTGGTACTTTGGGCGTAGAAGCAGAAAATAAAATGCGCTCATAGGGTGCATAGTCACGCCATCCCCGTTGTCCATCATCAAATCGCGCGTGAATGTTGCGAATCCCCAGGGTGTCAAAGCGCAGTTTGGCTTCACGCAAGAGTTTTTCAATCCGCTCAATGGTAAACACCCGTCGCACAATCTTGCTTAAAATCGCCGCTTGGTAGCCGCTCCCGCATCCAATTTCCAGTACCGCGTCAACGCCCAGAGGCTCTAGGGCTTGGGTCAT
Source organism: Campylobacterales bacterium (assembly GCA_014859645.1). Taxonomy (GTDB): domain Bacteria; phylum Campylobacterota; class Campylobacteria; order Campylobacterales; family Campylobacteraceae; genus Sulfurospirillum_B. The sequence continues at coordinate 2,313 of JACUTV010000093.1, forward strand.
TTTAGCAACTGTGAGTGGAGAGCTTATCCACTGGTTTCCCGCTAAAGGAAGGGCGTCAAGGGTATACGCATTGTGGCGCATGCCTTGGGGCACAAACAGTTCGCGCTCCGTGGTGGCAAAGGCTTCAAAAATGGGCGGGTCAAGGAGAATGTGGTCCGCAAGAGAGGTGGCAAGGTTGTGACTTTTGTGCAGTCTTAATTTTTGCTGGAAGGGCATGAAAGTCCTATGTTGATATAGCGTCGCATGGTCTGGAGGGGTTTGTCGGTGGCGTTGCATGTAAGCAAGGCGTGGGTGTCGTCACGCACGGTTACGCCAAAAGGGTCGATGAGCGCACTGCCCGCCGCCATGTGTTCATCCATTGCATTGGTGGCAACCACGTAGCATTGGTTAACGATAGCAAGGGCTTCGCAGAGGGTTTCAAAGTGTTTTTTTCGCTCTTTCCCCCAAAAAGCAGGTACAAGCAACACTTCGACCCCTTTGAGTTGTTCCCACAACAGAGGAAACCGTAGCTCAAAACAAATCAGTACGCCCAGGCGCACGCCTTGCCACGTAAACGGGGCGATGGCCTCGGTGCTTCCCGCGACAAAATGGGCAGGCTCGTCTCCCAAGGGAAAGAGTTTGGCCTTGTCTTGGGTGTGCACAAGGGCACCGTCGCTAAAGAGGTGAAAACGGTTGGCAAAGCCTTGGGGTGTTTGGACGATACATGTAAGGCCAAGGGCTTTGTGTAAGGAAGCCTCTTGAAGTATTTCAAGGGCGTGTTGGCTAAAAGCAGCCGCTTCTTCCATGCGCGTATAGGCGTACCCCGTGAGGCACAGTTCTGGGGCAAGGCTCAAAGAATGGGGCAAAGCGCGTTCAAATAAGCCAAGTAGTGTGGCCAAGTTTTCCTCCCAAGGCCGCTCTTGGTAGGCAAAACTTAGCGTGTGTAGGGGCAGACTAGAAGTCATCAAACGACAAGCTTCCTTTGCTGTAGTTGGTCACGTTGCCTTCAAAGAAGTTGGTCTTTTGGTCGTTAAATTTGGAAAAATCATCGACCCATTTGATGGGGTGTTGGGCACCGTAGATTTTCTCAAACCCCACGGCACGTAAGCGGTCGTCGATGAGGTAGTGGATGTATTCTTCAATGATGTCATCGGTGAAACCCATGATTTGGTTTTGGGTGATGTACTTGCCCCATTCGATTTCCAAATCCCCCGCTTTTTTGAACATCTCGACCACTTTGGCTTTGAGTTCGGGCGTAAAAAGGTCGGGGCGTTCTTTTTGCACGGAGTTAATCATGTTTTGAAAGAGCAACAAGTGGGTGATTTCATCCCGTTGGATAAAGCGAATCATCTGCGCACTTCCTAGCATCCGTCCCGCACGCGCAAGGGCGTAGATGGCGGTGAAGCCTGAGTAAAAGTAAATGCCCTCTAGGATTTGGTTGGCAAACATGGCAAGGACAAGTTTTTCATCCGTCACATCGCCGGCAAGTTCTTCATACACGCTAGAGATGTAGTCGTTTTTGCGGCGCAACACCTCGTCGTGTTTTTCCATCTCGTAAATGAGGTCAGTGTTGTCACAAATGGCTTCCACCATGACCGCGTAGGATTTGGAATGGTTGGCTTCTTCATACGCTTGGCGGGCGAGGCACGCGTTAATCTCGGGCGCTGTGATGTACGGGTTGATGTTGTCTGCAAGGTTGTTGGTTTGGAAGCTGTCCATGCTGATGAGTTGCGACCACACGAGGTCGTACATGCGTTTTTCCGCGTCGGTGAGGTTGCGGCTGTAGTCAAGTACGTCTTTGGTAGTGTCCACTTCTTTGGGAAACCACGTGTTTCCTTCCATGTAGTCCCAGAGTTTCAGCGCCCACGTGTATTTGGCTTTGGTAAAGTTTAAAATGCCGTGCGGATTGCCGCCAAAGATTTTGCGATCACCGAGACTTTCGGTGGAATTGGGGTTATAAATACGTTTGCGTTCCATAAAAACTCCCTGTATTATTTTCGGAGTATTGTACACGAAGTTTGCTAAGAGGGAAGAAAAATCAGGGGTATGCTTCTCCTTCAAAGATTGCGTTACAATAATGCTTTTATTTCTTACATGTAAAGGGTTCCCGTGGGCTTAGAATGGATAATCGCCTTTTTGGTGTTGGGTGCGGTGGTTGGTTTTATGGCAGGATTGCTAGGCATTGGCGGCGGGGGCATTATGGTGCCTGTGCTGACGGCTATTTTTCTTGCCCAAGGGGTCGCGGTGGAAAATGTCGTGCATTTGGCGCTAGGCACCTCCATGGCGTCCATCGTTTTTACCTCCTTTGCGAGCATGCGTGCGCACCACAAGCGCGGTGCTGTGGAGTGGGACATTGTCAAAGTGATGGCAGGCGGGGTGATTGTGGGCACCTTTGCGGCGACCTTTTTAGCCACGTGGATGCAGTCCTCGCACCTCGCACTCTTTTTTGCGGTGTTTATGGGCTACGTTTCCATTCAGATGGCGTTAGATAAAAAACCAAAACCAGGCCGCGGACTTTTACCTCGCCCTGCCCTTTTTGGCGGCGGTGGGTTTATCGGGGTGATTTCGGCGCTGGTTTCCATCGGCGGCGGTTCTTTAACCGTGCCATTTTTGGTCTGGCAAAATGTGGAAGTTAAACGGGCTATCGCAACTTCTGCGGCTATTGGTTTTCCTCTTTCCATCGCAGGGACGCTGGGTTATGTGTTTAATGGCTATTTGCACCCAAGTGAAGCGTCCATGACGGCGGGATTTGTCTACATTCCTGCGGTGGTGCTGATTTCACTAGTGAGTTATTTTACCGCGCCGTATGGGGCGAAAATGGCCCACAGTCTCCCCGTGGGAAAACTCAAAAAGATTTTTGCCCTTTTACTCATGATTTTGAGCATCAAGATGCTTACGTCTGTTTTATGATGCCTTCTTAAGCATTTGAAGACGGTGGAGTTTTTGGCCTAATGTAATTTTTGGCGCACATGGGGCAGAACTACACGTCTCCTTTGTGCGCAATAAATGCTTCAATCGCTTCGGCTACCCGCTTGGAAAAGGCTACCGCTTCGACCACGGTACGCGCGCCCGTGACCACGTCGCCCGAAGCAAAAACACCCGCGTGGGTGGTGCGCCCGCTGTCGTCGGTGACGATGAGTCCGCGCGGGTCAACGTCGATGCCTTTGTTGTTGCTCACAATCACATCTCGCGGGTTTTGGCTGATGGCTACAAGTACGCTTGTGGCACTTTCAAACCCCGCTTCACCCTTACATGTAAAGCGTACACCCTCGGGCGTGATTTCCTCAGGGGTGCGGTAAAAATCAAATAGTACCCCATCAAGTTTGGTACATTGAATCTCATGCTTGGACGCGGGCATCTCCTCCTCGCCTTTGCGGTACATGACGCGCACTTCTTTGGCGCCTTTGCGCACGGCCGTGCGTGCCACGTCCATGGCCACGTTTCCTGCGCCCAAGACGATGACTTTTTCGCCCAAGTCGTGCACGTCAGGATTTTTGAGGTAATCAATAGCAAAATGCACGTGCCCGAGGCTTTCACCTTTGATGTCTAGGGCTTTGGGTGCCCACACGCCTGTGCCGATGAACACGGCGTCAAACCCATCGCGGAAGAGGTTGTCGATGGTAAGGTTTTTACCAACGGTGGTGTTGGGGCGAATCTTTACGCCCAAAGATTTGAGCTTCTCTGCGAGGGCATCTATCAGGGTTTTATCGAGCCTAAAATCAGGAATCCCATAACGAAGCACCCCGCCAACTTTGTCATTTTTGTCGTAAATAGTAATCCCATACCCTTTAAGTGCGAGCAAAAATGCCAGCCCCATGCCCGCAGGCCCACTGCCGATGATGGCCACATGGCGGCCATTGGGTTGAGATTTTTTTAGGGTAGTGCGGGCGAGAAAATTGCTTGAAATATAGTGCTCAATGGCACCCACGCTCACGGGCGAACCTTTTTTGTTGAGAATACAATGCCCTTCGCAGTGCTTTTCATGGGGACACACCAGTGAACAGATAATGGAGAGAGGATTATTTTCAAAGAGCAATTGCCCTGCTTCTTGAATGTTGCCATCCAAAAAAAGACGAATCATCTGCGGGATGGGCGTATTGATGGGACAGCCAGGGCGGCATTTGGGTTTTTTGCATTCAAGGCAACTAGAAGCTAAGTGAAGGATAGGTTGGTTCATGGGAATTCCTTGGCGTAAAAACGCGTAAAAATTTAGCGAAGCCTATCGAAATTTGGGTTAAAAATTGCGTAAGCGAACAGGAATGGGGTGGATGAGGGATTCTAGCGCAAAAGCCTTAGAAGGCGGAGCTGTTTTGCCAAGGGTGGGCTCTACATGTAAATAGTGCTGAAGGTAATACGTCCCCTTGTAGCCTAACCCATGAAGTTCTTCAATCATGGCGTTAATATCCTTTACATGTAAAAGGTCAGGATGCACGGTGGTGCGCACTTCAAAGCTCACATCTGCCTCAATGAGGTACGTCAAGCTTTCATGAAAAGCGTCGTATTCCGCCGAGCCGGTGAGGGATTTGAACAGGTGCTGGGGTGCTTTAAAATCTAACGCGACGTAGTCCACAAGTCCCTCTTCCACAAGCGCGCGGATGCGTGCGGGTTTGGTGCCGTTGGTGTCAAGTTTGATTTCAAATCCCATGGCTTTGATGGTTTCACAAAGGTCGTGAAGGTGGGGATATAAAGTGCATTCCCCGCCGCTTAGCACAACGCCTTCGAGCTTGCCTTGGCGCAAGCGCAAAAAATCAAAGAGATCTGATTCGCACAAGGTGCCTTTTTCGCGCACGATGTTAGGATTGTAGCAATAAGGACAGCGCATGTTGCACCCACTAAACCAGACCACGCACGCAAGGCGGTCTGGAAAGTCGGTGGTCGTAAAGCGGGTGATGTCGAAGATGGGGTTATCTGGCAGGTTCGGCAAACTTCACTCGTTGGCGGTGTTCCCCTTTTTTGCCGATGTTAAAACTCTCGACAGGGCGGTGGTAGCCCATGACACGGGTGTAAACCATGCAACGTGTACGTTTTTCTTCCAACTCTTTAGGCAGTTGCTTGTTCATGTTCTCTCCTTTGGGTTTCTTGATGTTCTTTTAACAATTCTTCGTCGCACATGGGGCAAAATTCATGTTCGCCGCTAATGTACCCGTGTTTTTCACACACAGAAAAGACAGGGGTGATGGTGATGTAAGGCATGCGGTAATTACTAATCACATTTTTAATCAACCGTCGGCACGCTTCGGCAGAGCTGATGCGCTCTTTCATGTAAAGGTGTAAAACCGTTCCTCCTGTGTAGGCGCATTGGAGTTCATCTTGCATGTCCAGTGCCTCGAAAGGATCATCGGTATAATCAGCAGGAAGTTGAGACGAGTTGGTGTAATAGACATTTTTTCCATTGCCTGCTTGGATGATGTCGGCGTAGCGTTTTTTGTCTTCTTTGGCAAAACGGTACGTGGTGCCTTCAGCTGGCGTGGCTTCGAGGTTGTACAAATTGCCCGTTTCTTCTTGGTAACCACGGATTTTGTCGCGCAGGTACGCAAGCATTTCTAAGGCAAAAGTGTCGCCAAAACGGCTGGTGATGTCGTGCTCACCGTGGGTAAAGTTGCGAATCATTTCATTCATGCCGTTGATGCCGATGGTTGAAAAATGGTTGTTAAAGCCTGGCAAATAGCGCGCCGTGTAGGGGTAAAGACCGCGGTCGTACATGGTTTGCACAAAGACACGCTTTTTCTCTAGGGTAGATTTTGCCATCTCCAAAAGTTCGTTGAGGCGTAGGTACAAGCCGTCTTTGTCGCCCTTGTGCAAGTACCCAAGGCGCGCGAGGTTGAGGGTGACTACCCCGATGCTTCCTGTCATCTCCGCACTCCCAAAAAGCCCGCCGCCGCGTTTTAAGAGTTCGCGCAAGTCTAGCTGTAAGCGGCAGCACATGCTACGTACGTGACCAGGCTTATAGGCTTTGGGATTTTCGACCAATTGGCCTGATTCGGGGTCACGCAAGTACTGGCTTCCGATGAAGTTTTGAAAATAGGAAGAACCAATTTTGGCGGTGTTTTCAAACAACAAGTCGGTATTTTCCCCGTACCAATCAAAATCTTCGGTGATATTGACCGTGGGGATGGGAAAGGTAAAGGGTTGCCCTGTTTTATCGCCTTCGGTCATGACTTCGTAAAAGGCACGGTTAATGAGGTTCATTTCGGGCTGAAAATGGCCGTAAGTGAGCGCGTCAAGGGTTTTGGCCCCGCGAGTTTTTGCTTCTTCTTGAAGAAGTGGGTCTTGGATGCCCTTGAAAAGGTGGATGTCTTGGGCGGTGGGATGTTGGTTGCGCAAATCCTCAGGCACGCTCCAGTCGATGGTGACGTTGGTGAAGGGACTTTGTCCCCAGCGGGCAGGAACGTTAAGGTTGTAGATGAAACTACGTACCGCTTTTTTCACTTCTTTGTAGCTTAGTTGGTCTTTAAACACATAAGGGGCAAGGTAGGTGTCAAAGGAGCTAAAGGCTTGGGCACCCGCCCATTCGCTTTGTAAGATGCCTAAAAAGTTTGCCATTTGTCCTAGGGCTTCACGAAAATGTCTCGGTGCGCGACTTTCCACGCGGCCACGCACGCCGTTGAAACCTTCGTTGAG
>JACUTV010000225.1 GCA_014859645.1 Campylobacterales bacterium
TAGCGTTTGAATCGAAAGGGTCGTGAATGAGCCACGAAGATGGCGTGAAGCGAATACGGTCGGTGTAGGGGGTTTGGTTGATGATGAGATTTTGTGTTTCTAAACCATTTGCTACAGCGGTTGTTTGGGCAGTTGCTGGAGCGGCACCGTAGTTTGCATTGCTAAATCTTACATTTCCTACGGAATTAAAAAGCGTTACATTGCCATCTGCTAAATTATCATGAAAATCATTTTGAAACCAATAGAGCGTGTCGGGACTCGCCGTTCCTGTAGCATTAAAGTCTGTACGATTGCAATCTTTGCAGTACACTTCATAATGCACCCTTGCCGCCCCACTTTTTCCCCAAAAACGCTGATCGGGTGCATGAACGCGTCCGTAGTAGAAAGTGGCGTTGTGGTCCACGTTGAGCGTGCGATCAAAATCAACCCCAGTCAAACCGCTACTATCTGCAATTGATGTTACGTTAAAATCTCCGAGAAAAATTCGGAAAGGTTCATGGGTAGTGTTTACTTGACGGGAAAAATTAAAAAAGATACGCACATCGGCCATGCCTGCGTTGAATTCATTTTCAAGTGTAGAAATCGTCACATCTTCATTATTTGCCACAAGGGTGTTGTTATCAGGAAGATAAGCGATGATGTCTTTGAGGGTTTGGGGCGCAACAGCAAGAGTAAGATCGGTGTTGATGTTATTTGCAAAACAGCTTTGCGTATAGTTGGTGGCAACAGTGTCATCACTTAAGAGGGCTTGTGTGCTAATCTGTAGGGTTGGACTGACGCCATTGCCTCCTGACGTGTAGTAAAATGGTTGTGCATTAATAAAAGAGGCGGTGTTTTCAAATTTCGTAGCTACGAAAGAGAAAGTTTCTTCTTTGCTGACATTACACCCCACTTTTCCTCCAGCGGGTACGTTGCTATAACTGCCGACAATACAATCATCATACCCTTTTCCGTTCACGCTCCCTTGGTCTACACTGGTCCAGTCTTCATCTTCGACTGTAACTTTTATATCGCCTACATTGGAGTAGCTAAAAGAGAGGTATGTTAATGTCCCGTTAATAAAAGCTCCTGTGAGTGGTATGGGTTGATTCCAAGCAGGCAATGCGCATCCTGCAGGTACGTCAAGCTCCATCTTAGCATCAATCTTATTGCTAGATTGGGTGTAGTATGTTGTTGGATTGTTGCCTGTGTCTTCAACTTTAATGGTTAATGTGTAAGTATCTCCCCCGAAAAGGTTGGAGTCTGTTTCAAAAGTGTAAGAGGCAGGACGCACAGCAAAACCACCAGGGTCGCGGGAGCAAACATGTTGCAAGTTACCCTCTTCGCCAAAGCTTACTTTAAAGCCAAGACCCTTGTGGGCCTCAGGGTAAGAGAATCCGATGGTTTTTTGTGTTTCGCCATTGAAAACGACAGCTTGGGGAGATGATGTTTGCGCGCCATCACATAAGGCTTGATTGGCTCCACCTGCTCCTGCAACGTAGCTCGGGTTCTCGATAAGGCCCACATAAACAGTGCCAGTATAGGGTTGAAGAGA
>JACUTV010000012.1 GCA_014859645.1 Campylobacterales bacterium
TTGTGGCATTTGGCGCAACCAATGGTAACCTCGGCGCGTGTTTGGTAGGTGCTTTTTTGCACATGGGTGATGGCGGCTTGATAGAGCGGGTTTTTATCTTCATGGGAATTAGCATGCCAAGAAGTTTCCCACTGGGAAACATGTTCTGGGTGACAGGCTTGGCAGTTGGCGGGGTTAATGAACCGTTGATTGATGTTGGCCCACAGGCACAAAGGAAGTAGCGCGAGTACCACGAAGTATTTGCCCACATAGAATCCTTAATATAAAATATTTTTGTGATAATTTAATGTTCGGAGTATAGCATTAACTTTTTAAAGCTATTCTTTTATTAAGACTTCTCGTGAAAAACGTATGCGAAAATGATTAAAATAGTAGAGATTTACACAATATGGGACGGACAAAAAGAGCACGACTTAAGAGAGGAAAAGGTATACTATCCCTTTTGTTACATGTAAGGAAAACCATGCATTTTGAACCCTACCCCTTTGAAAAACTTGACCATCTTTTAAGCACATCCACCCATCAATGCGACCTTTCACCCATTGCGTTAACCGTTGGCGAGCCGCAGTTTCCCACGCCAGATTTTATTCAAGAGGCTTTGGCAAAGAATGCTTCATTGCTCAATAAATACCCTAAAACTGCGGGTGAAGATGCCCTGCGAGAAGCCCAGCGCGGATTCATGCAACGTCGCTTTGGCGTCCCCCTTGAAAAAGAGATGCTCTTGCCCACCTTTGGCACCCGCGAAGTGCTGTTTAATTTCCCTCAATACGCGTTGTTTGATGTGCCTAATCCCGTGATGGGGTTTGTGAATCCTTTTTATCAGATTTACGAAGGCGCGGCCATCGCGTCGCGTGCGCGGGTGGTGCATTTGGAGTTGCACGAAGAAAACGATTTTTTGCCTGTGTGTGACCCTGGCGCACTCAAAGCGTGCGATTTGATTATATTAAACTCCCCTTCTAATCCTACAGCACGGGTCATGGACCTTGAAGCGTTGAAACCTTGGGCGCGCTTGGCGAGCGAACAAAACGTAATTGTTCTTAACGATGAATGCTACAGTGAAATCTACACCACCACGCCACCTCCTTCACTGCTTGAAGCGGCTAGGGCTGTTGGCAATACCACCTACCGCAACACCTTGGTGGTGAACTCCATCTCTAAGCGCAGTTGCGCTCCGGGACTTCGTTCGGGGTTTATCGCAGGGGATGAGGCGATTTTAAGTGGCTATGCCAAGTACCGCACTTACGTGGGATGTGCTTCGCCTTTGCCCCTACAAATGGCGGCCATCAAAGCGTGGGAAGACGAAGCCCACGTAGAGCACGCCCGCGGGTTGTACGCGCAAAACATGGCGCTAGCACAGGAGATTTTAGGTGTTGCGCCCTCGGAGGCAACCTTTTATCTATGGTTACATGTAAGGGACGGGGAAGCCTTTGCCAAAGGATTATATGAAGCCAAAGGGGTTAAAGTATTGCCTGGAGGCTATCTAGGACGCGGTGGAATGGGACATGCTTACGTACGCATAGCGTTGGTTGAAACCCCTGCGCGCGTAGAAGAAGCATTACTGCGGCTACGAGATTTCTTAAAAGGGTGGGCGTGAAAAAAGTACATTTTATTGGCATCGGCGGCATCGGACTCTCAGCACTAGCGCGATTTTTAAAACAACAAGGCCACCATATTACAGGCTCAGACATCAAGCAAACAACCATCACTGATGCCTTGCAAAAAGAGGGCATTCAGTTGTGCGTGCCCCACGACAAAGCGATGATTGCGGACCAAGATTATGTGGTCTATTCGGCGGTGATTAAGCCAGACAATGTGGAAATGGTCGAAGCAAGACGTCAGGGCAAGTTGATTGTTTCGCGAAAAGAAGCGTTGCTGTTTATCTTAAAAGAAAGACGGGTCTTTTCCGTAGCAGGAGCCCACGGGAAAAGTACCACGAGTGCGATGCTAGCGTCTATGGTAGAAGGCAGTGTGATTATCGGGGCTGAATCAAAGCAATTTGGCACCAACATGGTCTACAAAGAAGGCAAAAACGTTATTTTTGAAGCGGATGAGAGTGATGAAAGTTTCTTAAACTCCAACCCTTACGTAGCGGTTGTGACCAATGCTGAACCTGAACACATGGAATATTACAACTACGATTACGAGCGCTTTTACGGGGCGTATCGCCGTTTTTTAGAGAGCGCTTCGTTGCGGGTTATTAACGCGGAAGACCCGTATCTTGGAAGCCTTGAAGGGCTAGAAGCCATTCGTTTGTACCCTAGTAAAGACATCAAAGACCTCACGACAGTGATTCGTCACAGTGAACCCTTTACGCGCTTTAACTTGAAAGATTTGGGCACGTTTGAAGTGTGGGGCATTGGGGAACATATCGCTCTGGATGCGTCTTTGGCCATTTTGGCGAGCTTGACAGAATACGACATCGAAACCGTGCGCGAAAAGCTTAAAAACTTTCGGGGCATCAAAAAACGCTTTGATATTTTACGTGTGGATGGGGAGTTTGCGCTGATTGATGATTATGCCCATCACCCCACAGAAATCAAAGCCACCTTAGCTTCGGCCAAAACCTACGCTAAAGCCATGGGTCTTGAGCGGGTTACAGCCATTTGGCAACCGCACAAATACTCTCGCACGGTGGACAACCTTGAAGCCTTTAAGGCGTGTTTTGAGGGGGTGGATGAATTGGTGATTTTGCCCGTGTGGTCGGCGGGCGAAGCGGAGCGGTTTATTGATTTTGAAAAAGAGTTTGCGTGTTATGCGCCGCACTTCGCTTCCCATGTGATGCGCCAAGAAGAGGCGCTTGTGCTAGGGGACGAACAACATACCTTACTTTCTCGGGGCTTGGTGATTGGCTTTGGGGCAGGGGATATTACCTACCAACTACGAGGAAAATGTCCATGCAAATAATTGCTTTTTTAGTGTTACTGTTGGTGGTCGTAGCACTGCTGATGATCGACAAAGAAACCATTGCGCCAAAAGTGAAATGGGGTATTATGGGAGTTGTTGCAAGCTTGGTTGTCCTAGGCATGCTTTACCACTCTTTTTCTTCCAAGCAACAATTACACAACCGTGAAAAAATCAACCATTTTTCCCAAGGCGGAACCCTTACATGTAAGGGCGTTTTAGTGGACGGGACGCGCTTTTCCTATGAAAATGGCACTGCCTCTTTTGTAGCCAAAGGGAGCGCGCGTGAGATTCGCGGGGTCATCATCCCCTTGCAAGATTGTGAGGTGGCAAGCGAGTGAGTGACCTCTTTAGCCGGCTTGACCTTGAGGGTTACCTTGGGGAGTATCAAGCCTTTTTAGCCCGTGAAAAACCGATTTTTTTGGAAGGGGATTCTAAGCTTCATTTTGAAATGATTTCCCAGCTTCAAACCTACCTCTACCCTGCACCCCCTGCTGTAGCAAACCTCGACACGCCGTTGGTGCATTTGACCAAGCAAGGGATTTTGCGCCTTGGGGAGATTGCGGAGTTTGTAAAAATCATTCGCTACTTTCGCCTTTTGGGGCGTCAACCTTTTGAAGGGCGTCTTGGGGAGTGGATTGCTTCTATCCTCGTGCCTCCTAGTGTTGAGGAGATTAGCGAGTGGTTTAGGGATTCTGGCGAGTTGAATGAGAGCATCGACCCACGCTTTACGCAGATAAAACAGGCTATGAGTGAGGTCAAAAACCAACTCCAAAGTCAGTTTCGCCAACTTCTTTCCACCAAACGTCTTGAACCTTATTTGGTAGACCACCAAGTGCATTTATTGCACTCCCAAGAAGCCTTGTTGGTGCGAGGCGGGTTTAACCATGTGCTCAAAGGCGCCGTGATTGGCCGCAGTACGAGCGGGTTTTTTTATGTGGTGCCCGAATCCATCGAAGGACTCAAAAAACGTGAAAGCGCGCTTTTGGATGATTATGAAAGCGTGGTACTGGAATATTGCAAAAAAATCAGCGCCGAATTTACCAAAAAACAACCCTTTTTAAAATTCGTCAACGGGGCATTTGACCGGTTTGACGCCTACCATGCACGCATTAGTTTTGCCAAGTCGCGCAACTTGGAGTTTTTACTTCCAGGAAAAGGCGAAGCCATTAAACTCTCAGGCTTCAAACACCCTGCCATGCACGACCCCAAACCCTTACATGTAAACTTTCAAGGCAGTGTGTTGATGGTCACGGGCGTGAACGCGGGTGGAAAAACCATGTTGCTAAAGTCCATCCTCAGTGCGGTGTTGATGGCCAAATACCTTTTGCCTCTGCCTTTAAGCGCGGCACAATCAAGCATCGGGTCTTTTAAACACATCGAAGCCATCATCGAAGACCCGCAAAATGTGAAAAACGACATCTCTACCTTTGCAGGGCGCATGGTGCATTTTAGTAGCTTGTTTGGGAAAAAAGGGACGACCTTGGTGGGGGTAGATGAGATTGAACTAGGAACCGACGCGGACGAAGCGGCGAGTTTATTTAAAGTGCTCATCGACCAACTCATGGCCCAAGGGGCGAAGCTTGTCATCACCACGCACCACAAACGTCTTGCTTCTCTTTTGGCGACGGATGAACGGGTGGAGTTGTTAGCGGCGTTGTATGATGAAAAAAACCAACGCCCCACTTATGATTTTTTGCACGGTACCATCGGAAAAAGTTATGCCTTTGAGACGGCACTTCGCTATGGCATCCCCGCATCGCTCATCGGTAAAGCGAAGGTGCTCTATGGCGAAGACAAAGAAAACCTCAATGACCTCATCCAAAAAAATATTGATTTGGAACTTTCTATGAAGCGAAAACTGCGCACCATGGAAGAAGAAGAGAGCCGCGCTAAGCGCTTAAGCGAACGGTTGATTGAAAAAGAAGAAGCCCTAGAGCTTTCCTATCAAGCCAAAGAAGCGGGGTTAGAACGGGAGTATCAAAAGGCCATTGACGCGGCCAAAGAAGCGGTGCGCGCCACCGAATCCAAAGAAGCCCACCGGGCACTCAATCACGCCCACGCGGCCAAAAAACGCGTACCAACACCTCCGCCTTTGCAAGCAAAAGAACCTTTACATGTAGGCGACGCCATCAAATACGGACGCTCCAAGGGAGTGCTCAAAGCCCTCAATAAAGAAAAAGCCATCATCGAATGCGAAGGCATTACGTTACATGTACCCTTGCACGCCATTAAACGTAGCGGAAACCCCGCACCCAAGCCAGCTTCTAAAACAAAAATAGACGTCCAACGTACTGGGCGCGGAGGGATTAAGCTAGACTTACACGGGATGCGTGGGGAAGAAGCGGTGGAAAAACTCGACCAGTTTCTCTCCGACGCGCTGATTCACGGTTTTGATGAGGTGCTTGTGTACCATGGGATTGGGACGGGGAAGCTCGCGTACGCGGTCAAGACCTTTTTAAAATCCCACCCCAGTGTCAAAAGCTTTACCGACGCGCCACCCACCCTTGGCGGGTTTGGTGCAACGGTAGTGACCCTTTAAAAGGAGGCCACATGGCAAAGATTGTATGCATTAGCGGCGCGGGTCTGAGCGCGGAAAGTGGGATTCGTACCTTCCGAGACGCGGGAGGCTTGTGGGAAGAATACGACGTTATGGAAGTGTGTTCTGTAGAAGGCTACACGGCTAATCCTCAAAAAGTTCACGCTTTTTACGACGCCAGACGCAAAGACTTAGAAGACAAACAGCCCAACGCCGCCCATGAAATGCTCGCAAGGCTAAAGCGCGCTTACCCCAATGACGTGGCGATTTTGACGCAAAATGTGGACAATCTACTGGAAAAAGCAGGGTGCGAAGAGGTGGTGCATTTGCACGGTACGCTCACACAACTGCGGTGCAAAAGTTGTGGAGAAGTCTTTGAGATTGGGTATGCGTCCCAAGAGGGCGTTGTGTGTCCTGCGTGTCAGAGCACCTTGGTACGCCACAATGTAGTGATGTTTGGAGAAGCCGCACCGTTGTACGAAACCCTCCACACTTCCCTTGAAGACGCCAAACTGCTCGTGTGCATTGGCACCTCAGGCCAAGTGATTAACGTCGCGTGGATGGCGATGCAAGTGGAGGATTCGATTCTTAATAACCTTGACCCAGACCCTTCGCTTGACCCGTACTTCACCCACTGTTTTCATGCGCCAGCTACCGTAGCAGCACCCAAGATTGAAGCGTATTGCACCGCATTTTTAGCCACACAAGGAACTTAATAAATGGTTACATGTAACGAAACTTCTCTAGCCAAAACCACGGAGTTGTTTTTAGAACTCTTGCGTTTCCCCTCGGTAACGCCCAAAGACGCGGGCACGTTGGATTTTCTTGCACACAAACTCCCCCACTTTACGCCCGTGCGCATTGACGTGGCGGAGACGACCAATCTTTTTTTGTGCCGCCGTTTTGGCGAAGGCCCGCACCTGTGTTTTGCAGGGCACGTGGACGTGGTGCCTTCAGGCCAAGGGTGGCATACTGACCCGTTTGAGCCTGTGGTAAAAGAAGGCATCGTCTACGCCCGTGGCGCACAAGACATGAAAAGCGGTGTGTGTGCGTTTGTGCGTGCCTTGCAAGAGATAGAACATTTTGAAGGCACCCTTTCGGTGATGCTCACGAGCGACGAAGAGGGCGATGCGACCCACGGTACTATTGAGATATTGCGGTATTTGGAGAAGGTCAACATGTTGCCTGACATGGCGATTGTAGCTGAACCCACGTGCGAAGCGCGTTTTGGGGATGCTATTAAGATTGGGCGGCGCGGGTCTATTAACGGGGTTTTAGAAGTTTTTGGTGTTCAAGGGCACGCGGCGTATCCTGAAAAAGCCACCAATCCTTTGCACCTCATGGCGTCACGCCTTGAAAAACTTGCAGGCCATTGTTTCGACCAAGGGGATGCTCACTTTGCCCCAAGCTTGTTGGTGTTGACGGATTTGCGCAGTGGGATGGAAGTGACTAACGTTAGTCCTGGCCATTTGAAGCTCATGTTTAACGTGCGCAATTCCACCAAAACCTCGAAAGAAGCCATCGAGGCGTACATTACTTCGGTGATGGAGGGGGTGAAATTTACACTCACATTATCTCAAAGTGCGTACCCTTTTGTGGCCAATGCCAAGGCGTCTATTGTCCGCGCTCTTGATGAGGCTATCGCTTCGGTGTGCGGAGTAAGGCCAAAATACTCCACCGCAGGCGGTACGAGCGACGCGCGTTTTTTAGCACAATTTGGCATTGAGACTATCGAATTTGGCGTGGTGAATGACACCATTCACGCCCCCAATGAATGTACCCCATTGCGCGATGTAGAAGCCTTGAAAGAGGTATTTGTGCGCGTGATTCAAACCCTTAAGGAGACTGTATGAAACCCATTTCAACCCCCCAAGCCCCCTCGGCCATCGGCCCGTATTCTCAAGCAATCCAAGCAGGTGGCTTTTTGTTTACCTCGGGTCAAATCGCCCTTACGCCTGAGGGTGCCTTTGTGAAAGGTGGCATCGAAGCGCAAACCAAGCAAGTGCTTGCCAACCTCGGTGCTGTGTTAAAAGCAGGTGGCGCAACGGCAGGGCAGGTCGTGAAAACTACCATTTTTCTTGCCAACATGGACGATTTTGCCGCGGTCAATGCCCTCTATGGTGCGTTTTTTGGAGAGCATAAACCTGCGCGCAGTACGGTTGCGGTGAAGACCTTGCCTAAAAACGCCTTGGTGGAAATTGAGGCGATTGCGCTAATTTCCTAGTTTGTTGCGACAGGTCTTACATGTAAGGATAATGCGAGGAAGTTCTTCACGGATGCGTTGATGCCCCTGTGTCGCTTCCTCTTTGGTGCGGTAACGGCAGTGGTACAAACTGTTGTGGTAGTCGATTTCTTCATCTCGCGTGGCAAATACCATGGTTTCGTAGACACAAATGCGCTCATGGTCTTTGTGCCACGAGTGGCGCACTTCCATTTCAATGGTGGAGAGGTAATACAAGCGTTCCTCTACAGTAATAAATTCTTTAAGTTGTAGTGATTCGTTCTCGTGAAACATCGTTAAATTCCTTTTTGAAAATATGAATGGTTATTCAGGAAACGAAGTATAGTTAAATCAGATGAAATTTGTATGAAATCCCCCGCGAAGTGCGGGGGTGTGGATTATTTGGACGTATTGTTAATGTAAGAATATTCGCCCATCATGGTCCAAGGACGTGCACGTTTTAAAAACGCTTGTTGAGAGTCTAAGATCTCTTTAAACAAAGGATCTTTTGCCGCTTCGGCGTTGAGGATTTCCATGTTGGCTGCCGCGAGTGCGTGCAACACATCATCTGGAAAGCTTGCTACTTTTACCTCAGGGTGCTCTGCTTGGATTTTTTCCCAAGCGGTGACATTAAGGTGCATGGCTTTGGTCATAACCCGCGTAGCTACTTGATTGATAGCTGTTTCAAGGATAACTTGCAACTCTTTTGGCAACGATTCATAGGTTTTTTTGCTCACGAGGTATTGGGTTTCGCTAGCGGGTTCTTGCCAGCCAGTGTAGTAAAATTTGGCGACTTTTTGGAAGCCCATGTTGATGTCAAAAGCAGGACTAATCCACTCAACCGCGTCAATAGTTCCCATCTCAAGGGCCAGGTAAAGCTCGCCAATAGGCGTAGAGGTTACCATAACGCCAAGCTTTGACATCACTTCGCCACCCATGCCAGGAATACGGAATTTTAACCCTTTGAGGTCGTTCAACGAGGTAATTTCCCGCTTGAACCACCCTCCCATTTGCATGCCCGTATTGCCTCCTTGGAAGTGGATAAGCCCTTCTTTGCTATACACTTGTTGGGCAAACTCTTTACCGCCACCAAACTCAAACCACGCGTGTTGCTCTTGAGGTAAGAGACCAAAAGGCATAGTGGTGAAAAAACTTAGTTTCGCATCTTTACCCTTGTAGTAGTAAGAAGCGGTGTAGCCAATGTCGTATTGTCCCAATTTGACCAAATCCATGACTGCCAAGCCCGCTTTGTGCTTGTTGGGATCATCAATGCGCAGTTGCAATCTTCCCTTGGACATGGTCTCCACAAGCTCTTTGAGTTCATTGGGTGCATCCCCTAAAACTGGAACTGTATTGCCCCAAGAACTTGCCAGTTTGAGTCGGTAAACCTTGTTGTCGTCCGCACTAAGTGTAAGCGCAAACGTGAGCGCCACCATCGCCGCTAGAAAACGTTGCCATCGTTGCATCAAAACTCCTTTAGAAAATGTTTTGGGTATTGTAGTAAAAATGAGATTAAACACAAAGGGGGTTAGGCGAGATGACGGGAAAAATACCTTACTTTAAAAATAACACATTATAATTGTGATGTTTTGTAAGAGTATTGTAATCATCCTTACATGTAAATACAAAAACCACAGCCAAGAGGAGACCCTATGAGTCAAGTGCATTATGATGTGATTGTGATCGGCGGCGGGATATCAGGTGCGGCGGCTTTTTACGAATTGGCCAAATATACTGATGTTCAATCTATTGCTTTATTGGAAAAATACGATACCTTGGCCCCCTTGAACTCTAGCGGCAAGAGTAACTCGCAAACTATTCATTGCGGAGACATTGAGACAAACTATACCGTTCAAAAAGCGGGTGCTGTTAAGCGCACTGCTCGGATGATTGTCAAATACTGCTTGCAGTACGGGTATGAAAATAAATTTATGTTTGCTCACCAAAAAATGGCCATCGGGGTGGGTGAGGCCGAGGTGGCATACATGCGCAAACGCTACGAAGATTTTAAAGAAATTTTTCCCTATCTGGAAGTATACGAAAAAGAAAAACTTAAAGAAATCGAACCCAAGCTCGTGCACGATGCTAAGGGTAACGAGCGTCCTGAGCCTATCGTAGGCGTTGGGGTACAAAACGAATACAGTACAGTTGATTTTGGTGCCATGACCAACAGTCTTGTGGAAAATGCCAAGGCAATCGAGGGAAAAACAACAGATGTATTTTTAAACAGCGAAGTGGTAGAGATTGTTCAAGAAGGGGCTAAGCATCGTCTCACAACACGGGATGGAAAGAGCTTTACGGCGGGCTTTGTGATTGTCAATGCGGGCGCACATTCGCTCTATTTGGCGCACCAAATGGGCTACGGTCACAATTTTAGTTGTTTGCCTGTGGCGGGAAGTTTTTATGTGACAACCAAGATGATGCTCACAGGAAAAGTGTACATGGTGCAAAATCCCAAACTTCCTTTTGCGGCCTTGCATGGGGATCCTGATATTTTACTAGGCGGCTACACACGGTTTGGGCCCACAGCCCTCGTCCTTCCAAAGTTGGAGCGTTACCATGGAAATAAAACGATTATTGACTTTTTTGTAACCTTGCGACTGGATAGAAAAATCATTAAGATTTTTTACGATTTATTAAAAGATAGCACCATTCGAAACTATATCTTCCGCAACTTCTTATTTGAAATTCCTTACTTTAATAAACGCCTTTTTCTCAAAGATGCGCGCAAAATTGTCCCTTCGTTGCAACTTGAAGACATCGAGTATGCCC
Source organism: Campylobacterales bacterium (assembly GCA_014859645.1). Classification (GTDB taxonomy): domain Bacteria; phylum Campylobacterota; class Campylobacteria; order Campylobacterales; family Campylobacteraceae; genus Sulfurospirillum_B. The sequence goes on from JACUTV010000012.1 coordinate 10,434, forward strand.
AAGGATTTGGCGGCGTTCGCCCGCAGGTGCTCAGCAAGACCGAGGGTAAATTAATGCTAGGCGAAGCATCTGTCAATCCAGGTACGGGGATTTTGTTTAACATGACTCCAAGTCCAGGTGCCACCAGTTGTCTTGGCAACGCAGAACGCGACGTGAAACTTGCATGCGCGCACTTGGGAAAAACCTTCGACCAAGCGCGCTTTAATGCGGAGTTGACGGACTAATACTTCGCCATAAGAGTTTTGGCAACCGCGTCGATGATGAGATCGTATTTTTCCATGATCGGCGCGTACATTTGAAGCAGGTTGTCAAGTTTTCTGTGGTGATCGTTGATGTAGCGTTCTAGGGATTGGATTTCTGTGTTGAGGTTTTTTGTTTTAATGCGCGCGGCTTCAAGGGCGTTGTTGGTTTCGCGAATGGACGTGCGTAACACCTCTTCTTCTTTGGAATATTGCTTAATCTCAATGGCAAGTTCACCGATTTCTTTTTGCATCGCTTCGTCTGCTTGCCCTTGATTTCGCAAGCGCTTAAGTTCGTAATTTTTATCTTGCAGCTCTTTGCTTTGGGTGATGGTGCGCTTGATGGCTTCGTCTAATTCCTCTTTTTTCTGACGCACAACCTCGGTTTCTTGGGTAAGAACAAGCAACTTTTCATTGGCTTCATCGTATTTTGCTTGGGCTTTTTCAACCCGCTCTTGCAAGGTTTCGTTTTCCTTGTCGCACCGCATTTTTTGAATGACGATAGGCAAGATGGAAACAGCATTCCATTTTTGCCCTTTTTCATCAATAATTTCTGGCTTTTGGGCTTGGCGCCCCTCGATGACTTCAATATTGCCGTCATAAAAACGCAGGAAGTTTTCTGCATTTTTTTCACGCAAAGCATGAAGCCCTAGCAATTTTTGGGAGAACAATTCATGAATAGAATAAAAATGTTCCCTGAAAATATAATTTACAAAAGCATTTTTAAGGGCAATATGGCTATCTTCTCCCATATACATAGAGGCAACTTGGTAGAGAATATTTTGTACAAAGGGAATAGCATTTTTTCTAAAATATTCATTGGAAATGACGGCAAAATTGAGCTTAGTGCTAAGCAGCAAGTCAATGCCACTTTGAATTTCATTTAAAATACTCTGTTCAAAAACCATGGTTTTAAGCTTCTCTAGCTCTTCAGGAGGTAGCCCATAAGCACGGCGTTCGGATGGATTACCCTCTTGGCTGCTTGCGAATTTTTTAATGGTTAGCTTTTCGTTCATAAAAAAGACCAAATCCCGCACTTCGAGGTAAAAAGCAACTTTAGCTGTTTCGCGGTAAAGCTCCTTTTTGATGGCCTCGTCTTCTATGTTTTCATAATCACACCCGTGGGCAATAAGCGTTTCTCTAGGAATCATATACACCCCTTCTTTGACGCGGTAACGGTCAAGTTGGGCAAACAAAGGTGTAAGAAGTTTGCTGTTTTCATGAAACTGTTGGGAGTGCTCTTTGAAGACATGTTTTTTCAAATCTTTGAGCACGATGGTTTCAGAGCCGCGAAAAAAAAGTGAGATTTTTTGGTTAAGGAGCAAAAAGTAGCTTTTGAACGCTTTGCGTATTTGGGTGCGGTTTTCAAAAATTTCTTCGTCACTAAAATGGTAAGAGAGTGTTGTATAGAGTGCTTTGGTTAAGGCTCCGTCAAAGGATTCACAGTAAAAACTCTCGTCAATGTGTTGTTCTAAAAAAGCAAAGGTCTCTTTGAAGACATGAGTGGAAGCAGGCATTAAAATCCTCGTAGTGTAATGCCTGCTATTTTACTAACTTTGACATTTATGTGCCATTAATTTTTTCCTATTTATGGAATTCTTTTGCAAGAACTTTATTTTATAAGGGCGCTGATAGCCTTAAATACGGGCTCTTTGGAGCTTTTGCACAGCTCAAACAAAATGGACTCTAGGGTTGAGAGCACAACACCTGCATGGGCCATCCGCCTTAGGGCTGTTTCGTGGTCGAGAGACTTTCGAGAGCTAACGCAATCTACCACGACTACGGGGAGCACGCCACTGGCGAGTAAATCTAGGCAGGTTTGCATGACGCACACGTGGGTTTCGGCACCTACGACTACCACGACTTTTTTGCCACTCTCAAGGATATGTGTGAGCGTGGGTGTGTTTTGGCAGCAACTAAAGGTAGCTTTCTCGTAGCACTTGACACCAGTGAGCAAGGCTTTGATTTGGGGCAAGGTTTCACCAAGTCCTTTGCGGTATTGTTCGTTTAGGATAGCAGGAATACCAAGATGGGTAAACCCCTCGATGAGCTTACCAATATTTTCCACCAAAGCGGCATGGTTGGAAACATGCGGGATGAGACGTTCTTGAACATCAACGACCATTAGCAGGGTGTTTTCTTTTTCAATACGCATGAAATCTCCTTTACATGTAGCGTAGATTATTGTAGCAAAAGGCGGTTACAAAAACGCAATGTTTACTATTTTTTAAACGAAGATATGCTATTTTGTTACCTTTTAATCGCCTCTTACATGTAAGGGTTTTGTAACTCACTCGTGTTAAGATGAAAGACACTCTTTTAGGAGCATTGCCAATGGAAAAACGAACAAAAATTTTGGCCACCGTAGGCCCAGCAAGCGACAGCGTTGAAATACTCACTGGACTTATTCTTGCGGGTGTCAATGTATTTAGACTCAACTTTAGCCACGGTTCTCACGAATACCACGAAGCCACGTTGGCAAAAATTCGCGAAGCAGAACAAAAAACAGGTAAAAAAGTCGGCGTCTTGCAAGATATCTGCGGACCCAAGATTCGGGTAGGAAAACTCGACTCTGAGTTTTCCCTTAAAGAAGGGGATACTCTTGAGTTTGTGCGCGGGGAGATTGTCGGCAAGCAAAAGAGCGAAGGCGTGTATGAACTGAGTATTAACCAGCCTCAAATCCTTGCTTTGCTTAACGTGGACGAATACATCTATTTGTATGACGGAATGATTCGCACCAAGGTTGTAGAGGCAGGCAAACGGGTGATTGCACGGGTGGAAAACAGCGGCAAGCTGGCGTCCAACAAAGGGGTTAACTTTCCCAATACCATGCTCAATATTGACGTGATTACGCCCAAAGATGAAAAAGACATGTTGTGGGCCATTGCCCATGATATTGATTTTATCGCTATCTCTTTTGTACAACGCGCAGAAGATGTGGTGCGCGCGCGGGAAATCATGCAAGCCAACGGAGGCAAGGCTCAGTTGTTTGCCAAAATCGAGAAGTTTGACGCGGTGGAAAACATCGACGCTATTTTGGCGGTGAGCGATGGTTTGATGGTAGCTAGGGGAGACCTTGGCATCGAAGTGCCTTATTATAAAGTACCAAGCATTCAAAAACGCATTATTAGAAAAGCCAACGAAGCGTCAAAGCCTGTTATTACAGCCACGCAGATGCTGTTGTCTATGGCGCAAAATGAAACGGCCACGCGCGCAGAAATCAGCGACGTGGCCAACGCCGTGCTTGATGGAACAGACGCAGTGATGCTCTCCGAAGAGAGTGCTATTGGTAAAAACCCCATCAAAGTAGTGGAAACCATGGCCGCAACCATCAAGGAAACCGAAAGCGTGTACCCTTACGGGAAGTTTGAAAAGTTTGAATTCTTCGATGAGACAGACATGATCGCCTCTTCTACGGCACGTTTAGCAGTGCAGTTAGGTGCGCGTGCCATTATGTCTCTTACAGGTTCTGGCCAATCGGCAAAAAAAATGGCTAGATACCGTACCAATGTAGATATTTTTGCCGTAACCCACGATGAAAAAACAGCGCGTTCTTTGACCATCGCGTGGGGGGTTGAGCCCATCATGACGGTGGAAAAAACAAGCCTGAATCTTATGCTCGCCACAGCGGTAAAAAAAGCAGTGAAGTTAGGGTTTATAGACCACGACAAAACCTATGTGGCTACAGCAGGATACCCCACGGGCGTGGCGGGAAGTACGAACTACATCCGTATTTTGAAAAAAGACCAGATAGATTATTATATTGATATGGTGATGTAGGGTGGAGGGGAGGTGAAAACCTCCCTTGTTTGCTACTGTTTGCCGTAAAAGACGGCGAGTTCTTCGATTTCTTCTTTCGTTAATGTCCGTACCTGCGTTTGCATCATCGCTTTCATTGTTCCGCCATAGGTGCCATTTTGGTACCCCAAAAGTGCTTCTTTGATAGCCTCTGGTGACATTTCACTCATAATCTTACTGCGTCCAAGGGCAACTTTTTCTCCTTTGTTGCCATGGCACGAAGCACATACTGAAGCTTTCGCGGGAGTGTTTTCTGTGGGGGTGGCAAGCATAGATGCTGTGGTTTCGAGGGTTTCTTGAATTTTATCATTTCCCTCTTGGGCAGTTTGAGATAAACGTTCAGAAAGTTCCCTATTGGTTTCTTCCAGTCGCTTGGCCACCTCCTCTTGGGCAGGGGTGAGCACTTGGGCAATTTTTTGTTCGAGTACACGTTCTTCTTGGGAAGTGCTTTGGGGTGCAGGCTCTTTGAGTGCAGGCTGGTCGGACGTAGGCTGGCTTGGGGTAGGGGAGGTTTCGCGCACACTAGGTGTTGCGGGGGCAGACTCGGTTGAAGCTTCTTTAGTGTCGCATCCGCCCAAGAATAAAATGCCAAGTAGTAGCGCTGCAAAAGTGTATTTCATTGTTTCTCCTTTTGATTCATCGGCCATAACTTAACACAGGTCTTCTTAAAAACCAAGCAAAGCCAAGACTAAGCAAGGGTTAGTAAAATACGCCTCACATTGCGAGGAGAATAGGATGCTAGACCAACACATTCGTCAGAAAAAATCGGGCATTATCTTGTATGGACTCACTCCTCCAAAGGCGAACAACACCCACGAAGAAGTGCAAGAGATTGCCGCACGCCAATGTGCAAGGCTGGAAAAACGCCCCATTGACGGAGTGGTGGTGTACGATTTGCAAGACGAAGCTGAACGAACAGAATCTGCACGCCCTTTTCCTTTTTTGGAAACCATTGATCCAGCGATGTATGCTACAGCTTACTTGGGTTCTTTGTCCGCGCCCTCGGTTTTATACCGCGCGGTGGGGAAATATTCCAAAGAACAAACCCGCACGTGGCTAGAAGCGCACAACAAACCCGACTGTTTAAGCGTGTTTGTGGGCGCTGCTTCACGCACTCAAAAAGTTTCACTAAGCATGCAAGAAGCCTATGCGCTTAAGCGAGACGTTGCTCCCCACTTGCTTTTAGGAGGCATTGCCATTCCTGAGCGCCACATGAAAAAACACGATGAACACGAGCGAGTAGTGCGCAAAGTAGAGGAGGGGTGCGCCTTTTTTGTAACCCAAGCGGTGTACGACCTTGAAGCGTCAAAGCGGTTTTTGGATGATTATGTAGCGCTTTCTCGTGCTAAACATCTTCCCTTGGTGCCCATTATCTTTACCCTCACGCCTTGCGGTTCAGAAAAAACATTGGCGTTTATGAAGTGGTTAGGTATCCATATCTCACCCTTGGTTGAAGAAATGTTGCTGGGTACGGAAGATATGTTGGAAGTTTCCATGGCACACATGCGGTACGTGGCTAAAATGCTTTACATGTACGGCACATCCAAGGGTATTCCTGTGGGATTTAACATCGAAAGTGTAGCGATTCGTAAGGCGGAAATCGAAGCGTCCATTGCCTTGATTGAGGACGTAAAGCACATTGTTTTAAACAAGGCTTAATTTTTTTTTAGCTATTATGCGCCTCTTATATGCCATATAGGTGCCCCTAAATCTTTTTGAAACGGTTCAAAAAGTGCCCTGTGGTAATCCACGAGATGCAAGGATTAGCAATGTACGCTATCATCAAAAACGGCGGAAAGCAATACAAAGTGCAAGAGGGCGACTACCTAAATGTCGACAAACTTGACGCTTCCCCGAAGGATTTAATCGAGGTCACTGAAGTGTTAGCCATCAACAATGGCGAGCTCACAGTTGGAACACCATTTGTAGAAGGCGCCAAGGTTGAGCTTGAAGTTATTACTTCTGGCAAAGACAAAAAAGTCATCATTTACAAAAAGCGACGACGAAAAGACTCTAAACTCAAACGCGGTTTCCGCCGTGAGTTTACCCGAGTTAAAGTCGTAAAAATCGCTAGCTAAGGAGAAAAAATGGCTCATAAGAAAGGTCAAGGTAGTACCCAGAATAACCGAGACTCCGCTGGTCGTCGGCTTGGTGTGAAAAAATTTGGTGGAGAATTTGTACGAGCTGGTAACATTATCATCCGTCAGCGCGGCACAAAAACACATAAGGGTAGCAACGTAGGTATGGGCACTGACCATACGCTTTATGCGTTGATTGACGGTTATGTAAAATTTGAACGCAAAGATCGCGACAGAAAAAAAGTCTCTGTTTACCCCGCATAGTTCACTTTCAATCGGGTAGGTATGTTACCTACCCTTCCTCGTTTTATTTTCATAAATTTCGTTTCTTACATGTAAAAAAGGTAGACCCATGTTTATAGATACCGTTGAACTAACCCTGAGTGCTGGAAAAGGTGGCCCTGGCGCTGTTTCGTTTCGGCGAGAAAAACACGTCATTTTGGGTGGTCCTGATGGCGGTGATGGTGGCCGAGGTGGCGATATCATCTTACATGTAGACAACAATACCCACACCCTTTCACACTTCAAAGGAAAACGCGCCCTTAAGGCGAAAAACGGCGAGTCTGGCATGGGACGAAATATGTACGGAAAAAAAGGCCAATCCCTAGAAGTCGTTGTGCCTCCTGGCACCCAAGTGATCGACCAAGAAAGCGGCGACGTGCTAATGGACTTGGTAGAACACGGCCAAAAAATTGTTTTCTTGGAAGGTGGCATGGGGGGACTTGGCAATACACACTTTAAGAACTCTGTCAACCAACGCCCCACGCACGCACAACCTGGAAAACCTGGCGAGACAAAAGCCATACGCTTTGAACTAAAACTCATCGCCGATGTAGGGCTTGTAGGATTTCCAAATGTAGGCAAATCTACCCTCATTTCAACCCTCTCAAACGCGACCCCTGAGATTGCAAATTACGAATTTACAACCCTTACGCCTAAACTTGGCATGGTGCGCGTAGACGAATACGCGTCGTATGTGATGGCGGATATTCCTGGGATTATTGAAGGGGCGAGCGAGGGCAGGGGGCTTGGCTTGGAATTTTTGCGCCATATTGAGCGTACAAAATGTTTGCTTTTTATGATTGACCTTGCCAATTACCGCCCATTGATTGAACAGTATGAAACCTTGAAAAAAGAGTTGGCTAACTACTCTTCACGCCTTGCTACTTGCCACTTTGCTGTTGCTCTGACACGGTTTGATGGGGCGTATAGCGAAGACCTTAGCGGCGATATTGAAGCGTTTTTGACCCACCTTGGATTGGGTGTTTGCCCGCCAACAGAGCGCTATAGGCTCACAGGAGAACTTCCTTCGTTTTTTCAAGATTATCATGCATTTGAGAAAGAAAAACCCTATTTTGTGTTACCTATTTCTTCGGTAACCCACGGCAACACAGAAGCGCTACGGTACGCGCTTTCAGATTTAGTGCAAAAGGTGCGAGACGATGAAGCGCGTTGTAGTTAAGGTTGGAACCCATGTGTTGAGTGAGCAAAATCACTTAAGCAAAGAGCGCATGCTTAATTTGGTAGCATTTTTGGTTGCCCTGATGGAGCGGTATGAAGTTATTTTGGTCTCATCAGCTGCCATTGCAGCGGGGTATACAAAGCTTAAACTTGACAAAAGTATCTTAGGAAACCGCCAAGCCCTTGCGGCGATTGGCCAACCCTATTTAATAGAAACGTACAATAAAAAACTTGCAACTTTTGAGAAAATGGGCGGGCAAGTGCTCATTACTGCGGAAGATTTTGATTCCAGAAAACGCACCAAAAATGCACAAAACGTCGTCAATACCCTTATTTCCCACGGAGTTTTGCCCATTATTAACGAAAACGATGCGACGGCGACAGAAGAGATTGTATTTGGAGACAATGACCAGCTCTCCGCGCACGCGGCACACTATTTTGGTGCGGATATGTTGGTAATTTTGTCGGACATTGATGGCTACTATAATAAAGACCCCCGCAAACATCCAGATGCATTTATCCGAAAAGTTGTGCATGAAATTAAAGAAGAAGAGTTGCACCTCCCTTTTTCGCCTGGAACAGAATTTGCGACAGGAGGGATTGTCACTAAACTCAAAGCGGCAAACTTTTTATTGCAACGGGGCGGGTCGATGTTTATGGCCAGCGGGTTTGACTTACAAGATGCTTATGCTTTTTTACTTCACGATCGTCATGAGGGTGGAACCCTATTTTGTCCTAGCGAGGAGGCGTGATGCGGGTTGTGTTTATGGGGACGCCTGAGTACGCTACGCGTATTCTTGAGGCTCTTTTGACGTGGGAAAAATGTGAGGTTGTCGGCGTGCTTTCGCAGCCCGATAAGCCTGCGGGGCGAAAAATGGAACTCAAACCTCCTCACGTCAAAGAGTTTTTACACACCTTTTATCCTGCCGTCCCTTTGTTTCAACCCACTTCACTAAAAACACCCGATATTCAAGAAACCCTACGTGCATTGGCGCCCGATGTTATCGTAGTGGCTGCTTATGGGCAACTGCTGCCTCAAACGGTCCTAGATATAGCCCCTTGCATTAACTTGCATGCGTCATTGCTTCCCAAGTACCGAGGCGCTAGCCCTATTCAAGCGGCGATTTTAGCGGGAGATACTTACACGGGAGTGAGTGCGATGTTGATGGAGAAGGGTTTGGACACAGGGGCAGTGCTTGGGCTTGGCTACCTTCCGTTGAAGATGGACATGTCGGCTCCTGAAGTGTTTGAAGCCTTGGCTTCTTGCGCGGCTAAGTTGACACTGCGCACCTTGGAGCAACGTAGCACGCTTGCCCCCCTTGCCCAGCGCAATGCCCTTGCATGCTATGCGCCAAAAATCACCAAAATTGATGGCGTAGTTGATTTTTCTTTAGAAAGTGCGGCGCTGTATCGACGGTTTCAGGCATTAACACCTTGGCCAGGACTTTCTTTGGCAAATGGCGTGAAGCTTTTGACTCTTTCTTTGGAATCAACCACAGGCGCTTATACTCCTGGAGAGATTCTTGCACTAGACCAAGAAGGTGTGGTGATTGGATGCAAAAAAGGAACATTGCGCGTAATGAGAGTCCAAGCACCCTCAAAAAAACCCTTACATGTAAAAGAATACCTTACAGGAAAAAGGAGTGGTGTTGGAGCACTATTTTCTTGAAACCATTGCTTCTACGCACGAATATGTTATAGAAGGACTCAAAGAAGGTCTTTTGCATCCTCCTTTTATAGTGGTCGCAAAAGAACAAACTCAGGGCAAGGGAAGTCGAGGAAACCAGTGGGAGAGTGGGAAGGGAAACCTTTTTTTAACATTATGTGTACTTGAGAAACACTTGCCCAATGATTTGTCTTTGGCCTCGGTTTCGGTCTATTTTGCAATGATGGCGAAAGAAGTTTTAAGTGATGCAGGTTCGATGGCATGGGTGAAATGGCCCAATGACATCTATGTGGGTGAAAAGAAAATTGGCGGCGTTATGAGTGTAAAAACAGGGGAAAAGGTTATCGTATCTATGGGAATCAATCTTCAGAGTTCATCCCCGTTGTTTGGGGTTTTGGACGTGCCATTGTGCCCAAAAATATTTACGCAAGCCTTGACCCAAAAGATGTCTCCTTTACCACCGTGGAAGAATATTTTTAGTAAATATAAGCTAGAATTCGAGCACAGCAAAATATCAACGTGTCATATTGGTGGAGAGAAAGTCTCTTTGAAGGAGGCAATCTTGTGCGATGATGGTTCGATTCAGATTGGAAACAAAAAGGTGTACAGCTTACGATGAGTGAAACAATCGCAATTGCCAACCAGAAGGGTGGCGTAGGAAAAACAACCACGGCAGTGAACCTCGCAGCTTCTTTGGCTGTCGCCGAAAAGCGTGTGTTGCTCATAGATATTGACCCGCAAGCCAATGCCACAACAGGTATGGGGTTTAGCCGCAACGATTATGAGTTCAATATTTACCACGTGCTTATAGGCCGTAAACGCTTATCGCAAATTATTCTCAAAACGTCTCTTCCCACCTTGCACCTTGCACCTTCAAATATCGGTCTTGTAGGGGTTGAGAAAGAATTTTATGATAACAAAACCAAAGGGCGAGAGCTTATTTTAAAGACAAAAATCGAAGAAATTGCCGATCAGTATGATTATATTATTATCGATTCTCCTCCTGCACTTGGAAGCATCACCATCAATGCGCTTGGTGCAGCAAACTCCATTATCATCCCCATCCAGTGCGAATTTTATGCCCTTGAAGGCTTAGCACAACTTTTAAATACAGTCAAATTAATTAAAAAAACCATTAACCCAAAATTGGAAATTAAAGGCTTTTTGCCAACGATGTTTAGCATTCAAAACAATCTTTCTAAACAGGTTTTTGCCGATTTGAAACAACACTTTAAAAGTAAACTCTTTTTGGACAAACAGGGGGGAGATTACGTAGTCATTCCCCGTAATGTGAAGTTAGCAGAATCTCCGAGTTTTGGAAAGCCTATCATTCTTTACGATATCAAATCCCCAGGTTCGCAAGCTTACCAAGACTTAGCCCAGTCGATTATGGTTAGCTAATATGGCAAAAAAAGCACTAGGAAGAGGTTTAGGAGCAATTATCGGAGATGTTGAGGATGCATACAACCAAGAGCTAAATGGGCGTAATGCAGATTTGGTGCGAGAAATAGATGTTGAGTCTATTCGCCCCAACCCTTTTCAACCGCGTACCCATTTTGAAGAAACGGCCCTTGAAGAACTTTCAAAATCCATTAAAAAACACGGACTTTTGCAGCCTATCTTGGTTGTGGAAAAAGAAGATGGGTTTATGTTGCTTGCGGGTGAGCGTCGGCTTCGTGCAAGTAAACTCGCAGGGGTTCAGTATATTAAAGCGATTGTGGCAGACATCGCCTCAGAAAACCTTCGTGAACTTGCACTTATCGAAAATATCCAACGCGAAAACCTTAATCCTGTTGAACTTGCCAATGCCTATCACGAATTGATTGAAGAGTACGCCATCACGCAAGAAGGGCTTTCTGAAATCATCCACAAAAGCCGTACTCAAATCACCAATACCTTGCGCTTGTTGACATTGAGTGAACAAACAAAACGCTACATTAGTGAAGGTAAAATCTCTCAAGGCCATGCAAAAATTATTGTTGGTCTAAAGCCCGAAGAAGAAGAAAAAGTAGTGCAAACCATTTTGGGGCAAAAACTCAGTGTACGCGATACAGAAGCACTTATTAAGCGGATGCGAGAAGGTAAGCCTTCCGTTAAAAAACCCACCAACTCTGAGACTTCAATCCTGCTAACTTCCGCAAAAGAGCGCCTCCAGGGATTTGGGTTTAAGGTGAAGATTTCTAGCAACTCCCTTGTAATTGCCTTTAAAAATGAGAAAGAAATAGAAAGCTTTTTGAAGAAAATGTCACAAATCGTATAGCTTTAATGAAATTTTTTCTTTAGCTATGCTAGAATCCCGTCGACTTTACAAAGTGCTCAATACCAATCCACCGTATTTTGACTTTTGTCTTGGGTGTTTAACAATAAAGGAGTAAGCCTATGTTGGATATTAGTCCAGCCCTGTTGCTGATGGCAGTGGCTGTTTTTTTGGTTATGTTGATTTTGCTAAACAAGGTGCTGTATCGCCCTCTTTTAGAGTTTGTGCAAAATAGGAACAACTCAATTGCAAGCGACTATGAAAATGCTGGAAAAAACACTAGTGATATTAGTGCGTATCAAGAAGAGGCAGAACGTATTTTGCGTGAAGCTAAGACAGAAGCTGCAAAAATTCGTGCGGAAGTCATTCAGGAATCAAAAGATGCTGCTTTAAAGAAAATCGAACAGCGCAAAGCAGAGCTCGAAGAAGAGTATGTTGCTTTTTTGGAAGGGTTAGACAAAGAGCGAATAGAGTTAAAAAACGGTTTATTGGCCCAAATGCCTCTTTTTAAAGAAGGCATTCAGGGTAAACTAAACCAAATTTAAAACAAGGAGACATAGCATGACAATGATACGATACTTTCTTTTGTTTGTTGCCCCTGTTGCTTTGTTCGCAGCCGGCGGAGGCAGTGGAGAGTATGATATTGTACCTCGAACAATCAATTTTGCTATTTTTGCTGCAATACTTTACTACCTTCTAGCAGAACCGCTAAAGTCCTTCTATTTTCAGCGCTTGAATGGAATTGCTGAGAGTTTGGATTCGATTCAGCAAAAGCTAAAAGAGTCAAAAGCAAAAAAAGAAGAGGCGCTTAGTAGGGTTGAAGAAGCTAAGGTTGCTGCAAAATCCCTTATTCAAACTTCTAAAAAAGAAGTTGAAATGCTAAAGCAGAAATTTCAAAAAGAACTTTCTTTTGAACTTGAAGGTCTTGATAAATCCCACAACGAGCAAGTTGAGATAGAAAGACGACGTATGACGCGCGTAGCTGTTTCTGAAGTAATGGATGAGATTTTTAAAGGCGACTCAACAGCACTAGACCGTGATAAGTTTGTGAATATTGTCTTGAAAAAGGTAGCCTAATGAGAGAGTTAGTAGCAAAGAAATACGTTAACGCCCTCATGCAAAGCCTTCGCGAGGATGAATTGGACGCATTCGCTTCATCACTACATCAGCTAAGTATGGCTTATGGTATAGCAAAGTTTCAAACCATTATTCATTCCTGTGAGATTTCTGCTTCAAAAAAAGAAGAGTTACTTCTTTCTATGGTATCCTCGCCAAGTCCAAAATTAATTAATTTAATTAAGTTGCTTAGTGCGAATGATAGGCTTGCAATTTTGCCCGACATCGCGCAAGGGCTTGATTATCAGTTGTCTATCAAGAAAAATAGTTTTGAAGGTTCGGTCGTGGGAATGTTTGAGCTCACGCAAGAACAATTAAACGAACTTGAGACAAGTTTTGGGAAAAGATTTGGCGCAACGATTCATCTGGCCTCTCGAAAAAGCGATTATCCTGGTATCAAGATTGAATTGGAAGACCTTGGGATTGAAGTAAGTTTTTCGGTTGAGAGATTGAAATCTCAACTTACAGAACACATATTAAAAGCAATATAAGAGCTAAGGAGTAATTACGTGGGAGCAAAAATGAAAGCTGACGAGATCAGCTCAATCATCAAAGAGCGGATCGAAAACTTTGATCTAAGTGTTGATGTGGAAGAGACGGGAAAGGTTCTCTCTACAGCGGATGGTGTTGCTAATGTATACGGACTCAAAAATGTTATGGCTGGCGAGATGGTTGAGTTCGAAAACGGTGAAAGCGGCATGGCTTTAAACCTAGAAGAATCTAGTGTTGGTGTGGTTATTTTGGGTGGCGGTAAAGGCATCCAAGAGGGAACATCCGTTAAACGACTCGGCAAGTTGCTTCGTGTTCCTGTTGGGGACGCTATGATTGGCCGTGTGGTTAACCCATTGGGTGAGCCTATTGATGCAAAAGGCCCTATTGAGGCTTCTGAAACGCGCTTTGTTGAAGAAAAAGCACCGGGGATTATGGCAAGAAAATCAGTACACGAGCCTTTGCAAACGGGTCTTAAGGCGATTGATGCCCTAGTGCCAATTGGCCGTGGACAACGAGAGCTTATTATTGGGGACCGTCAAACAGGAAAGACAACCGTGGCGATTGATACAATTATCAATCAAAAAGGCCAAGATGTTGTCTGTATCTACGTTGCTATTGGACAAAAGCAATCCACTGTTGCTCAGGTTGTTAAAAAACTTGAAGAACATGGCGCCATGGACTATACAATTGTTGTCAATGCAGGCGCAAGTGACTCCGCAGCCCTTCAATTCTTAGCACCATATGCAGGTGTAACTATGGGTGAATATTTTAGGGATAATTCACGACATGCACTTATTGTTTATGATGATCTCTCCAAACATGCGGTTGCATACCGTGAAATGTCTCTTATTTTACGACGTCCTCCGGGTCGTGAAGCGTATCCTGGGGATGTTTTTTACCTTCACTCCCGTTTGCTTGAAAGAGCAGCGAAAGTTAATGATGAACTAGGCGCAGGTTCTTTGACTGCATTGCCTATCATCGAAACACAGGCTGGGGATGTTTCTGCCTACATTCCTACGAACGTTATTTCTATTACGGATGGACAAATTTTCCTTGAATCTGACTTGTTCAACTCTGGTATTCGTCCGGCAATTAACGTAGGTCTTTCGGTATCTCGTGTTGGTGGTGCAGCACAGATTAAGGCGACCAAGCAAGTTTCAGGAACGTTGCGACTTGACCTTGCTCAATACCGCGAACTTCAAGCATTTGCTCAATTTGCAAGTGATTTGGATGAATCTAGCCGAAAACAACTTGAGCGTGGACAACGTATGGTTGAGATTTTAAAACAGCCTCCCTACTCCCCACTTCCTGCAGAAAAGCAAGTATTGTTGGTTTATGCTGGTTCAAGAGGCTATTTGGACGATATCGATGTGAGCGAAGTAGGTGCATTTGAGGTAGAGCTTTATCCTTTCGTTGAAGCAAAATACCCAGAGATTTTAGAGCAGATTCGAACTAAAAAGGTGCTCGACAAAGAGATTGAGGATTTACTATCAAAGGCATTAAATGAGTTTAAGACGACCTTTGTTGTAAAGTAAGGATGCTTCATGGCCAATTTAAAAGAGATTAAGAGAAAGATAAAAAGCGTTCAGAACACTCAGAAAACAACGCGTGCAATGAAACTCGTGTCGACGGCCAAATTGCGAAAAGCTGAAGAGGTCGCAAAGCAATCACGAGTGTATGCGGCAAAAATCAATGAAGTGTTGTCTGAAATCGCTTACAAAGTCAACCAATACAAAAGTGGGAACTTGGAGAGTCGCTTTTTTCAACCTATTGAGCACCCTTCAAAGATTGATATTTTGTTTGTAACGGCCGACAAGGGATTGTGTGGAGGTTTTAACGTTCAGACAATCAAAGCAGTGCGAAACCTTATTGAAACCTATAAGGCAAAGAAAGTCAAAGTGAGACTTCGAGCTATTGGGCGAAAGGGAATTGAATTTTTCAATTTTCAAGGGGTTGAATTGCTAAAAACCTATGCGGGGGTGAGTTCTTCACCTTCTTATGAAAAGGCACAAGAAATTATTAGCGATGCTATTGATGATTTTAGCAATGGCATTACTGATGGGGTTATTTTGGTTCACAACGGATACATGAACATGATTTCTCAAGAGTTGAAAATTAATGACATTGTCCCTGTTGAGCCGCCAGAGATTTCGAGCGATACAGCACTTTCTCTCATGGAATTTGAACCAGCGGGCGAGGAAAAAATTCTTGAAGAGTTAATGAGAAAGTATTTTGAATACAACATGTACTATGCCCTTGTTGATTCACTAGCCGCGGAACACAGTGCGCGAATGCAAGCAATGGACAGTGCAACAAAAAATGCAAAAGAACGTGTTGAGGCGTTAAATATTGCTTATAATAAAGCAAGACAAGAATCTATCACTACTGAACTTATTGAGATTATCAGTGGTGTTGAGTCGATGAAATAAATGCAGAGTGAATTATTAAAGGAGAGCGTTCAATGAATGGAGTTATAAGCCAGATCATGGGTCCGGTGGTCGATGTTGATTTTAGCGGCTATCTTCCGCAAATCAATGAAGCTATCGTCGTAAATTATGAAGTAGAAGGCAAGCAAACTAAGCTTGTCTTGGAGGTGGCAGCGCACCTGGGTGATGGCCGTGTTAGAACCATTGCTATGGACATGAGCGAAGGTCTTACGCGTGGCCTTGTAGCCGTTGCTCAAGGTAGCCCCATCCAAGTGCCTGTTGGCGAAAAGGTATTGGGTCGTATTTTAAATGTTATTGGTGAAGCCATTGACGAAGGCGAAGCGATTGAGACAGAAGTAAAGTGGTCAATTCACCGTGATCCACCTCTTTTTGAAGAGCAAAGTACCAAGTCTGAAATCTTTGAAACAGGCATTAAAGTTGTTGACCTTTTGGCTCCGTATTCTAAGGGTGGAAAGGTTGGCTTGTTTGGTGGTGCGGGTGTTGGTAAGACAGTTATTATTATGGAACTTATCCACAACGTTGCCTTTAAACACAGCGGCTACTCTGTTTTTGCAGGGGTAGGTGAGCGAACCCGTGAAGGGAATGACCTTTACCATGAAATGAAAGATTCGAACGTTTTGGATAAAGTAGCCTTGTGCTATGGCCAAATGAATGAACCACCAGGGGCACGTAACCGAATCGCGTTGACTGGTCTGACCATGGCAGAATATTTTAGAGATGAAATGGGACTAGACGTGTTGATGTTTATTGACAATATTTTCCGATTTTCACAATCTGGCGCAGAAATGTCTGCACTTCTTGGCCGTATTCCTTCCGCAGTTGGATACCAACCAACTCTTGCGAGTGAAATGGGACGCTTTCAAGAGCGTATTACATCAACCAAGAAAGGCTCAATCACTTCTGTTCAGGCGGTTTATGTTCCTGCGGACGACTTGACTGACCCTGCACCTGCAACAGTTTTTGCTCACCTTGATGCAACAACTGTACTTAACCGTTCTATTGCCGAAAAAGGGATTTATCCTGCGGTTGACCCCTTGGATTCAAGTTCACGTATGCTTGATCCACAAATTTTAGGCGAAGACCATTACCAAGTAGCTAGGGGTGTGCAAGCTGTACTGCAAAAGTACAAAGACTTGCAAGACATTATCGCTATTTTAGGTATGGATGAACTTAGCGAAGAAGATAAAATGGTCGTTGACCGTGCACGTAAGATTGAAAAATTCCTTTCACAACCTTTCTTTGTTGCAGAGGTTTTCACAGGAAGTCCTGGTAAGTATGTTAGCTTGGAAGAGTCTATTGCCGGCTTTAAGGGTATTTTGGATGGCAAGTACGATGACATGCCTGAAAATGCATTTTACATGGTAGGCAATATTGACGAAGCAATTGCTAAAGCGGAAAAACTAAAAGGCTAATTTTGCCTTAAGGATATAGCATGAGTACATTAAAATTAGAAGTTGTTACCCCGCTTGGACTCATCTTTTCTAACGATGTGAAGGCCGTAACCCTTCCAGGAACTGAGGGCGAGTTTGGTATTTTACCAGGCCATGCCTCATTTATTTCTATGTTAAAAGCAGGTGTAATGGACATTGAACTTGAAAATGGCAAGCACGATGTGGTTGCCGTTAACTGGGGATATGTCAAGGTTGATGAAGAAAAAGTGATTGTCTTGGCTGATGGTGCTGTTGCGGTTCATGGAAGCAGTGAAAGTGAAATAGCTGCTTCTTTGGAAAGCGCCACCAAGCTCATTGAAAGCATGGGCGATTCGGATGTCGCCATTGCTTTGGCAAAAGCTAAAATTGAGAGCATTGCAAGATCACGTTGATGAATATGACTTCTGTTGATCTTTTTTTAAATTATATTTTGCGTAGCAATGTGGTTACGTGGGCTGTTTTAACGTGGCTTTCGATCTATTTTATTACAACATTTACCATCCTTTTTTCCAGATGGACGCAACTCTCTGACTGGGAAAAGCGTGAACGTTCCTCTTTGGAGTCCATTATGATGGGCTCCAAAAATGTGAGGGACGATTCTATTTTAAGACGTTGCACTTCTTCTGTTTCCCATTCGCCCGATATGTTGAAAGTTTGTAAAAATGTAGCAGAAAAGAATGCCACAGTCGGTCTTTCATGGCTTTCGGTGATTGCTTCAACCTCTCCTTTTATTGGTTTGTTTGGAACAGTTGTTTCTATTTTGGAAACCTTTGGAAAGCTAGGCAGTGCTGCAAGTGCCTCTTTGGGTGTTATTGCTCCTGCTATTAGTGAAGCATTAATCGTAACAGCCGCGGGCATTTTTGTTGCTATTCCTGCTTATTCCTTTCACATTTTATTGAAGCGAAAAGCGTACGAGGTATTGAGCCTTGTCGAACGTCAAGCGGAAATAGTCGCTTCAAATGCAAAAGCTCATGTGTCAAAGAGTGAGCATGATCAATTGGGATGAAACACCGGATTTAAACATCACTCCTCTTGTGGATGTTATGCTTGTCTTGTTGGCAATTTTAATGGTAACTACACCAACGTTGGTTTATGAGGAAAATATTTCACTCCCTGATGGCTCTCAAAAAGTAGCTGTTAGTCAACTCCCAGAGATAGAAATACGCGCAGACGCTAGCCGCAAGATTTATATTAAAAATGATGCTTATTCCTATGCATCATTTGCGGATAATTTTGTTTTGTTCGGACAAGGATTTAGTAAAGATACGCCAGTATACATTAAGGCAGATAAGCGTCTTTTTTATGAAGACGTAATGTATATTTTAAAAAGTGTGAAAGAAGCGGGATTTCATAAGGTAGCCTTGGAAACTGGTGGTTAGATGCAAGTCGCCTCTAAACAAAATAGCCTTCTAGCATTTTTTGCTTCTGTGGCCTTGTACTTTGGAATACTCGCAGGGTTGGTTGCCTATATGGCAAGCAATCAAGAATGGGTACAGCGTTTTTCATCCAAAAAAGACAATTTTCTAGATGTCACACTCATAGAGCGTCCAAAGCAACAACAGCAAGCGAAACAAGCGCAGAGTACTCCTAGGCCTCCCGAACCAAAAACACCACCGCCACCCGCGCTTACGCAACCCAAGCCAACTCCACCAAAAGAGACGAATGTGCGTGACTTGTTTCGAGGTATTGACACGGCAAAGCTTGCCGATCCAAAGCCAATTCCTACACCTCAACCAAAGACGCAAAGCCGTGCTCAACAAGAAAAAACCCAAACGCCCACCCCACCTTTGAACACGGCAAGCAAATTAGTAGGTTCGCTAACCTTTGAAAGTGCCGCAATGGCTTCAAGCTCAACAGGGGTCTATAATGAATACTTGGGTAAAATCACCGAGCTTCTTGAGGGCCATTGGCAACAAACAATTGACACTGTTTCGGGAGCTGAAGCGAGCGTACATGTAACGATTGATCGCCAAGGAGTATTTAGTTATTCTATAGTTAGATTATCTTACAATAACGCTTTTAATGCGAAGCTGCGCGACTTTTTAGAGCGCATGAAGTCGGTCTCCTTCCCTCCGTATGCGGAAGGTGATTCAACCAGTCTGACTGTAATGTTTAAAGATTTGATGGAGTGATGATGAAAAAACTTGTTGTGTTGTTAGCGTGTGTAGTAGGACTGTTTGCTTCTGATGCAACAGTGGAAATTGTGAAGCGGCTTGAGAGACTTCCTGTGGTTGCCTTGCAAGATGCAACGGAAGAAGATGTAGACGCGGGGCTAAAGCGACGTTTTTTCCAAATGCTTCTAGGGGATTTGAAAGTTAGTGCCAATTTTGAGGTTAGTGATGAGTATGTAAAAAGTACTTATGGAAGTGAGTATCGCGTAAGCCATACCACGCAAAAAGTTCCAGACTTGGTACTTCGGTATAAACTTGAACTCTCACGCAATGGGGAAATTTTGGCGCGTGCCAAGGTCATCAACGGGGCAACAGGAACGGTGCGTAGCGAACGAAGCTATAAGATTGGACAACCCGAACGGTATCCTTTTTTGGCCCACCGTATGGCGGTCGAATTTAACGATGCATTGGGGCTCCCTTCCATTGCATGGATGGAACGGTTTATTATTTTTTCTAAATACACAACACCAAAACAAAGCGAAATTGTAATAGCTGATTATACGCTGACCTTTCAGCAAACGGTGATTACGGGGGGATTGAATATTTTCCCAAAATGGGCCGATGGGCGCCAATCTGGGTTTTATTATTCAGATTACACTACGAAAACACCTACACTGTATCACGTCACGCTCTCTACGGGTCGACGTACATATATTGCACAAAGCCAAGGCATGATGATGGCTTCTGATGTTAGCAAAGACGGAAACAGACTCTTGCTAACCATGGCGCCAAGTGATCAGCCTGATGTTTACATGTACCATACGCAAACCAAACATCTAGAGCGTTTAACTACCTATTCGGGCATTGATGTTAGTGCGGGATTTATTGACAATGAAGAGCGTATCGTGTTTGTATCTGACAGGTTAGGGTATCCTAATATTTTTTCAAAAACGATTGGGCAGTCTAGCGTTGAGCAGATGGTGTACCACGGGAGAAATAACAACTCCGTATCTGCCTTTGGTCGGTATATTGTCTATTCAAGTCGAGAAAAATCAAGTGAATTTGGCTCGGGAACGTTTAATCTCTATTTGATTTCTACACAAACTGATTTTATTCGTCAGTTGACAGCGACTGGTAAGAACCTTTTTCCACGTTTTTCAAATGACGGAGAGAGTGTTTTGTTTATTAAAGAATACGGAGCCCAAAGTGCCCTTGGCATCATTCGTTTAGGTGCAAATAAAAGCTTCCATTTTCCCTTAAAAGCGGGCCACATTCAATCTATCGACTGGTAATTTAAAGAAAAAATATGCTAGAATACGCCAAATCTTATTTTAAAGGTGAGAAAATGAAACATTTAGTCGTGGCCTCTCTAGCAACAATGTTGTTAGTATTTACAGGATGTAGCCAAAAAAGCCCTCAAGTAGATATGACACAAAGCACAACAGCACCTAAGACTGTTGATTCAAAAATGGACAGCATTTCTGGTATTGATGCCACTAAGGTAGACACTGGATCTGAAGCGGTAGCAAAATTAATTGCCGATCTTGAGCAAAAAGCAGGAAAAGTATACTTCGATTTTGACAAATATGATATTCGACCAGATATGCAAAAAGTGGTAGAAGCCAATGCAGCATTGTTTAAACAAGCCAATGCAGCAGGATTGTCTATCAAAGTAGAAGGCAACTGCGACGAGTGGGGAACAGATGAATACAACTATGCGTTGGGCCTTAAACGTGCAAAAGCAGTTAAAGATGCTTTGATTGCCCAAGGTGTTCCAAGCGACCGCGTGATGGTAGTAAGTTTTGGTGAAAGCAATCCTGTTTGTGCAGAAAGCAACAAGCAGTGTTGGGATCAAAATCGACGCGCAGAATTCAAACTTCTTCCTTAATTAATGCGTTTCAATTTTTTCAAGGCGACCTCATTCTTATGGGTCGCCCCCTTTCTTTTTGCAGCAGAAGTTTCTGTTTTTGAAGCTGGCAACTTACGAAGTGCTACGCCTTATGGATTAACCCAAAATGAAAAATTACTTCTCGAGAAGACCCAGGAGATGGAGAAACTCAGCCGTGATTTAGCGAATGTTCGAAATGAGTTTAATACCATTAAGGAACAAATGGAAGGCGTACGCTCCGTGTTGGACGGAACCAATACGCGTGTGGGTCGCAGTGATGGAGATATGCGCGTACTTGAGGGCAAAATTACTGCACTTGAGAGTAGCTTGGCGCAATTAACCGACCAACTCCTTTCTCTCCAAGCAGCACAACAAGAAAATAAAACCATTCAAGAAACTAACAACGAACGTTTGCGTGTTGTTTTGGGTGAAATGAGTTCTTTGATTGATTCTATTAACAATAATTATGCTAGTAAAAGTGCTTTGAATGCGTTAGTGGAACGTGTCGATGGCATGGAAAGTAAAAAAACACCCCCTGCTCCTGTTGCCTCTAACTCCTCTGCTCTTGAGGCAAAACCTGGAGCAGAACTTATGCAAGAAGCATTAAATTTTTTCGATGCAGGCAGTTTGGATGAAGCATGGGCACGGTATGATATTTTAGTTAAAAAGAACTATATGCCCGCACGTAGCAATTATTTTTTAGGTGAAATCGCTTACAAAAAACAACAGTGGAAAACGGCTATTAAGCATTTTAAAATCAGTATCGATTTGTACGATAAGGCAGACTATATTCCACGTTTGCTATACCACACGGCAATTAGTTTTGACAAGAGTGGAGAACCTGCTAGTGCAGCCCCTTTTTACCGTGCACTCAAGACAAACTATCCAGACTCAAAAGAGGCGCAAGCTTCCCCAAACCGTTAACACAGCACTTCTGCTTGAGGGCTAAAACTCTTCTCCTAAATCCTCTTTAGATGTGAGTACTAAGCGTTACTAAAACAAACCTGTGTTAAAATCCACCCTTACTTTTAACAAGGAGACCTTAATGGCTATTGAGCAAAACAGTGTCGTCTCTATGCATTATGAACTTAAAGATGTTCAAAATGGTGAAGTTTTAGACTCCAATCTTGGATCTGCCCCCCTATCTTTTATTTTGGGAAAAGGACATATCATTTCTGGACTTGAAGCTGAAATTGCCAAACTTGCAGAAGGCGAAGACGCGGAAATCACAGTTGCAGCAGCAGACGCATATGGCGAATATGATGCTGAGGCAATTCAAACACTTCCTAAAGAGCAATTTGCTGGTATTGAGCTGTTTGAAGGCATGACCCTGTATGGACAAGGCGAGCATGGACAGACAGTACAAGTAACTGTCAAAAGCTTTGATGATGAAAACGTTGATGTGGACTTCAACCACCCCCTTGCAGGTAAAGACTTAGCATTTGCTGTTTCTATTGCCGAAGTGCGTGAAGCAACCGCTGATGAACTTGCTACTGGTGTTGTTGGCGGCAGTTCAGCTGGTGGATGTTGCGGTGGAACAGGTGGTTGCGGAAGCCACACACATTCCCACGATGATGAAGACGAATGCTGCGGAAGTCATGGCAAAGACCATGGCGGAAGTTGCTGTGGAGCACACTAATTTCATTGCCCGATCACGAGCCTCTTTGGAGGCTCTAAAATCGGCAAATCTTCTTAAAAGCCTGAATATTAACGCCTTAATACTGGGCGAACAAGGTGTTGGCAAAACAACGTTAGCAACCCATATTGTCCAAGCCCCTGTTGTCCTTGGTGAAAATGCTCATGAAGTTCTCAAGGCAGTGGAATCCAACCCTAAATTAATTATAAAAAATTTTGATAAATTAGGACAATTTCACTTGTTGAAAGAGATGCTTTCCAAGTACAATACACGTATCATCGCTACCACTTCTGGAACATTGAGCGAGGCTTTGGTGGATGAGTTTTTTAGTTTAAAAATCACTTTAACACCGCTAAGGGAGCGTCCAGAGGATGTTGGACCTTTGGTGGATAAATTTTTTCTAGAGATTCGTAAGGTTTTTAATGCCAATGAAAGTCAACGGATTTTTTTAAAGGATTTTGTGCCAGATTTGAGTGAAAATGGATATTCCCTTAGGCGTTCTGTTTACACTTCTTTTCTAGCGAGCTCTTTTGGAGAAACTGAAATCCTTCTCATGATGCAAAATTATTTGAAAAAAAAGATTGGTAGCGGTAATGATTACCGTGATTTGTTGTACTTGTTTGATGTTCCGTTGATTAAATCAGGGTACGAAGCCTTCGGCTCTCAACTGGCGATGGCTGAAAAATTTGGACTCAATCGCAACACCTTGCGCAAAAAAATCACCGAGTATGGACACTACCTTGAGGGGAAGGAAAAAAAGTGAAAACGGCCTTTATATTTCCTGGGCAAGGAAGCCAAAGCATTGGTATGGGGAAAGATTTTTATGATAATAGCTCGTTAGCACAAGCGATGATCGAGGAAGCTAGCGATGTGCTAGGGTGGGACATGAAACCCCTTCTTTTTGAGCCTAATGAACGCTTGGAGCAAACCCAATATACCCAACCTGCTATTTTTTTGGTGGGCGCTATTGCCCATGCACTCTACAAGGAACGCGTTTCTGAAACCCCTGTTTTTACCCTTGGGCACTCCTTGGGTGAGTTCCTATCTCTTCATGCCACAGGCGCTTTGCCTTTGCGCGAAGGACTAGCACTGGTGCACACGCGTGGTAAGCTCATGATGGAAGCATGTGCAAAAGAGGCAGTGGGAATGATGGCTGTTTTAGGCCTAGAGGACATCGATGTTGAGTCTATTTGCACTCGGGCTAGAGACGGCGGCAAGCGCGTTTGGCCTGCCAACTACAATAGCACTGGGCAGATTGTGGTAGCGGGTATCAAAGAAGACTTGGCGGCATTGGAAGGTGTGTTTAAGGAAGCAGGCGCAAAACGTGCGTTACTTCTGGCTATGTCAGTAGCTAGCCATTGTCCTTTACTCGAAAGCGTAGGTGAACCCCTGCTAGCTTCGATGCAAGGAGCGCTTAGCCCAACCTTCACAGCGCCTGTTGTCTCCAATGTTACAGCAAAGACCTACCAGAGCAAAGAAGAAGCCCTAAGCCTTTTAAAAGAGCAATTAACCATGCCTGTGAAGTACAAGCAATCCATCGAAGCGTTCGATGTACATGTAGAGTGCTATGTAGAATTTGGCGGTGCGGTATTAAAAGGTTTAAATCGACGCATTAGCCAAAAACCCACCTATGCTATTACAGACATGGCGTCTTTGGATCAGGCGGTAGAAGCACAGCAATGAAGATTGCATTAGCACAAATCTCTCCCGTGTTATCGCGTCACAACGAAGCGTTACATGTAAGGCATGTGCGTGCTCATGAACATGCGTGTGATGTTCTGGTTTTCCCAGAATTGTCTTTAAACGGCTATGCCCTTAAAGACGCTGTTTTTGAAGATGCATACACGTACGAAGAGCTCGTAGCCCTTCCTTTTGTAAATGCGGCATGTGATGTGGTCTTTGGGTGTGTTTTTAAAGAACAGCACAAAATCTACAACGCTGCGGTGTATGCGCGAACTTCTGGCGAAATCGTGGTTTATAAAAAAAGTACCTTGCCAAACTACGGGCTCTTTCAAGAGGCACGCTTCTTTTTTCCTGGGGTTGGTATCGCTCCTTTTGACACGGTTTTGGGCAAAACGGTGATGGCTGTGTGCGAGGATTTGTTTGATGCATCCTTTGTGGCCTCTGTTGCCAAGGCAAACCCAGATGCAGTGTTGGTGCTTTCCAACTCTCCTGCACGGGGGTTTGGAGAAAAGCTAGGCATCCAAGAAACATGGGAAAAGCTCTTAAGTGCGTGTGCCATTTACAGCAGGGCCCATGTGGTCTTTGTGAACCGTGTTGGCTTTGAGGATGGACTGGGATTTTGGGGGGGATCGTGCGTGATGGACCCTTCTGGAAATATCGTTGCCCAAGCATCTTTGTTTGTGCCAGAATGTTTACATGTAAGCCTCAATCACACCCTCTCGACTGTTCAAAAATACCACTTACGTTACACATAAGGAAGAATGATGAAGATAGCGATTATGGGCGCAATGCTCGAAGAAGTAGAGCCATTTTTAAGTCATAGTGAGCACGAGCCGTTGTTAAAACATTTTGTTAAAACCAACGAAATGCGCTATGGTGGCAACACGTACCATGAGGGAACGTACAAAAATCTTGAGATTGTGCTTGCCTACAGCAAGATTGGAAAAGTAAATGCAACCCTCACAGCAGCTACATTGTTGGAAAAATTTGGCGCAGACGTATTGCTTTTTACAGGCGTTGCAGGTGCTATCAATCCCGCACTAAACATCGGTGATCTCGTCGCTGCAACCGCCTTGTGTCAGCATGATTTAGACATTAGTATTTTTGGCCATCCCCATGGGTTTGTGCCAGAAGGCGCGGTCTACGTGAAGCCAAGCACGGAGCTACTTGCTACTGCGCAACGTGTGGCAAAAGCCAAGGGTGTGAACTTGCGCCATGGGATTATTGCAACAGGGGATCAGTTTATTGCAAGTGCGAAGCGCAAAGAATGGGTCGCGCAAACTTTTCAAGCCGATGCCATTGAGATGGAAGGTGCGGCTGTGGCGGTAGTATGTGATGCTTTAAAGGTGCCATTTTTCATCTTGCGTGCCATTAGTGACGCAGCAGACATGGATGCCCAATTTGATTTTGATGCTTTTTTGAAAGAATCCGCCAAGGTCAGTAGCAGTTTTGTGATTGCGATGCTTGAAGAACTCTCTCATGGTTGAACTGAGTAAGAAAATCTTGCGCCAAACAG
Organism: Campylobacterales bacterium; assembly: GCA_014859645.1. Taxonomy (GTDB): domain Bacteria; phylum Campylobacterota; class Campylobacteria; order Campylobacterales; family Campylobacteraceae; genus Sulfurospirillum_B. The sequence continues at coordinate 36,252 of JACUTV010000012.1, forward strand.
GCAAAGCCAACGCGGCGTATGCGCTTATCGGAGAGGGCGATAAAGTACTTTTGGGGCTAAGCGGCGGCAAAGATTCTTTGGCACTCATGCACGTACTTGCCCATATGCAACGGGTGGCTCCTTTTGATTTTACCTTTAAAGCTGTTACTATTTCTTATGGGATGGGGGAGGATTATTCCAAGCTCCATGCCCACTGTGAAGCCTACGGGATAGAACACGAAATAATCGAAACAAAAGTATACGAGCTTGCTGGGGAAAAAATTCGGAAAAATTCTTCCTTTTGCAGCTTCTTCTCGCGTATGCGCCGAGGGGCTTTGTACACCTATGCCCTTGAACATGGGTTTAATAAACTTGCCCTTGCGCATCACCTAGACGACGCCGCGGAAAGTTTTTTTATGAATTTTATCTACAACGGGGCTTTGCGCTCCCTTGCGCCCAAATATACCGCAGGTAATGGGCTTGTGGTAATTCGTCCTTTTATTCACGTCCGAGAGCGTCAGCTTCGTGATAATGCTACGAAAAATGGGTTAGAGGTAATTGGGGATGAAGCGTGTCCTGCTATGCGTTTTGATGTCAAAATGCCCCACGCAAGGGCGAGTGCTAAGGTGTTGTTGGCCTCTTTGGAGCGTGAGCACCCAGGACTTTTTATCTCACTTAAATCGGCCTTTGAAAAAATCCATACGTCGAGTTTTATGGACCCAGCCTTATTGCGCTAAAGCCCTTCTAAAAGCGTTCTCCACAACAGCTCCACGTGTGCATCGTCCAAGTGCAACGCGGAGCCCTCGCTCAATAAATGCTCTACGCGAGGACGTGGCATTCCTTCTTGATAGACGCAGGCTGGATGCGCTAGCAAAAACCCGCGGCTTAACACAACCTTTTCACCCAAAGGTAAATCGCAGACAAAACACCTAAAATCCTCATGCAGTCGCCCTTCATGGGCCAATAACTTCACATAAGCTTCCAGTGCAATGCGTTTAGGATTTTGCTTTTCCCAACGCACGGCACACCAATCAAGCAGTTCAAGATAAAAAGTTTCTAGCGATTCAATATCTTTAAGATGGGGATAAAAAAGGGCAATAAACCGTTGCCATAAGAGCATCCGCTCTCTAGAAGCGTTCCAGCGGTGCCCTAAGTGCAAGACTTCGCGCAGTTGAGGCAAGGAAGATTTCGTGGAATAGTGCGGTTCAAAGTCGATTTTATAGCCTGCGTGTATCACTGAGTGGCGCGCTCCGTAAAAACGGTAGGCGGTTTTGAGCTTTGTTTCGGTGAGAATATGGACAATTAAGTCCTCTTCTTTGGCTTTGGTGATATGGACAATATACCCTTGCATGCGAAAAACACCCCTTTTGCTGGTCGTGAAAGTATACCATTTTTGCTTTCAAAAGACCGCTACATGTAAAGATATTGACACTTAAGCTAAAAAAGAGTACGTAAATGTCTAATAACCCCTTATTTACTGAATTCATAAAGTATTAAGGGTATTTTTTGTAACATCGAAAAATTTTTGGCTCAAATATTTCTTTGATTCAAGGTGAAATTATCTTAAAGGGCGAGGCTATGGAACTCCTTACTAGTTACAAAGACAACTGCGGGTTTGGCTTGTTGGCTAATATTAATAACATCCCAACCCATGAAAATGTCATGGACGCTATTACGGCACTTGAGCGCATGATGCACCGTGGTGCTATTGCGGCTGATGGCAAAAGTGGGGACGGAAGCGGTTTGCTTTTTTCTTTGCCAGTGGATTTTATGAAAGAAGAAGTAAAAAAACTGGGTGTGGATTTGCCCAAGCAATTTGCGGTCGCTATGGTCTTTCTTCAAAACGACGAACAAAAGCATGTGTTTGAAGAAATCTGTGAGCAAAATGACTTAAAAGTACTTGCTCACCGAGAGGTGCCTGTCAATATTAAAGCCTTAGGCAAACTCGCCCTTGATACCTTGCCTCAGATTGTCCAAATCTTTGTTGCACCCAATTCACTCATCGCGACTAAACGTTTTGAAGCCTTGCTTTATTTAACACGTCGGGACATCGAAACAGCCCTAAAAGAGGAAGAAGATTTTTACATCCCTTCCTTTTCCAGTAAAGTGGTTTCGTATAAAGGGTTAGTGATGCCCACGCATATCAAAGAGTTTTACCCAGACCTCACAAACCCAAGCTTTAAATCTACCTTTGCCTTGTTTCACCAACGTTTTTCCACCAATACCCTTCCTAGATGGCGTCTTGCACAGCCCTTTCGCACCCTTGCGCATAATGGGGAGATTAACTCCATTTCGGCCAACCGCTTCAACGCGATTACCAAGGGAGGGTCGGTACAAAGTGGCGTTTACTCCAAAGCCGAACTCAAGCGCTTGTTGCCTATCACTGGAGGCAACCAAAGCGATAGCGCGAGTTTGGACAATATGTTTGAATTTTTGCTGGTTAATGGTTTTGATTTCTTTAAAGCCGCGCGCTCACTCATCCCTGCTCCTTGGCAAAATGCTCCCCATATGGATTCGGCTTTGCGCGCCTTTTATGAGTATTCGAGCATCAATTTTGAGCCTTGGGATGGCCCCGCGGCAATCTCCCTTACGGACGGGCGGTATATTGGCTGTATCTTAGACCGAAATGGATTGCGTCCCGCCAAATACATCATCACCAAAGACGGACGCATCATCATTTCTAGTGAATACGGCGTGATTGACCTTGAAGAGGAAAATATCATTGAACGTGGAAGATTGCAAAGTGGCCAGATGATTGGGATTGATTTAAAATTTGGCAAAATCATGAAAAATGATGAAATCAATGATTATCTTAAAGATTCCAATCCCTACACCAATTGGCTCAACCAAAGTTTAGTTTACTTGCAAGAGTTTGTGGAGATTCCTTTTTCCAAAACAGGGGATTATAAACTTTCTAACCTGCATTACTTACAGCGCTACTACAACATCACACAAGAAACCAAAGAGATTGTGATTGAGCCGATGATGAAAGACGGCAAAGAGGGAACAGGCTCCATGGGGGACGATACACCTATTGCTGCATTTAGCCAAAAACAACGCTGTTTTAGCGACTTTTTTAAACAAAAATTTGCCCAAGTAACTAACCCGCCCATTGACCCGATTCGTGAAAAAGTGGTCATGAGTTTAAATGTTGGCTTTGGAGAAGTGCGCAATATTTTAGAAGAAACCCCTTTACATGCAAGACGCATCAAATCGATTTCACCTATTTTGATGCAAGAAAAATTTGAAATTCTCAAATCCTTTGGCGACATCACCAAGCCACGCTATAAGAAATACTACAAAAACAAAACCTTTTCCACACTCTACGAAGACAATTTGCGCGGAAGTTTGGAAGATTTGGTTTATGATGTGGTGGAGTCGGTGAAAAAAGAAGCGATTCGCATCATTTTCCTTGATGACCGCGGGGTAAGTAAGACCCACAAGTGTATTCCGATGATGATGGTAGCCGGAAGGCTAAATCATGCTTTGCAAGAAGAGGGTGTGCGTCATAAGATTTCCATTGTGGCCATCACGGGCGAAGTATTTGATGCCCATTCAAGTGCGTGTCTGCTTGCCTATGGTGTGAGTGCTATTTATCCTTATTTACTCTACGCAACGGTGTTGGATGAGTGCAAACACTTGGAACTTGGCAATTACGAGACCAAAACCCGCCTTAAAAACACCAACCACGCCCTAGGGCAAGGTCTTTTGAAAATCATTTCTAAAATGGGAATCGCGACCATTGCTTCGTACCGTAACTCCGCGCTTTTTGATGTGATTGGACTTTCTCGCGAGATTGTTAAAGACTGTTTTAGTGATTCTCACGTGTTGATTCCAGGCCTTGGGTATGGGGATATCGAGCAACGTATTGCGCGTAACCACGCCGAGGCGTTTTCTTTGGATATTACCAAAAAACTTTTTCCGTTGGAGTTGGGTGGATTTTACAAATACCTTGACGGGGGCGAGTACCATGATTATGGCCCCAGGGTTGTACATGCTATTCATCATGCTGCTATTACGGGTAAAAAAGAAGATTACGAAACGCTCAAAACGCTTATTAATAAACGCGATTTAAAGATGATTCGCGATTTTCTGGAACTTACTCCAGATAAAAAACCTATTGCCCTAGAGGCTGTTGAAGAAAAAGAAGCAATTTGGAAGCGCTTTAGTACAGCAGCGATGAGCCTTGGCTCCATTTCGCCCGAAGCTCACGAAGCGCTTGGGGAAGCCATGAATATCATCGGGGCTTCTAGCAACTCAGGCGAAGGCGGCGAAGCACCTGGGCGATTAAAAGGCCCTAAAAACTCAAAGATTAAACAAATTGCCTCGGGCCGTTTTGGGGTAACACCCGAATACTTGCGCAGTGCCACTGAGATTCAAATCAAGGTAGCCCAAGGGGCAAAACCAGGTGAAGGCGGTCAACTTCCTGGTCACAAGGTAACGCCGCTGATTGCCTCCTTGCGCTATACCATTCCGGGGGTGACGCTCATCTCCCCGCCACCACATCATGATATTTATTCTATTGAAGATTTGGCGCAGTTGATTTTTGACCTTAAACAAGTCAATCCTGAAGCAATGATTGCGGTAAAACTTGTTTCAACCGCAGGGGTAGGCACCATCGCGGCGGGAGTTGCAAAAGCCTATGCGGATAAAATCATCATCTCAGGGGGCGATGGCGGCACAGGTGCTGCACCCCACACGTCCATCAAATTTGCCGGAAACCCTTGGGAGATTGGCTTAAGCGAAGCGCACAATGCGCTTAAGGTGAACCACCTGCGCGACAGCGTATTGCTAGAGACGGATGGGGGGTTGAAAACAGGACTTGACGTGGTAAAGGCGGCAATCTTGGGCGCAGAAAAGTATGCTTTTGGTACCTTGGCCTTGGCTATTGTAGGGTGCAAAGTGTTGCGTGTGTGCCACCTAAACCGCTGTTCGGTGGGGGTTGCGACCCAAGATGAAAAGCTACGTGAGCATTTCGTGGGTACCACGGAGCGCTTGATAAATTATTTCACCCTTTTAGCAGAAGACGTGCGTGAGATTTTAGCGGGTCTTGGCTATACCTCTTTGGGAGAGATTATTGGGCGAACAGATTTATTAAGCAAAGTGGAAGATGTGCGGGCAAACCCTTTTGATTTCTCCTCCATCTTGCGCTACATCGATGGCCCAAATACGTGGAGTGGAAAACCTAACCTTCCTTTTGA
>JACUTV010000226.1 GCA_014859645.1 Campylobacterales bacterium
TAGGAACCATGATGCAAAAAAGACTCAACACTTACCTCACCATGCTACTTGTCCCTTCTAAAATAGAAGTGCTCACGCTAGCCTTACATGTAAAGCTTTTTCACCTCATCGAAACAGGAAAACGCACCTCAAACGCCATGGCTATCGCCCTAGACAATGACCCAAAAAATATGGAAATTTTCCTAGATGCTTTGGTCGCGCTAGGGCTTCTTGTTAAGAAAAAAGGAGTTTACTATAACACCGAAGTTGCAAGAACCTTTTTTGATGTGGCTTCACCGCAGTATTGTGGTGATGTTTTTTTACACAAAAAAGAGATGCTATGGCAGGGCAATAAAATGCTTAGCGGGCTACTCAAAGAGGGGAACAAAAAAGCCATCACAGCCAAACATCCAAAAAAATGGGCCCATGCGGCAAAAAAAGTCTTAAAACAAGAGCAAAAAAACCTTATCGCACACATTGCTGTGAAAATTGCCAAAAGCATCCCAACGTTTCCCACGATGACCAACATGCTAGACCTTGGGTGTGCTTCGGGAATCATTGGGCTTGAAATACTCAAGGCAAACCCTTCTTTAAAAGGGGTCTTTTTTGATTATCCTGAAGTGGTTGAAGTAGTGCAAGAGAATATCAGCGAATACAACTTACAAAGCCGCGCTTCGACCCTTTCTGGTGATTTGCAACAAGATGCTATTGGCAGTGGGTATGACCTCATTTGGTGCAGCAATATTTTTTATTTTCTAGAAAATGAACAAGAGATTCTCAAAAAGATTCACAACGCCCTTAACCCCAATGGGATTCTCATCAGTGCCCATGTGGAAGTTGACGAAACAAACCCTTTGGGTGCCGATGGTTTTTTTCACTTTTTGTTTTTAAACCTACAAGGCAGACGCACCTTTAAACCCGACGCGTTAACTTCCCTATTTAAAAAGGCAAATTTTGAAACCCTTCAAACCTACGTCTCTCACGAAATGCCTATGACGCCAACAACCATTCACCTTCTTAAAAAGAGTGCTTCATGACGCCTTTGGCCAAAAAAAACATCCTTTTTGGACTCCTTTTTACCACGCTCACAACCCCTTCTATTTTTTTCATGATGGGGTTGCCGATGATTTTGCAAATGCGGGGTTTTGATGCTTCGTTTATTGGATTTTTTCAAATTGTTGGACTTTCTGCTATTGGTAAATTTTTACTCTCGCCCCCTGTTGATCGATTTGTTTTTCAAAACAATCACTATAAAAAATGGATTTTAGGAGCAGGCGGGCTTTATGTACTTTTACTGCTTTGCTTGAGTGCTTTTTCTTTAGAAGAGGATACCTCTGTGGTTTTTATCCTCATTTTTTTTACTGTTTTTGTTGCAACTTTTGCTGATATCCCCCTCAATGCTTTGGCGATTAAAGTCTTCTCCTGCGAAGAAAGAATGGCGGCGGGAAGTTACAAAATGAGTGCGTATTTTCTTGCAGGCTTATTAGGCGGAGGTGTTTTTCTCCTTTTTTACAA
>JACUTV010000227.1 GCA_014859645.1 Campylobacterales bacterium
CCTTGAAGGAAAAGAGTACCTCATTGACACGACGTTTCACGGGGACTACGTCAACATGCTTGCGCTGTACGACAAACTCGCGGTGAAAAAATGCGGGTGACATGTGTGAGTAATGTATCAAAAATTGAATTGTTAGAAATCCTTTTCTCTTCCGATTCAGAAAACAACAACGTACCAAATTAAATCTAAATATAGTACAATGCAGAAAAAAAGGAGCTTTTATGCGTTTGAGCCAAGATATAAAACCCATTAGCTATTTAAAAGCAAAAACTGCAGACGTCATCAATAGTGTAAGTGAAAATCAGCGAACGATTTTTATTACTCAAAATGGAGAAGCCAAAGCGGTTGTGCAAGATATTCGTAGTTATGAAAATACGCAAAATACGTTAAATCTGCTAAAACTTATCATCCAAAGTGAACATGATATTGCCAAGGGCAAGGTCACGCCGCAAGAGGAAATGTTTGAAAATTTAGAAAAAAAGCTTTTTAACTAATGCAAACATACACCGTAACTTGGACGGACAATGCGCAGTATGATTTGGAATTAATCATCGAATACATCAAAATCGAAAGCGTGACCATCGCCAAAGAAACTTTTTTTGCCATTAAAGACGCGTGCGACCACGTGCGCTATATGCCAACGAGAAAAAGAATCGTGCCTGAATTGCAACACATTGGGATGACTCAGTACAAGGAAGTGTTATTTAAAAGATGGCGCATTATTGTTAGCATAAAAGAGTCGACTATAGCAGTATTGGCGGTTCTTGATAGCAGTAGAAATGTAGAGGATATTTTGTTTCAAAGATTGATGAAACCCCATCAAAAAGCCTAGTGCCAAACATTTTTGAGCATTTTTTATTTATCATATACCTCTTTGCGGTGTGCGACTTTTAACACTAGAATGGTTATTTCTTGGTCTGTAATCTTGGTGATAATGCGATAGTCGCCCACCCTGTATCTCCAAAACTCTTTAAGTTTACCCTTGAGCTGTTTGCCTTTGTGCCTTGGGTCTTCGCACATGCTTAGGTGTTGCAAAAACTGGACAAGCTTCTTGGCGACGGGCTTATCAAGTTTTGAAAGCTCTTTTTTGGCACTTTCTTTAAAATTAACGATCCAAGCCAAGTTCTTCCACCACTTCATCTAATGTGTAAATTTTCTCAGGTGTCTCATCCGCTTTTTCTGCCAGGTAATAATCCTCTAAATTCTCGAAATAATCCTCAAAGAGTTTTCGGATATAAAAGGATTTGGGGCGGTCTGTCAATGTCGCTAAACGGGCTAATCTCCTCTCAAAACCCTCTTCAAGTCTAATGGAAGTAGCCATGGGTTCCTCCTTTTTGAATACATGTATTTTTTGTATTCGAATTGTAGCATAAGTTTGATTCCTTCCAATCGCTTACTTTATGCATCAAAGCAAAACACCACTCAAAAGGCGTAAAATCCCTTACATGTAACGCCCATTAAACCGCCCCTTTAGCACAAACGTGGTATAACTT
>JACUTV010000228.1 GCA_014859645.1 Campylobacterales bacterium
GTTTGCAAGGTGAAAGCCGATGAAGCCCGCGGTGCCTGTGACTAAAATGCGCATGAAGTGTCCTGTTGTGAAAGTGCACAAATTCTAACAAAAGTGTGCTAAAGCCTCGCTTTTTAAGGGTTGGTGAGTTGTAATGCTAAGCGAATCACCGCATTTGGGTCAATCTCACCGATGGAAAAATCTTGTTTATTGAGCTTAAAATGGTTCACATGGCTGGAAGATTTAAAGGCTTGATTCAGGGGTGTGAGGTAGATGCGGTTCAGAGGTGTTGGTCCAAAAAGAGTGATAGAAGGGACGTTAAACCCCCACGCCATGTGGGTCGGGCCTGTGTCGTTGCCAATCACCAAACTCGCCTTAGCGATGACATATTTGAGTTGGTTTAAAGACCCCTTTGGCAAAACCTCAATCAACGCGCAACGCTCTTGCAACCAGAGTGCTTTAGCGTATTCATCTTCATTACCCCAAGCCACGAGGGTTTTTACCTGAAGGCCTTGAGCAATCTGCAAAAACTTTTCTTTAGGGTAGTTTCTGCTCTCCCACGTCGAGCCTACCACAAAAACGTAAAACACGGGCGGAAGAGGTAGCGCGCACGGAATAAAAAACAAAAAAGGTTCTTTCGCAAGAATCTCTTTTTCCTTTACATGTAAGCCTAATGGTCGGCACAATACCGCCACATTGCGGTCGATAGTATTGGCATCATAGGGAATATGCACGTGCTCTTTATACAACACGCTAGCCACCCCTTCGCGGATAGAATCTTCGCCAAATCCTACGATGCGTTTTGCGCCAATAGCCCTTGCCACAAGGGCCGATTTGACCAAACCTTGTGCGTCAATCACAATGTCGTACCCAAAGGCTCCGTAGGCTTTGGCCAGTTGGTATTGGGACAAGAGGTTGCGCCACTTTTTTTTGATGGATTTTAGTTCCAAAGGCAAAATACGGTCGATGTGCGGATTGCCCTCGAGCACCTCAACAAACCCTTTTTCCACCACCCAGTCAATGTGCGCATCAGGATGGGCTTGCTTAATGAATTGCAACGCTACCATCGCATGGACGATGTCGCCCATGGCTGAGAGTTTCACGATGCAAATTTTCACGCCACGCTCACCTTTTCAAGCTCTTTGGCAATGGCTTCTTCAAATACGGGTGCATACTCTTTGTCTTTGGCAAGTTTTGTGCCCATGGTTTCAAGCGCAAGGGCGTAATCCTTACATGTAAGGTTTCCCTTGAGCAGTTCGTATTTTAAATACAACCAATACGTGTTGAGTACGTCGCTTTCACAGTAGGTTTTGATTTTTTCTAGTTCGCCTGCAAAATAGAGTGCCATCACTTGGTCGCCACTTACGTCGTATTTGCCAGGCATCCCCGCCATGGCGCACAGGTGGTCAAGTTTGAGCCCACGTGCGGCCCCAAAATCGCTGATGTGGTCCATCAAATCCACGTGAAAACGGTCGCTAAAACGCGCGCGGTAATGTTCCCATT
>JACUTV010000013.1 GCA_014859645.1 Campylobacterales bacterium
AAATTATATAGCGGTGAAGCTTAAAGGGAGGTAAAATTTGGAGGGGGTTTAGAGATTTTTTAAAAGTCTTTCTGTTGTGTATCAAAATACTTACATGTAAAGGATTTTTCCCTTTACATGTAAGGCATTTATTTTTTTATTTAATGACGTGATCTGCTAATGCTTCTATATCTGCGTCACTGAGATTTTTTACTTGGCCGGTCATCATAGCTTTCATGGGACCGCCATAGGTTCCATCTTGATATCCTTTCATGGAAGCAATAAAATCTGCTTTTGTCATGTCTTTGATAATCTTGCTGCGGTTGAGTGCTATTTTTTCACCTTGCGCACCATGGCACGCAACACAGGCTTGGTACTTTTTCTGAACATCCGCAAGAGCGCTTGAGAGCATTAATGTAAGTATACTAAGAAGAAAAACACATTTTTTCATGAAGTTCCTTTTGGAAAGATTGTCTAATCTTACAAAAAGAAGGGATTTTTTACATTGATGTGGGTCAAAAGCGGGATGCTAAACAGCTTTGTTTCGGTCTCGTATCTCTGCTTCTAAAAATTCAAGAATGCGCGATTGTAAAAGATTTGCCTCTTCATTTTCTTGACATATAAACCGCCGCAAGTGTTCGAGGTTGATTTTTTCCACGAAGCGTTTGTAATTTTTCAGTTCTCTATTGATTTCAATAATGAGTTCATCAATGTCTAAATCATTGTTATAAAGGATTTTATTGACGTATTCTTTCGTTGTGCGGACCATTACCTCCACACGGTATTCGTCGTCTTTGTAAATTTCTTGTGCAATCTCTTTTAAAACATCGTATTCACACTGTTTGGCTTCAGGATTCGCGACAATCATTGCTGCAAAAAGTTTACACCGAAATTCTAAAGAGCGATGGTGGTATACCAAGGCTTGGCGAAAAATGGATAAAAACTGCGATTTAATCTCTTTAAAACTCATGGTATATACTCCAACGGGTAATTTAAAACGAAATCAATAACCTTTAAGGCGTCTTTCGCTACTATTCCTCTCGCCTCTCTTTAGACCTGTGCAATGGGGTTTAAGAGTAACGCTTCAGGGTGGGAACACAGCAGAGCGCTTTTTTACCGCAGGTGCCGCAGGTATCTGAAGGGGGGTTTTATACGGAAAGGTATGCTTCTATTTCACAAGCAAGCTTATAAAAATCAACCTCTCCACTCTTTCCTTTTTCTCTTAACTTCTCTTTTATATACTCTTTTCCATGTAACAATTCTTTTGATTTTACCCCATGACTAATAGAAAGGGTTGCTTCCACAAAGGCACCTAAGCGGTCACAATTTTTCAGCGCCTTGCCATCAATCGCGCAAAAACGGTCTTCATTATACCCTTCTAGCGTGTCAACAACCTGAGCATGTCCGTCAAAAATACGGTTACTAAATTCATCTTTCCCCTCCGCGTGCATCCCCAACAGGTACAAAAATTCTTCCCGTAATCCTACAGGAATGTAAGGCAAAATCGCATCTTCGATTTGTTGCATTTCGTATTCACTGATAATATCATCTAACCCCGACACAGAATATTTTACCGGAGAGATAATATCGCGAGTGAGTGCTTCGGGGAGATCGTGAAATAAAGCACAAAAAAAGTTGTGTTCAAGCCGCTTAGGACACGCGTTTATTTTAATCGAATAAAAATAGCCCAAAATGGCCACCACAAGCATGTGTCCTAACACGGATGTTTCAGGAACCCTTGGGGTTTGCGCCCAGCGTTTTTGAAACCGCAACCGCCCGCTTAAATCCACCAAATGGGAAAGTTTTTTCGCTAAGGCAATCTTACGCACGCCAATAAGTTCATAATAATCTTCAATCTCTTCCTCCACAGCTTCTTTCACGCGGTCAATGTCGCTTAAAAATTGACTGGTTTGATACACAATAGAAAATTCCCAGCGGGTGGAGAGGTAGGAAGCGGCTTTTAAAATAAACCGTTCGCGTTTGTACATGGAAGGTGTGGTGAGATAGGCTTCAAAACGGCTGTAAAACGCCCCATTTTCAATAGGCTGAAGTGCGTCGTAGAGCTTTTCTAACACCCATTGGTTGATCTCTTTTGTCTTTTTCTCTAAGGCTTTATGAAATACATCGGGACGAATGTCTGTGACAACAACCCGTCTAAAAAACTCAAATAATCCCGCTTCAATCAAGTGAAGCAAGTTAACATCATCCTCTTCCGCTTTTGCTAAAAAGTAGGCGATGATGAACTTGTGAGCCTGTTTATCAAGCTCTACAAGTTCCACCATCCGAGGGTAATCATTCCAACGCTGAATGGACGCTGCAGCGAAAAGGTACTCAATCAGTTTTGGCGTGAGCATTACACGTCCAAGTGTTTGACATCTTTTGCATGGTCTTGAATATATTTGCGGCGCGGTTCAACTTCATCTCCCATAAACAGCGAAAAGGTTTCACTAGCAGATTCTGCGTCATCAATAGTAACTTTAAGCAATCTTCGGTTTTCTGGATTCATGGTTGTTTCCCAAAGCTGTTCAGGGTTCATTTCACCCAAACCTTTGTAGCGTTGAATATAAGCACCTTTTTTAGCATGCCGTTCAACACGGTTTAGTACCTCAATAGGGTCTTCTTCTTTGAAAACACTCATGTCTCTTTCTTTCATTTTTTCGTAAATGTACAACGCTTCTTCATAAAGTGGGCTGGTAAACAAGGTGTCACTAATGACTAATTCTTCGAGGCCATCATTGGTTTGGATATACAAATGAATTGCCTCTTCTGTTGTGACAGAATTGAGAATATTGTAACCTTTGTTTTCCAAATAGGTTTTCATCGTTACATGTAACTGCGCTGCGGGTAAGGCAACAATGTCAGGATTTTCAATCATGTGACGCACTGCATCAATCACTGAAAAACGTTTTTCCAGTTCTTTTAAGATATTGCGGTACGCTGAGATGATTTTAAGGTATTCCATCATGTCTTTTAATCCAATGGTATCAAGCTCAATGGCTTCAATGCCCATTTCAATCAAAAATTCATTGAGGGATTTTTCATCTTTAAGATAAATCTCTTTCTTTCCTTTTTTAAAACGGTACAACGGTGGCTGTGCAAGGTACACGTATCCGTTTTCAATTACAGGATTTAAAAAGCGGAAGAAAAAGGTTAACAAAAGGGTTTGAATGTGGCTTCCATCTACGTCCGCGTCGGTCATGATAATGACTTTATGGTAGCGCAGTCGCTCTTCTTCAAATTCGTCCCCAATGCCACATCCAAGCGCTGTAATCATATTTTTAATCTCTTCAGATTTTAAAATTTTATCTAAGCGGCTTTTTTCCACATTGAGGATTTTTCCTTTAAGGGGTAAGATGGCTTGAAAAACGCGGTCGCGTCCTTGTTTAGCTGAACCGCCCGCACTGTCACCTTCCACCAAATAAATTTCGCTATTACTGGGATCTTTACTTTGGCAATCGGCTAATTTACCTGGTAAGGTACCTATGCTCATAGAATCTTTACGACGGGTCAAATCTCGCGCTTTTTTTGCTGCTTCACGTCCACGCGCTGCTGCTAAGGCTTTGCCCATGATGGCTTTTGCGTCGATTGGATTTTCTTCAAAGTACTTTACCAAGCGTTCAAAAGTCAGTTTTTGGACAATGGGTTTTACATAAGAACTTCCCAATTTTCCCTTTGTTTGCCCTTCAAATTGAGGTTCAGGGACTTTTACACTTACAACAGTAATCAGGCCTTCACGCACGTCATCGCCTGTTATTTTTGTATCTTTTTCCCGTTGATTAGCATTGGTGTTGATGTAATTGACAATAGCTCTAGTTAACCCCGCACGAAAGCCCGCTTCATGAGTTCCTCCATCGGGTGTTTTGATGTTATTAACAAAGGAAAGAAGGGTTTCGCTGTAAGAGCTGTTGTACATGATAGCAATATCAACTTCGATATCTTCGGATTTTTCTTGAAAATAAAAAGGTTTTGAAACCTGTTCTTTTTTATTTAAATCAATAATAAATTGTTCTAATCCCCCTTCAAAATGAAAGGTTTCTTCTTTTCCAATACGGCCGTCTTTAAAATGAATGGTGATTTTAGGATTTAAATAAGCAAGTTCGCGGAAGCGTTTTGAAAGGGTATCAAACTCAAAATCCACAGTTTCAAAAATAGTCTGGTCAGGCCAAAATTCAATAGAAGTTCCTGTTTTACGGGTTTTTCCAATCACATCAAGAGGAGTTTGGGGAATTCCTTTGGAAAATTCTTGACGAAATTCTTCGCCGCCACGTTTGATTTGCATGACCAATTTTTCAGACAAAGCATTTACAACAGAAATACCAACCCCGTGCAAACCGCCACTTACTTTGTATGTGTCTTTGTCAAACTTTCCACCTGCGTGTAACACGGTCAATACAACTGTTGCAGCAGGGAGATTCTCCCCTTCGTGATGGTCTGTGGGAATTCCTCGGCCATTGTCTGTAATAATCGCTGAACCCTCAGGGGTCAATTCAATACTAATCGTATCACAGTACCCAGCCATTGCCTCATCAATAGAGTTATCAACAGCTTCATAAATCATGTGGTGAAGACCGCCGATATTGGTATCTCCAATATACATACCTGGTCGTTTTCGTACTGCTTCGAGTCCTTTGAGGACTTTAATATTTTCTGCTCCGTAACTGTTCATTGACTACTCCGTTAAATCATGATTGGCATGACGATGGTTTTAAAGTTTTCACTCTCTAGGGTAAAGGGAAGGCCGGCGTCATTATACCCTAAGGTAAAACTGCTCTCTTCGATGTTGCTCAAAAAATCAAGCATATAGCGGCTGTTTAGGGCTAAATAGATTTCTTCTTCCAAGCCCGTAACGTACTCAATCTCTGTTTTTGCTTCGATGTTGTCATCGTTCAAACTTTCAAAGGTGATTTTGTCTGCTTTAAAAGTAACTTTCATCTCATGGGAAATGATGGCAATTTGTTTGATGGATTCGACAATCTTTTCTTTTGCCAATTTGAGACGGTATTTTTTCTCTTGAGGAATGATTCTCGCGTAATCTGGAAATTTGCCATTAATAAGTTTGGTAAAAAATTGGAAGTGGTTAGATTGGGCGATGAGGGTAGTACCATCATAAAAGATTTCAATATCATCAAAAAAGAGTTTTTGAATCTCACTAATGGCTTTTTTAGGGATGATTAACGAAAAAGCATGGTCTGTAGGAGCTTCAAGACGAATGAGCGCTAGGCGTTTAGTGTCTGTAGCAACGAGGTTGATGTAGTTTTCTTTGATGTCAATGAGCGCACCGTTGAGTTCAAATTTTGGGTTATTGGTATCAATAGCGGGAGCTATTTTTTTAATAGCCCGTACCAGTTGTGTAGAGTTGATGTCAAATTTTGGTTTTTCATCGACCACAGGAAAGTCTGGAAATTCACTTGGATTAAACATAGGGAGTTTAAATTTAGAATTTTTTTGTTTGATGTAGAGGTAGTCGTTAATGGTCTCAAGGGTAACTTCTTCATCTTTTAAAATTTTAATGATGTCAAGAAGTTTTTTACCGTTAGCTGTGGCTATACCTTCCGTGATGATTTTAATGGAATGGGTACTATAGGTTAGTCCTATTTCATAGTCAGTCGCTTTGATTTCAAGAGCGTCTCCAACGGTGCGTAACAGTAAATGGGAGGTGATTTGGCTCAAATCCTTTTTTTCCAAATAGGGTTGGGTATTGACCAAAACAGTCTCAAGAACGCTTTTGTGAATCGAGACCTTCATGACTCTCTCCTTAAGTTTTTAAATAAAAGTAGTAACAGTAGTAGAACAGCGTGAAAGTGTGAAAACATGCGATAAAGCCCGTACCAAGGCAGATGTCTTAGTGAAATGGGTTGGGTAAGATACGCACATCTTTTCACATTTTGGTGCATAAGGGTTATTTTTCCTTCGTTAATACTTTGTGTTTTAGCTCTTCGAGCCGCAACCTAAAGTGTTCTTCGTTGTCAATGAGTTCGTTAATCTTTTTCATGTTGTGAGAAACAGCGGTGTGGTCACGCATGCCAAAAAATGAAGCCAAAGAAGGCATGGAATTTGGTGTTAATGTGCGCGCAAGGTAAATGCCAATCCGTCTGGCTTCTACGATGTTTTTACTGCGTTTTTTAGACTTTATCTCACTGGGTTTGATGTTGAGTTCTTTGGAAATGATGTGGATAATATCTTCAAGGGTTATGTTATTGCGTTTCTCTTTAATCTGTTCTTTCATGACATTTTTAGCAAACTCAAGGGTGATTTCTTGGCGCATCAAAGAAGCGTAGGCATTGAGATTGATGATGGCACTTTCGATTTCACGGATGTTATCGCCCATATTAGAGGCGATATAATGGACAATTTCACTGCCAAGGGCGATGCCATCAAGTTCGCATTTTTTGTTAATAATAGCGATTTTTGTTTCAAGTTCTGGAAGGGTAATATCGGCGATAAGCCCCCATTCAAAGCGACTTTTAAGGCGTTCTTCTAGGCCATTGATCATCTTAGGTGGTTTGTCAGATGTTAGGACAATCTGTCTTCCTTTGGCATGAAGCTCATTAAAGGTGTGAAAAAATTCTTCTTGGGTTTGAATTTTATTGGAAAGAAATTGCACATCGTCGATGAGCAAGATATCGCACTGGCGGTATTTTTCACGAAATCTGTCCATACTACCGTTTTTGAGGTTGTAGGTAAAATCGTTCATGAACTGTTCGATAGTCGTGTAAATGACGGATTTTCCTTGGGTCATGGAAAAATTGCCAATGGCGTGAATAAGGTGGGTTTTTCCCAATCCCGTGGGACCATAAATAAACACAGGATTGTACATTTTTCCTGGTTTTTCAGCGATGGATTTAGCGGCGCTGTAAGCGTATTGGTTAGAACTTCCCACTACAAAACTGTCAAATTGGTATGAAGGGTTTAAGATGGTACTTTTAGTCTGTTTGGTTTCTTCGTACAACGCCAAAGGGCTAGAAACGGTAGGGTTTTCAAGCTGAGACGTTTTTTGTGCGGGGATGATTTTAATGGAAGGTTTAATACCGGTTTTGATTTCAAATAAATGGGCAATTTTTGCAGCGTATTTGGTTTTAACCCAGTTACAAATGAGAATATTGGGTGCTGTAAATACGGCTAAATCTGAACGGGAAGCCTTTTCAAAAAACGACAATTGTTTAATGTAGCGCTCAAATTCTTGAGTGGGAATTTCATGGCGCAACATCTCTAAAATCGTATCTGCTAACAAAAGGACTCCTGCTGTAATGACGCGTGATTAAGGAGATATTTTACCTTTTTATAGTTGAATGCAATGTTAAGAGATACAGATGTGAAAAAGTTTTTCACCCTGTGAATAAAACAGTGAAAAGAGCACAATGATTATATTAGGAATTGACCCTGGGAGCCGTAACTGTGGGTACGCGCTCATCCAAAAAGAGGGACAAAAAGTACGGCTAGTAGAAGCGGGACTTATTCGCATTAAAGAGCGGGTTTTGCAAGATCAGATTATGGAGTTGGTGGAAGGGTTGGACATGGTATTTAAAAACCACACCATTGATGAAGTGGCTATTGAAGATATTTTCTTTGCGTTTAATCCTAAAACCGTTTTAAAATTGGCCCAATTCCGTGGGGCATTGATGCTAAAAATCTTGCAAGTGCATGGAAATTTTCACGAATACACGCCCTTGCAAGTGAAAAAAGCAGTCACAGGAAAAGCCAAAGCAGAAAAGGAACAAGTGGCGTTTATGGTGGGACGGATTTTGGGCATTAAACAAGTGATTAAACCTCTCGACATCACCGATGCTATTGCCGTGGCATTAACCCACGGACAACGGGTTAAAGTGCCTTACATGTAAGGCTATTGAGGCGCTTCAACGCTAAAGAGGTATTGGTGTTCTTCTGGTAAGCTAGTGTATAAAGCCCGCGCGAGGTTTTGGATTTCCCATAGGGCACTTTTACTGCTACGCAACGTGAGAAAGTTTTGTAAACTGCGTGCATTAATCGTCCACGTAAGTTCAGTTTTATAACTCTCAGGTAAGCAGTATTTGGCCTTGTCGTTGCTAATGCCTTCTTCTAAAAGTTGGCGTAGGTTTTCTAGGGCACGAATACTCATACAATCAACCCTTTCATCTCCTGTAAATACAAGGTACTTTTTAGCGCGCGCGGATTCCTTACATGTAAAGGGTGCTTCGGTTTTGAGCTCTTTAAGGGTATAGCGGGTGGATTTGACCGAAGGAGAGGCCAAACGGTGGCGGGAGAGTTCTTGTAATAAAGCCCTTGAAATACCTTGGATATAAAAAGTGTAGACCAAGTGTTCCAAAGTAGAAGCGTGTTTAAATTTATTGCCCACGCGGTCGATGAGATCACGGTCTTTTTGGCCCCCTTCATCGCTTTTATCAAAGCTTTGCCAGCAGGTGCGAATGGCACTTGCACAAACGGTAAGGGAAGTGTGTTGAAGGAGTGTGACAGTCATAATGCGCCCTTTTTTTAGGGCGCATTATAGTACATGTAAACTAACTATTGCTTGAGTTGTAAGAGAGTATTGAGCATTTGGTCAGAAGTGGTGATGGTTTTGGAGTTGGCTTGGTAACCCCGTTGGATGATGATGAGCTGGGTGAGGGAACGGGAAAGGTCCACGTTACTCATCTCAAGTGAGCTTGCTTGAATAAAACCACGTCCTCCAACAGCTGCTTGCCCAATGATGGGGTCGCCTGAGTTGGATGTTTGAATAAAAGTATTACCCCCATTACTTTCTAGACCTTCATTGTTGGTAAATTTAGCCATAGAAACTTGGGCTAGACCAAAACTGCGTCCGTTGGTAAAACTGCCGATGAGGGTTCCTGTTTCATCAATACGAATGTCCCCTAAATCTCCCCCAGGGAAACCATCTTGTGAAACACCTCCTGTATTAGAAGTCCTATCAAAACTGGTTATACCGTCAAACTGGCTTGGCGTACCAAAATTGAGTGAAATATTTTGGTTGGGAGACGAACCATTGTTGGCTGTGTAGCGGATGGAGGAAGGAGAATAGGTAGAGAGAGAACCATCAGACCCAAAGGTAATAGAACCTGTGAGAATATTGCTCGGATAATTAGCATCATCAATGACACCAGGTTCAGGAACAGAAATAATCATATTCCACTGGGTTCCCCCCTCTTTTGTAACCCCCACTTTACGAAATTCCATGCGCACGGTGTGTTTACTACCCAGTGAATCAAACACATCGATACTTGAAGCATGGGTAGCGGCGTAAATGTTTTGAGATGTTCGCGTGTTATTCCCCGTAGGAAGAGCACCTTGAAGGGTCTGCATCATGGTAGCAAAACGGGTATTTTCACTGATTTTATTGGCATTACTACTGTACCCTGTGACGGCAAGATTTACATTAAAGTCATCAGCAGTTTTTACGTCTGTTCCCGCAGGAACAACTTGGTTAGCAGGGTTAGCAAAGGTGGTGCCAGCAGGAAGTGTAACACCTGCCTCACTAGGCAAAGTCATGGTTGTAACGAGTGTACCTGCTGGAATCACCGTTGGTACAGTAACGGCAGGGTTACCATCAACAATAGTTCCCACAGGAACAAGAATATCTGCCGAGAGGGTAAAAGGTTCTGTAAAATTCATCTCGGGAGGGAAAGAGACATTATTGGCCAATGCGCCTTCTCCTGTACCTTCAAGTACGTAGGTGGAAGCAGCAGGCAAGTTTACAGCAGCAACAGCACCGCCAAAAGAAATGCTATCATAAGTGCCTGCCGTGATAATATTGGCACCAGTGGAGACTATTGAGGCGGCTCCATTGATTGAATACGATACACCAGCGGGTACGGTGTAATCACCACTTAGTGTAACGTTTACTAAGCTTTCTCCATAGACATCTTCTGCACCCGTAGCGGTGACAAAACTTCCATCAATAGTTAGATTGGCAGACGCAGCTGTCCATGGATTTCCAGCTGCATCCGTGGCTGTAACGACGTCCCCATCATCTGCGTTAAAGGCGTCCCCTTGGGGGTTGGCGACGACAAATTGGCCTGAACTGCTAATGGTAACAGTTACCCCATCGTTTTTATCGGGAGTGCCATTGCCTGTGTAATCAGTATTGAGTCTCGCATCGGTTTGCATGGCATGGCGAAGGTCTTCGGTTGTTCTGAAGGTACGTGATTCTGTGCGGTCAATCGCTGTGGAAGTAGAACTTGGTGTGTAGGTGTATTTAAATGCAGTGATTACTTGAACACTTGTAAAGCCTGTAGTATCTGCTGCACTGGCAATCAGGTTAATATTTTTCATATTATCTTCAGTGCCAAGGGTGTTGCTGTTGGTGAGGGTAATACCCCCTCCTCCTAAGTTTGCTTCCACGCCTGTTTGGGTGCTAAATTGATTGATAAGGTTTTGAATAAAGCGCATGTTTTCTTCTTGGCGCTCAGCAACGGTTGTGCCAGAAGGGGTATTAGAACCCACAATTTGCACGCCATTGATAATTAAATCTATATTAATCGGAGCGCTTGAGATGCCCGTTTGTGCGTAGGAAGCATCGGCATAACTTACCCACGCTCCTTGCCCTGCAGTGAGAGAAAAGGACTCGCCTTTAGTATTAAACAGTGCCCCAAAATCTTCCCCACGTTCGTACATTTTTTTATCAGTGTTAAATTTTGCATCCGAACTACTTAGACCATTTTCATTGTGAAGCTCAAGGGTACTTTGGATACCGTTGCCATCTTCATCTACCCACCCATGGTATTGGTCGAGGGAGTAAATGGGTGATTTATTGACAATGGTACTACCTGAATTAAGGTTGGCTTTTACGGCGATGTAGGTGGTGTCTCTAGCCGGTGTGGTAAGGCCTGGAGGAATAGTAATATTGCCAATAGGAGTGGTAGCATCAATAGCTCCTGTTACTTCATCGCGCATCCACCCTTGTACGATATACCCGTTGCTGTCGGTGAAATTGCCCAATGCATCTCTGGTAAAATCCCCACTCCGGGTAAATTTATAAGTCTTTCCGCCATCAGGGGAAACTACAAAAAATCCGTCCCCTTGGATGGCAAGGTCGGTATTTTTATCGGTGGTTTGAACAGAACCTTGTTTAAAAATTTTGGTGACCGAACTGATTTGTGTTCCAAGGCCAATTTGCATGGAGTTTTTACCGCCAAGCTCCCCTTGGGGCGCGGTGGCGATTTTTGCTGTTTGACTGAGCAAATCAGCAAAGTTTGCACGGCTGTATTTAAAACCCGTCGTGTTAACGTTGGCAATGTTATTACCTTCGACGTCCATCGCTATTTGGTGGGCTTGCAGTCCGGTAACGCCGGCCCAAAGTGATCGCATCATGGGGCTATCCTTTTAAGAGTGGATCAATATTTATTAGAGTTCTGGCAAAAAGTAACGACCAAGCGTTACATGTAAAGGTTAAAAAGCAAAAACTGTTCCTAACGTTTCATTTGAATAGCATTCTTAATCATCTCATCACTGGTGGTAATGCTTTTGGCGTTGCCGCTGAATGCTTTTTGCATGACAATAAGCTCTGTGAGCGCCGTGGCTAAATTGACGTTGCTACTTTCTAAACGGTTTGAAAAGACTTGGCTTCCTAAGACAAAATTACCATCCGCATCCGTGTAAAAGATGGGATTACCACTGTTAGAAGAGGCTTGAAATAACGAAGAGGTGGTGCGGGTAAGGCCTTGGTCATTTTGGAAGTGATACACTGCAACCTTTGCCATAGGGACACTGCGCCCGTTGGTAAATTCAGCAATCACATTACCCCGTTCGTCCATGCCGTAACCTTTGAGCAACCCTGCCACTTGGCCATCTTGAGTATAAGAGCGAGAGGTGTTAAAGTTTGTGCTAGAGGTAAGACCATCGTAATTGTTGGCTGTTCCTAGAAAAATAGCCAACGGCGCGCCGCTGTTACTCATGGCGGGAATAGTACTCTCAAGAAGTTGCCCTGCTCCACCAAAGGTAAGTTGCCCTACTTGAGAATCGGTGATTTGGTACACTTTGTTAGCGGTTTTATCCACATAAAACTGTGCAGGGTCGTAGATTTTGATGACATAACCCATGTCGGCGTGAATTTCGTATTGGCTTGGGTCGTAGGTCACACTTGGGTCATACTCTTCGCGCGCATAATTTTCATAAAAGGTGCGTACTTGCATAACCCCATCCCAAACGCTTCCACTTGCAGGTTGGGGGATTTGTTTGGTAAAGACCATGGAAAGCACATCTTTTTCTCCGCTAGGAGAGATGATGGAGGTGGAAAAGGTTTCAACGTTGGGAACTTCTTGCATGGTACTTAGGGTAGCAACCGTAGTTAAGGGCTGCGATATGTCTAAATCGCCCAAGTCAACACCCACAAGACTCCACGCGAGGTTTTCATCTAAATATGCCGAAACTTTTTGCGTTTGGCCAGTGTGGTCAGTAAGGACAATGGAAACCAAATCCCCTTCTTTGGGTGTGAGTGCTTCGGGCGTGTTGGTAAGATTTCCTGTGATGGAGGCTGTATTAGAGACCGTATTAAGGGTGGTATTGACATCATCCTCGTTGACAGTGATATCTACGGACTCGATGATAATCTTGGGGTCAAGATTACCTTTGTAACTGATGTTTTGTGTGGGAATGGGTGGGTAATACAGATAATCTGGCAAGGTAATCATGCCTTGTTGTTGCACAGGCCCAAGGGGAATGTCTTGGAGTTGGGTAACAGCGTAGATCTGGGCAAGTAGCATGTTATTATTGAGTCCATAATAGGACCCAAAATCTTTCATCACCTCTTCAGGAAGAGTGGTGGGCGTGTAGTTGTTGCCTACAGTTCCTAAAAGATAATTTCCATTAGCATCCACCATGTTCCCCATACCATCAATAGAAAAAGAGCCCGCCCGCGTATAGTACGTTTGATTTCCTGTTCCTTTTACCCCAAACCACCCTTCACCACCAAGGGCGAGGTCAAAGACGCTATCTGTGTTTTGGAAAGGGCCTTGGGTGGTGTTCATGGCAGTACTTTGCGCCCTGCTGCCATAGCCAATGTCACTAGTAATGCTACTGCCAAAATAAGAATGCGTAAGGGTTGTAGCAAACAAAGAGGCAAATTCGGGGGTGCTACTTTTAAACCCCGTGGTATTAACGTTGGCAATGTTATCCGCCCATACATCAATCCCAAATTGGTGGGTTTTGGTGCCTGCGATGCCATTGTAAAAGGAACTGTTCATGCTAAACCTTTAAAAAAACTCTTTGACGTATTCAAGCGGCACATAAGAAGAGCCTAGTTTGATGAGTGCCTCCCCTTTGTCAATGCGAACCGATTCGACAGGATAGATTCCAAATTGGGTGGTTTGTTGTTTCAAATCACTGTCTAGGTATTCGGCAGTGACCGAATAATATCCCTTCTCCACGGTTTGCCCTAAGTCATTGGTGCCATCCCATTCAAAGGACAATACTCCCTTTTTCCCTGCCTCTAATTCAACGGTGCGCACAAGTTTGTCTTCTTTGTCTTTAATGAGAAGTTTTCCCGAGTGGATTTCATTTTCAAAATAGACTTCAAACTTGGCAGAACCCGTTTCTTCCAGCGAAACGGCATTAAAGCCAATAGATGCCATTTTCCCGATGGCGGAAATGGCATACATGTTCATGCTATTGCCCATTTGACTGGCCAATTTTTCCATCATCTTGTTGGTGTTTTCTTGGGTTTCAAGGGCTGCGAGTTGGGAAGTTTGAGTGAGCATTTTGTCCGAATCCATGGGACTGGTGGGGTCTTGATATTGAAGTTCTACCAGAAGTAGTTTCATAAACGCGTCTTTATCGAGTTTAGAGCCGGGGTTAACCGCTATGTTGTCAGTTTTTGCTACTGCTGTTGAATCTGTGACGGTTGACATATTTTATCCTTTATAGGTTATACGTAATTGGGAAGAACCAGCTCAAGAGCGGTTTCTTCTTCAAGGGCATCGCTAAACTCTTCAGAGGAAAAATCTTCCTTTGAAGTGCCTCCTTTGGGGTTGTCTTGGCGTTCTTTTTGAGAAAAGTTCATTTCCAAGTTAGTAAAGCCCATGTTTACAAGGGCATTTTTAAATTCCGCTTGATTTTGCACAAAAAGGCTCAAAGTTTGGTTGGTGTTGGACGTGACGTTTACATGTAAGTTGTTGCCACGGTTAATGAGAGTGACATCCACTTCACCAAGATTTTTAGGATTCAAGGCGAGTTGGATTTTCATCATCGGCGGTTTGTAATTTTCCACTTGCTCTTTAAAGTCTTGTGCAAAGGTATTGAAGGTTTGGCGCAACTGAGGAGTTTTGAGGTTTTGTTGGGCATTTTTGATGATTTCTCTACTAAAGGTATTGTTGTTTTTTGTTTCCCCTTCGCTTCCACCACTCTCTTTTTCTCCCCCTTTACTCTCTGTTTGACTGAGTTCGCTGAGGGTTTTAAGAGCGGTATCTTTGGCCGCTTGAGGGTGCTGTGCGCCTTCTATTTTTTCAAGAACAGGCGCGGTTACGGGTTGACTTTTAAGACCTTCAGCACGTACTTCACGCACCATACTTGCCTTGGTGTCTTGGGGAAGTTCGCGGGACGTTTTTTCATGGGAAGCTATCGTTTCTTTGGGTACCGTTTTTACGTCTTCTTTTTTGGTGGCGACTTTTATTTCTTCACTCTTTACTTCCTTAACTTCTGCTTTTACATCTGTTTTCACCTCAGGTTTTGTTTCGACCTTTGGTTGCGACTTTTCTTCACTTTTTACCTCTGTTTTCACGTCACTCTTCACTTCTGTTTTCGCCTCTTTTTTGGTTTCCACCGCACGTAAAAGGTCTTTTAAGGTTGTGTTTTCTTCGGAGGTTTTTTTGGCGGGGTTCTCAGGGTGCTTGCTCTTAAGCAAAGCTTCACTGCCGATGGTCTCTTTCTTGGGTTCAAAAAAATTGTTTTGGGTAAGTTTTGGAAAAAGCGCTTCTAAATTTTTGATTTCTTTGCTAGAAAAAGTGATTTTTTCTAGGCCGAGATTGTATTTTTGACTGAGTTTCATGACATCTTGAAGGGATTTTACCTCTTTGAGTTCTTTCATCACGCCTTCTTGGGCAAGCAGTGTTTCGATTTTTTGCGTGAGTTTGGGAAATTTTAGTGACGTTTTACCGCCATTGAGGGTTTCAATGAGTGCGAGCAGTTGGGCAAAAGTTGCTTTTTCTTCACTTAAAGATTCAACAGGTTTCAAATCAGTTTTTTCTGTCGCAACCACTTTGGCAGGAAGGTCTTGGACTGAAATTGTAAGTGTTGAGGGTGTTTTTACAGTAGAACTTGCCAATTGAGAAAGCATCATAGTTAAAAAATCAGTTCCCTTCTTTTCCTCTTTTCCTTTCAAATCACTCGTCATTTTGGCGAGCTTTTCTTTTGTAAGGACGGCCGTTTTAGGCGTATTGAGTGAGAGTGCTTCTTGCATGCCATATGCCTTTCATGGGAAATCATCCTTTCTTCTAGCAAGAACTGTTCCACTCTCTTACATGTAAGGCGAAAAAACCTGCTTAATCATCGCTTACATAAGTCGTAATCTATTAAAAAGGATTTTTCGCTATAATAGTCACCCTACTTTCAACAGGAGCATTTTTTTGAAGAATTTACGTAACATCGCCGTTATCGCGCACGTTGACCACGGCAAAACCACCCTTGTGGATGAACTCTTAAAACAATCTGGTACTTTTTCAGCACACCAAGCGGTAGATGAGCGCGTGATGGATAGCAATGCAATCGAAAAAGAACGCGGCATTACGATTCTCGCAAAAAACACTGCGATTCATTACAAAGATGCCAAAATCAACATCATTGACACCCCTGGCCACGCCGACTTTGGCGGCGAAGTGGAGCGGGTGCTTAAAATGGTCGATGGCGTTTTGCTGTTGGTGGATGCCCAAGAAGGCGTCATGCCCCAAACCAAATTTGTTGTTAAAAAAGCTCTTTCTTTGGGACTTTGCCCTATCGTCGTTATCAATAAAATCGACAAACCCGCGGCAGATCCTGACCGTGTGATTAACGAAATTTTTGACCTTTTTGTGGCTCTTGATGCCAACGATGCCCAGTTGGAATTTCCTGTTGTGTATGCCGCAGCCATTAACGGTTACGCTAAACACCAGATGAGTGACCCAAATGACAACATGATTCCTTTGTTTGAGGCGATTTTAGAGCACGTTCCCGCTCCTACGGGCAGCGTTGATAACCCGTTGCAACTCCAAGTATTTACGCTAGATTATGACAACTACGTGGGCAAGATTGGTATCGCGCGAATCTTTAACGGAAGCGTTAAGAAAAACCAAACCGTACTGCTTGCCAAGGCAAACGGCGAGCGCGTTAGCGGTCGGATTAGTAAGCTCATTGGCTTTTTGGGCTTAGTGCGCACCGACATCGAGGAAGCCTACTCGGGCGACATTATCGCCATTGCAGGGTTTGAAGCGTTGGACGTGGGGGATAGCGTGGTGGACCCTGCCAACCCCATGCCTCTTGACCCGTTACACATCGAAGAGCCTACCTTGACCGTTGTATTTGGAGTCAATGACTCTCCTCTTGCAGGCTTAGAAGGAAAGCATGTTACTTCCAACAAACTCTCCGAACGCCTTGAAGCAGAGATGAAAACCAATATCGCCATGCGGTATGAGTCTATCGGCGAAGGACGCTTTAAAGTCTCAGGGCGTGGAGAGCTTCAGATTACGATTTTGGCAGAAAACATGCGTCGTGAAGGCTTTGAGATGACTCTTGGCCGACCTGAGGTTATCATCAAGGAAGAAGAAGGGGTGAAATTAGAGCCTTATGAGCATTTGGTTGTGGATGTTCCTGATGAATTCACGGGCACGGTTATCGAAAAGCTAGGCAAGCGCAAGGCAGAAATGACCGCCATGAACCCCACGGGCGATGGCCAAACACGCATCGAGTTTGAAATTCCTGCGCGCGGGCTCATCGGCTTTCGTAGCCAGTTCCTTACCGACACCAAGGGCGAGGGGATTATGAACCACTCCTTTTTGGAATTTCGCCCTTACATCGGTGGCGTAGAACACCGCATGAATGGCGCCCTTGTTTCCATGGAAAACGGCGAGGCTCTTGGGTACTCCCTCTTTAACCTTCAAGAGCGTGGCGTCCTTTTTTGTGGCCCACAAACCAAGGTGTACACGGGGATGATTATCGGTGAACATTCACGTCCTAATGACTTGGATGTGAACCCCATCAAAGGAAAACAACTCTCCAACGTCCGCTCTTCGGGTGCGGATGATGCTATCAAACTTGTTCCCCCTCGTCTTTTGAACCTTGAGCGTGCGCTAGAGTGGATTGAAGAAGATGAATTGGTAGAAGTAACGCCCAAAAGCATACGTGTGCGCAAGCGTTACCTTGACCCAACCGTGCGCAAGCGCTTGTCGCGAAACGCAAAATAACTTCCAAGCGCCGTGCAAAGCGTTGTTCTTGGTTTTGGTGTTTTTGCACTGATCGTCGCCCTTTTTTATAATTTTCTCATCGGGCGACGTAACCAAGTTGACAACGTTTTTGCAGGGCTGGAAGTCCAACTCAAAAAACGCTACGACCTCATTCCCTCCCTCGTTGCCCTCACAAAAAAAGCCCTAGAACACGAACGCCACATCTTTGAGCACCTTAGCGAACTTCGAGAGAAAGGGCTTCGTGCTCACAGCATCGAAGAAATTTCTCCTCTCCACGGGGAACTTTCCCAAGCCCTTAGCGCCTTACATGTAAAGGTCGAAGCTTACCCAGAACTTAGCGCCAATGCCAATGTCTTGGAGTTACAACAACGCCTTGCGGAAGTGGAAGAGTACATCAGCGCAGCAAGGCGCGCGTACAACCAAAGTGTCACAGACTACAACAACGCTATTGAAATGATTCCTGCCAATGTGTTAGCACGCCTCCTTGGCTACACACGCAAGCAAGTGTTTGAAGCCTCTCCTTTTGAGAGAGAAAAACCGTCTGTACCCATGAGGTAAGGCGCGATGCTCGCCTCCTTCCTTGACCACTATTATGCCTCCATGAAAGAAGAACTCTCTTTTTTGGAAGCCAAGCGCCTTGAAACGTGTGCTAGGGTCAAAAGCAGTGGAGTGTATTGGGCAATCGGGGCGCTCTTTGTTGCTTTGGTGTTGGCTAACACGTTTTTTCAAGAAGACCACCTTGTGGCTTTTGCCTTGGGGACAGCCTTTGGGGGCATTGGCTACACGGTGCATTTTCGTTCTACCACGCAGATGTTTCACCGCCTCTTTAAAGAACATGTCATCGGTCATATGGTGCGCCATATGGGGCTCTCGTATGACCCAAAAGGCTACATTCCTCCCCATCTGTTTAGACAAGCCCAATGGTTTACGCAAGACTACGACGCGTATACGGGTGATGATTTGGTCTTAGGTGAGATTGAAGGGGTCAACGTGACGTGGAGCGATGTGAAGGTGACGTATACCACGCGTAATGCAAAAGGCAAAACCACGCGCCACACTCTTTTTGAAGGGATTTTTTTCGTGGCCCCTTTTCCTAAACACCTGCGTTCTTCAACATGGGTATTGCCCGATTTGGCGCAAAAAGTATTGGGAGATTTTGGCACCCTTGTGCAAGGGTTTGATGCACGAGGTGGATTAGTAAAGATGGACAATCCTGCCTTTGAGCGCGCGTTTGTGGTGTTAAGTAACGACCAAATCGAAGCACGTTATCTTTTGTCTCCCGTGCTCATGGAACACCTCTTGGCGTTAAAAAACCAAGCCAATGTGCCCTTACATGTAAGCTTTATAGACGGAAAAATCTTTCTGGGTCTTGCTTATGGGAAGCCAAGCTTTGAGCCGTCATTGTTTCGCTCTTTGGAAACCTTTAGCACCCTTAAAGAACACGGGCATTTGCTTGGGGTGTTGTATGGAGTTGTAGGGTTGCTTGGGTTAGAAAAGAAGGGGTAAAAAGCCCGCAAAAGCGGGCTAGAGGTTATTTGAGTGCGCTTAGGGCTGCGTCGTAGTTTGGTTCTGCTGTAATCTCAGGAACAATCTCTTTGTAGGTGATTTTTCCTTGTGCGTCTACCACAAAAATAGCTCTACATGTAACGCCCGCAAGTGGTCCATCCGCAAGAAGAACCCCATAAGCATTAGCAAAAGTTTTGTTTCTAAAATCGCTGCCAACGGCAAGGTTTTCGATACCTTCAGTGGTGCAAAAGCGTCCCATAGCAAAAGGTAAGTCCATGGAAACAACGGTCACTTCCACCCCTTCTGTTTTCGCGGCTTCAACGTTGAATTTACGTGTTTCTGAGGCACAGACGGCTGTGTCAAGAGAAGGGACGATGACGAGCAACTGTGTTTTCCCTTTGGCGCCGCCAACGGTGATTTCTGATAAGTCTTTTCCAACAACAGTGACGGATGGGGCAAGGTCGCCAACTGCGAGTTCTGTGCCTGCAAGAGATACAGGTGTTCCTTTGAGAGCTGTTTTAGCCATGAATATTCCTTTACGATAAAGTTTCCACAGTATAGGCCAAAGAGGATAAAAAGACTCTTTATTTAAGGAGTTAACTTGGTGCATGCTATAATACGGTTTTTACTGAAGAAGGAGGTAAAATGGGTGGATACCGCGTTAGTAAAATCACTATTTTTGTCATCCTCGCTGTGTCGATTGTTTACTTGATTTATGGCACGTTTTTCAAAGAAGGCCCGCGGTTTGGCGTAGGTGCTATGCCTTCTAGCGTTCGAGGTAGCACAGATCCGCTCGAAACAGGGCTTGACCAAATCCTTATCAATCTTTCAAAAGGCCAATACAGTTTTTTAAAAGCAGAAATCGCGGTCAAAGCAGAAAATCGCGCCGCTAAAGCCGAAATAGACAGGCTTCGAGAGCCTTTGCGCCGATTGGTGCTCAACATTGCCTCCAAAGAAGACGGAGAAATCCTCGCAACACCCCAAGGAAAAGAGCAGTTTAAAGCGCGCATCATACAAGAAGCAAGACAACAGCTTGGTTTGGAACTCGAAGGAGTTTATTTCCAAAATTTCGTCCTAGCGCGATAAAAATCTACAGGTGAGAAAGCCTAAAAAAGCGATGAGTGCGGACACTAAATACACATAAGGTCCGTACATCCACCCCGCAATGAGCGCCCCAATAAAACCCCCAAGCCCAAAAGAAAACCCATAATAAAACTGCGCAGCCAAACGACGGTTGGCATAGACAGTATGCAAATAGCTAAAGGCCGCAGTGTGGTGAAGAGCGAAGCTAAACGCATGAAAGGCTTGGGAGAAAAATGCGATGGCGATGGAGCCAGGAAAGAGAAACAACAGAAGCCACCGCATGGCCGTCATGAGGGTGGAAAACTGGACCAAACCCAACAGACCATACCGTTTTAAAATGGGCCCTTGAAAATAAAAAAGTCCAACTTCACAGATAACCCCAAAAGCCCACATCCAACTGGTGATGGTTAAACTCACCCCGTGGTCGGTTTGGTAGATGGTAAAGAAGTTGTAAAAAGCACCAAAACTTACCTGCATCAAAAACAAACTCACCCAAAATCCCAGCTGTGATTTTAGGTCAATACTGCCGCCATGGACGCTAGAGAGAGTGGTAAAATGGGCATTTTTACGGGTAACAAGGAGCCCAAAACAGATCATGAGCGTCACCGCCGCAAGGAAAAAGTGAAGGCCCATGTAAGGGTCGTTTAGCAACATAGCAAGGACAATGCCCACTACCATAAACCCCACAGAACCAAACAAGCGTGCTTTCCCAAAACGCTCTTTGCCTAAAAACTCCAAAGAATAGGTTTCGATAAAAGGCAAAATCAGCCCCAGTGCACCCCCTAAAAAAACGTTTGGCACCAAAAAAAACCAAACGTAGGGAATGGTGACGTAAAACAAAAGGGCGCTAAGAAGAGCAGAGCCCAAGGCCACATAAAACACGGTTTGCGTTAGGGAAAACCATTTTTGAAAGAAGAAAGGGACGATGAAGCGCGTCAAGGGTGCGACGGCAAACACAAGCCCAATTTGTGCACTCGTGTATCCCAGTGTTTGAAGGATTTTTGGCAAAAAAATCACATATACACCGATAATGGAAAAATAAAAGTAAAAAAACCCCGAAATACGCGCAAACATGCTAAGGGGTTACAAGGGTGGCGTGGGTGCCAGAGAGTAAGTCGTGTAGGTTTTTCCCGTCTTTTCTAAAGGGTGAGAGCATCAGTCCTATCATGGACGTTCCTGCGAGTAAAAAAGCGAGGTAGCGCCACATTCCCAGTAAAAAGCTAGGCGATTTTCCCGTGCGAGCATGCACAAGTCGCATACCATAAACGCGGTACCCAGGACTTTGTCCCGTGCGCATCCAAAAGAGGGAAAGAATTACGCCAAAAAGCAAGGTGAGGAGAAAGATGGCGAGCTGGTTAGACTGAAACGCGTCTTTGCCGCCTAGGATGCCGTAGGTGGTGAGGTAAAGTAAGGGCAGGTAAATCATAAACACATCAACGATAAACGCCTTGACGCGCAAGGTGGTTGGCGCAAGAGGGAAGCAAGGCAAAGAAGGCGCAGGAGGGCTTTTCTTGCCTTGTTTAAGGGTGCGCCAACGCACTAGTTTCCTCGACTGCCAGGTTTGATAGCAACCGAACCGTCTTTGCATAAAGGACAGGAGCTTGGTTCGTAAATATCAAAGGTGAAATCACCCAAGGCAAAGAAGGGGACGTCGTTGGGGAGTTTACATGTAAGGCTTGCAGGGGTGTCGCTGCCGACACGCTTGCAAAATCCACGGTTGGCAAGGGCGGCAAACCCAAGCACGTTGGCGCCTTGGTTTTCAACACAAGCTGCTGCTTCAAGGGCAGAGCCTCCGGTGGTGATGATGTCTTCACACACAAGGATGCGTTCCCCTTTTTTTACCTCAAAACCGCGTCTTAATTGCATGGTGCCGTTCACTCTTTCGGTAAAAATAAACCGTACATGTAAGGCGCGTGCAAGTTCATAACCTGCCAATACACCTCCAAGAGCAGGAGAGCACACGGTGTCTACTTTAAGGCCTGCTGCTTGGATTTGTGTCGCTAGTGCTTGGGCGAGGTCGCCCGCGAGTTTGGGGTCTTCAAGCACCTTGGCACTTTGAAGGTAAAATTGCGAATGGTTACCGCTGCTTAAGAGAAAATGCCCCTCAAGATACGCCCCCGCTTCTTTGTAAAGAGCTTCGAGGTTCATGGTTAGACTTTCAACAATTCAGCTTCTTTTTCCCTGAACGCTTGGTCAACTTTTTCCACGTAAGTATCGGTGATTTTTTGCACATCGTCGTGGGCTTTTTTGGACTCGTCTTCGGTAATCTCTTTCTCTTTTTCGAGCTTTTTGATTTTGTCATTGGCGTCTTTGCGGGTGTTGCGAATGGCCACTTTGGCTTTTTCGCACATGGCTTTGGCTTTCTTGACGTTTTCTTGACGCTGTTCGACGGTCATAGGCGGGAAGTAGAGCTTGATGCTGATGCCATCGTTGTTGGGATTGACGCCGATATTGGCTGCGCGAATACCTGTTTCAATCTCCTTCACCATGTTTTTTTCCCAAGGTGTGATGCTAATCGTCGTAGCATCGCTTGCCAGTACGGTGGCCACTTGGTTAAGCGCAGTAGGCGTTCCGTAGTAATTGACTAAAATATTGTCCAAAATATTGACAGAGACTTTGCCTGTACGGAGGGTGCCAAAGTCGCGCTTTAGGGCTTCGATACTTTTAGTAGAATGGTCCTCTTGGTCGAAAAAAATTTCCTCTAACATTACTGGTCCTTTATGAGAATATGCGTACTGATTTTTTTCCCAACGCTCAAGATAAGTCTTGTGCGGTCATGGGTAAGTGTTTGGTCAACGGTGTAATGAACGCGCCCATGTTCCATGGGAACCTCTTGCCAGCCAAGGCCGGTGATGTAAAGCCCTGCTTTGTCTCCTGCTTCTAAAACTTCGACTTCGACGGTGCTTAGTTTTGCGTCACTTGGATAGGTTTTTGGTGTAATCCATTGCGCGTTAAGATGGCGATAGCTGAGGAGATTGGAAAGGTTGGAGTTTTCCCCAAGGGCAGAGCGGTCTAGGTTAAAAGGGTCGCTTCGGTGTGACACAGCACCCATGTTTTGGTTGATAATGGCTTTAAACCCATAAGACGTTGCGATGGCCTTGACTCTTTCGTCGTATTCGCCGTAAGGGTAGCTAAAATAGCGTGGTTTTTTCCCTAAATGTTTTTCAAAAAGCGCCAACCCCGTTTCAAAGTCTTTTTTCAAGGCCGCGTCACTTAACTGGGTCATGTAGGGATGGTTGTGGGAGTGAAATTCTAACGCGCCATACTTGGCAATCTCACGAAGCTCTTTCCACGTGCTGTAGTCTCCGTACCCTTGCTCAGTGGCACCTGTGTATACAAAAAGTGTGAAAGGGTATCCAAACTCTTTAAAAAGCGCTAATCCATTTTCGTAAAAGCTCTTGTAGTTATCATCAATGGTAAGCACGACCCACGTGTCAGGGATGGGCTCTTTAGCGTAAACGCGTTCAACAACGTCTTGAAGGGGGACGACCTTGTAGCCTCGTTCTTTAAAAGCAGTGAATTGTTCCCTTAGTTTTTCAAGGGAAACATTGGTTGAGGGGTGGCGGTCATCACCAAATCGGTGGTACACAAAGAGGTGTGCGTCTGCAAGACCTTGCACGCACCATACACATAACCAAAAAAACAAGAAGCGCATAGGAACTATTCAGCCTTAGGTGCTTGGGGCGCTTGTTGCGTTTGAGGAAGGGTGCTAGGAATGGAGTTAGGGACGACGCCTTGGATTTGTTCTGCCAAAGAATCTTTTTTATCGGTGTTGTAAAAGTACCCAAGTGCTAGGGTGTTTACCACAAAAAGAAAACCGATGGCAAAGGTAAATTTTGCTAAAAATCCTGCAGGCCCTTTAGCACCAAAAAGCGATTCGTTGCTTCCGCTGTAGGCGCCAAGGCCAATAGAAGAGCTTTTTTGAAGTAATACAGCAATGGTTAAAATTGCAGTGAAAATAAACTGGGTAACCAACAAAAGACTGGTCATAATAAAGTTTCCTTTTAATGTAAGCTTAGAGATTGAAGGGTGATTGTATCTAAAAGTAGTTAAAAATTGGTTAAAAAAGAGCTTTTTCGATGTCGTAGAGGGCGTAGCGTATCTGTTTAAAACGCTCCGCTTCGACGGGGTTTTCAAGTTTTAAGATTTCTTCCAATACCCGTGTGCTTTCTTGGGCGCGTTTGATGTTGGCAAGGGTGATGGCATCGAGGGAGGTGCGGGAGGATTCGCTGTGGGTAGTGGCTTTGAGCACATCGTTTTGAATGTCGCGCGCTTTTAAGAGGTCAAGAACGTTGGGCAGTCTGGCTTGGTGACGCAAGTCTTTGAGTTTGGCCGCGAGGGCTTGGTCGTCAAACCCGTAGCGGCGGATATCCTCCAAGACGCGCAACCCTTCCCGAAGACGGTTAAGGTTGGCGTCAAGGATACGTAAGCTTGCAGGAGAAAACCCCTCCAAGGTTAGTCTCGGTTTCCAAGGATACCAAAGATTTGGAGCAAGGAAACAAAGAGGTTTAAAAAGTCTAAGTATAAGGCAATAGCCCCTTCGATGGGGGTTTCGTACGCACCTTTGATGATGTTTTGCGTGTCGTACAAAATGAACCCGCTAAAAAGCAAGGCCCCGCCACTGGCGATAGCAAGTTGAAAGACTGGGCTACCAAGAAAGATGTTAAACAAGGATGCTACGATCATGATAATAAGCGCAATGAAAAGCATTTTGCCCATAGCGCTAAAGTCACGTTTTGTGTTCATGGCAAACACGGAAAGTCCGCCAAAAGCAACCGTAGTAAGAACAAACGCGTTCGCCACAATACCCGCTCCACCTGGCATGCCAAGGATGGTGGAGAGTAACGGAGTAAGTGTTAAGCCGCTTAAAAAGGTAAACCCAAATAAAAGGGCAAGGTTAAGTCCTGCTTTGCGTTTGGCAGCATACAGTCCAAACAAGCAGACAAACTCTAAAATCACAAGGGGCCAAAACCACGCTGCGATGGCAGGGGCCATTCCAATGCCCACATACGCCCCAGCGCTTGCGGCAAGCAAGGAAGCGGCAAAAAGCTGATAGGTTTGCTTAATAAAGACGGAAAGTCTTGTTTGCGCCTGTGCAGCACTCTCACCATAGCCTCCAGCGGCTTGGTTTTGGATGTAGTCTCTGTCGTACAACGCCATGGGTAACTCCTGTGTAAATGATAAATTTTACGAAGAGATAGTATATCAAAAAAGAGGTAAATGAAGCTTAAATAGCTTTACATGTAAGGGTTAAGACGCGTATTTTGGGTGTTAATCCATGCTTGGAGCGAACTTAAATCTATCCCTTTTTCGTAGTAAAATCCTTGCCCTTCGTCGCACCCTTCTTGGGTCAAAAAAGCAGCTTGTTCTTGGGTTTCGATGCCCTCAGCTAGGGTGGTCATGTGCATGCTTTTGGCTAACACGATGATGGCTTTAGCGATGGCCTTGGCGTCTTCGTGATGGGGAAGATCGCGTACAAAGGAGATGTCGATTTTGAGTTTATCCACAGGCAATCGGCGCAGGTAACTTAACGATGAATACCCCGTGCCAAAGTCATCAATGGCGATTTTGACACCCAAAGAGCGGATTTTTTCTAAAATGCCAATCCACCGCACCGCGTCTTTCATGAAAATAGACTCGGTGATTTCCAGTTCTAAGGAGCTTGGAGGGATGCGGGTTTGGTGCAAGATTTCTTCCAGTGTGGCCGTAAAGTCATCGTTTTCAAGCTGAATGCCGGAAATATTCACCGACACTTTACCTTTAAAGCCAAGGGTTTCATGGAGGCAAACCAAATCCAAACATGCTTGTTTGAGGACAAAGGTGCCAATGGGCAGAATCATGCGAGACTCTTCCGCGTAAGGAATGAAGCGGTTGGGGCCAAGAAGTCCTTGTTCGGGGTGGTTCCAGCGGATGAGCGCTTCAAGGCCGACACACTGGTTTGTTTGCAGGTCGATTTGAGGCTGATAATACACTTCAAACTCGTTGTTTGCGATGGCGGATTTGAGTTCATTCTCAATAGTTAGCATTTCCATGGAGGCATTAGAAAGGGTTCGGTCGTAAAAACGAAAGCTGTTTTTACCCGCATCTTTTGCTTTATACATGGCCAAATCCGCGTTTTTTAGCAAGGTTTCACCCTCTTCGCCGTCGCTAGGGTAAAAACTCACCCCAATACTTGCGGTGAGGAAAAAAGGCTGTTTGTGAATTAAAAAGGGCGTTTCAAAGGTTTTTTGGATTTTCTCTAAGATGCGGGTTACTTGGTCTTTGTGGGTGATGTTATCGAGCACCAATACAAACTCATCGCCCCCAAGGCGTGCGAGGGTGTCGGTTTCGCGCAAGGTATGTCGCGTGCGCTCCACCACCTGCAATAGTGCCGCATCGCCGTAAGAGTGCCCAAAGCTGTCGTTGATTTTTTTGAAGTTGTCTAGGTCAATAAAACACAACGCTAAGAGCTGATTTTCGCGTTTACATGTAGCGATTCCTTGCGCGATACGGTCGCTGAGCAACGCACGGTTGGGGAGTGCGGTGAGTGCATCGTGATGGGCAAGGTGGGCGAGTTGTTTTTCAAGGCTTAGTTTTTGCATAAGCATGGCGTTTGCACTGGTGGCGAGCGCGTCAAACTCATAAAAACGCAAATGGGTTTTGTTAATAGGGTAATTGTGATGGGCAAGGGAGTCAAAAAAGCTAAAAAAAGCATCAAAATCCGCTTTGAGCTGACGATTAAACCGTCGATAAAACACACTCATGATAAAAGCGGCTAGCCCAAACAAGGCCAAAGAGCTTGCCAGTGAGATGAAAAAAGAATGGTTGAGTTTTTGGTACTCAAGAGCAACGCGTTCGTGGATGTCGTCGGTGTAGACCCCTGCTCCTACATACCATTCCCATTCGGGAATGGCTTGGACGTAACTGCGTTTATTGAGGGTGCGTTTTTCCTCAAGGTCGGGCATGACGTAATCTACAAATCCTCCTCCTTGCTTGGCAGTTTGGATGAGTTCTTGCACGAGAAACTTGCCATTGACATCTTGGGTGTTGTACATGTTTTTCCCTTTGGCTGGGGCTGTAAGAGAGATGCCGTCCCATTGACCAATAAACAAATAATTTTCACCCTCAGGGTCAAACTGTAAAAGGCCAATATCTTCGAGGATTTTTTCTTGCAATTTTGCCCTCATATCATCGTGGTAAAGCCCCGTGCTAATCGTCCAACCGTAGGGCTCAAAACGTTTAAAAAAAGCGGTTTTTTCAAAAAGGCGGTCTTTAGGCTCGCCAGGCTTACTCCACGCGTAGGTGTAAAACCCTTCCTCTTGCTGCAATGTTAGTGCAAGAAATTCTTGGACATAGGAGAGCTTGGAGGGAGTGCTTACATGTAAAAGGTTTTTTCCTTCGTATTCGGGGCCATCGGGAAAGAGAATTTTAACGCCATCGTTTCGGGTGATAAAAAAATAACCACTTCCTTCCATGTAGCGTATAGGGCGCAAGGCTTCGATGATGAGGCGTTGAAGCTCTTGGGGCGTGGTGGTGTGGCGATAGGTGGCGTAAAGGTTTGTGGCAAGGGCATGGGCTTTGGCAACTTCTTCTTTAAGAAGTACTTCAAGCTCCTTTTGGTGTTGTCTTTGGCGGGTTTGAATCAAATCGACGAAGTGTTTAACCTCCCAAGACAAACTGCGTTGCTGGTTGGCAAAATAATCTTCTTTCATTTTTTGAGAAGTGACGGAAAAATGAAGGTAATTTTGGAAAAAGTTTATGGCAATAAAAAAGAGTGTAAAGATAAAAAAAAGGAATGCTCCGTACATGTAAACATGCTTAAAGAGCTTTTGTTTAGGCTTCATGTACGTTGCTTCCTCGTGCTGAACGAATGGGGTTACTGTAGTGTAAGTTTCTTGAAAAAAAAATAAATGATGTAAAAAAAAGTTTACTAGGCGGGAAATACTGGCAGAGAGGAAGGGATTCGAACCCTCGGTGAGTTGCCCCACACACGCGTTCCAGGCGTGCTCCTTCAACCGCTCGGACACCTCTCTATATGTAAAGCGGACGGAAAGTTTATCCTAAGTGTGCTTAGGTGGATGTTAAAAACGTGGAAGAGTGAGGAGGCATGAAGATGCGCATTCGCTTTAGGGGATTGGGGCGGGGTAACTTGTGTGTGTAGGAGTGGACATAGTGTCAGGTATGTCTAGCTATCATTCCCATTCTTGAATGAGGTGTGTGGCAACACTCAAGAACCCTAAAGCGAACGTGCGATGTGTCCCTAAATTTAACCCACAGGAGAAGAAGTGAGGTAAATTGGAAAGAATACTAGCACAAAGAAATGACGAAAAAATTGTCCCTTGTCAAGAAAAACACAAGGAGGAAAAAGTTTGCTATGATTAGGAAAAATGAATGTAAGAAAAGGAGGTAATGCATGGATGCGCGGTTTCGTCGTTTTTATATGCGGATGATAATAGGAGCGGTGTTTTTGCTTTCTATTCTTGCTTCGAGTATTTACCATGCGTTTCAATAGGTTATGGTAAAAAAGAGCGTAACATGGTCGGAGTGGCGGGATTCGAACCCACGGCCTCTACCACCCCAAGGTAGCACGCTAACCAGACTGCGCCACACCCCGACTATGAGAGGGCAAACTATAGCCAACTCTTCCTTAGAAAATCTTTTAATTTTCCTTACATGTAGCTAAAGTTATTCACTGCTTATTCACCCTGTGAAAGTAGCACAAAAGTGCTTAATAATATCCTACGCACAAGGTGTCGGTGAGCTTTATTTTTCTCTCAAAAGGAGAAGGGGCGAAAAAATGGCACTTTTCGATGTAGATATTGTAGTGATACGCAAGGCCAAGAATGTCGTAAAATCCCTTTAAATCTACAAATTTAACGCCCATGAGCGTGACAACACGCAACTTTTCATACAGCTTTGAGCCGTTGCTTTGAGTAAGGTGCGAACTTGCAAGACCCGTAAAAGCGCAAAATGCTTGAGAAAGCACAAGGCCATCAAGTGGTGTGCAGTGTGCTTGAGCATTGGCGTGTTTGGGCGGGATGGTATCTTTGCGCAAAAAAACCGTGCGCGAGCCTTCAAATTTGGCGGCAATCCCATTTTTCCAGTAGCGGTACGTGTTGCCTGAGATGCGCGCATGGGTGGCCAACTCGGCATTGAGAATGAAGTGGTCTAAAAAGTGGTTGGCAGAGAGAGTGAGCATTTGCATCGGGATTCCCCTTTTGTGTGGAGTGTATAAAAATTAAGCACGCACCGTAACTGCTTTGTTTCCAATTTGTCGTATGATTTCAATGCCGCAACGATTGCCCTCGTTCTGTCAAGAAAAGATGGGGTCGCCCGCCCCTCTTTTCTCCTTGCGTTATGTTACAATTCTCCTTTTTAAATTCTTCCATATAAGTAGGTATCATGGCAACGCTTTTTGCCGCACTTTCCCCGATTTTTGCATTAATTTTCATTGGTTATGGATTGAAACGCCTGCAATTCCCTGCTGAAGGCTTTTGGCCACTCCTAGACAAGCTGACCTATTATGTTCTCATCCCAGCCCTTTTGGTGCACCGCCTTTCTACAGCGACATTAGAAAGCACGACCGACGCGGTTGTGATGGTAAATGTAGTCCTTGGCGTGCTTGTGCTGATGAGCGTGTTGCTCATGGTGTTGCAGTATTTTTTAAAATTTTCTGGCCCCGTGTATTCGTCTGTGTACCAAGGCGTGATCCGTTATAACACGTATGTGTATTTGGCGTTGGTTGACGCGCTGTATGGGGATGAAGGTATCGTGTTAGCGGCGTTTTTGATTACCTTTGTGATTCCTGTCATTAATGTATTTTCGGTAAGTACTTTTGGGCTTTATGTGAGCGAAGGGCGGTTTTCTTTTAAGAGCCTAGCTAAGTCTATCGTCACAAATCCTTTGATTTTAGCGTGTTTGTTGGGCGGCTTTTTAAATTTTAGCACCATCGGACTTCCTTTTGTGCTTGAGCCTATCATGGCACTTTTAGGGGCTCCTGGTATTCCTTTGGGATTGCTTTCCATTGGTGTAGGGCTTCGGTTTCGCTCTTTGGGAACCTTTAAGCCTGATTTTTGGGTTGCTTCTGTGGGCAAGCTGATTGTGTTGCCACTCATGATGGTGGGGGTTTGCGAATGGGTGGAACTTGAAGGGCTGATGCGCAATATTGTGATTTTATTTGCCGCCATGCCAACAGCGGCGGCCGCTTACATCTTGGCGCGTCAAATGGGGGGTGACGTGGAGTTGATGTCCACGCTTATCACAGGACAAACCCTGTTGGCGTTTGGCACCTTGAGTTTTGTGATGGCAGTGTTGCTTTAAAGGTAACGAACAACATAAATAAGGTAAATATTTTATCACCATTTAAGTCGCGCTAGTGTACATTTTCCTTGGCACCTGCATCAACAATGCGGGGCGGGGAAACTTGAAAGTTTGTGTGTGGGCTTTCAGGAGGAGGGAGGCGCGGTTGCCTCCCTTTTTTTATGAGTTACGAACGAGCAAGCTGACCAGTTTTCGCACTTGAGGTACCACTAGTAAAATCGTTGGAAATGCGACAATAAAAGCCTTAACAAAGGCGTTAATCCACAATCCTAAAAAACCAGAAACCATTCCTATATTGATGAGCGTAATGACTCCGGACATAAAAAATGACATGAAAAGCGACATAAAAAAAGCAAAAAGCAAAAACTCGTAACGCCTTGGAAACACACGGGCCCCTTTGATAAAAAAATTGGATTTATTGTTACATGTAAACCTTAAAATAGCCCTAAAGTAAGAATATTAAAGTAAAATTAAATTTACTGTAAGTATAATGAAGAGTTATGGTATTTACTTCAAGGGGGTTAGCGTGTGGCATCGCATCCGAAATATTAAAATTTCCACCAAACTCATCACGATTTCCATTCTTTCTGTTGTTGGCGTTGCGTTGCTCTCTTCGCTAAGTATTTACAGTGCAGTAACAGGTGAAAAATCCTTGAAAGAAATCTACGAGGGCAATATGGTGCCTGCGCAAAAAATCAATGTGGCCAAGGATGCCTTTGAGTCCGTTTTGAGCGATTTGGTCTATGTGATCGGCCAGTTTTTACCTACAGGCCAAGCACGAACACGTCTTCAAGAGACCCAAAAAACCATGAAAACCTACTTTGATGACGCCAAGCGAGACACCTTTTACCATGACCCCAGAGCAAAAAAAACACTCGATGCGCTAGAAAATGAGTATGGTGCCTTTGTGACGCGCTACCTCGCAATGATTGAAGAAGCGTACCAGTTGGACAGCATGGATGAGATGGGCATTGCGGCTATCATGATTGAGGAAGATTTTAAGGTGGTTTTGGAAAAACTGATGATGCTTTCTCAGATTGCCAATGAGCGCATTATCGACACAAAAGAACACATCACAGAGCGCTTAAACCAAACGATTTACATCAACATTGCCTTTGCATTGCTGGCTTTTTTGGGCACAACGGGACTGTTGGTGAGCATTACCCGTTACTTGGTAAAAAACATCAACACCATGGATCGCTCCATCACCAAAAGTGCCAATGACCTTGATTTGCGTGACCTTACATGTAGTACCTCGGAAGATGAACTTGGCCAGATTTGCAGTAACATCAATGGCTTGCTTACCAACTTGCGCCGCGCCCTTTCTAAAGCTAAGGTGGCTACGGAACACACGATGGAATCAAGCATGTCCATGCGTGAAACCGTGGGGCAGATGAATCAAATGGCTACCAAGCAAGACGCCATTTCCAAGGGTGTTGACGCACTAACCCAAGAGGTTGATACCAGGCTCCAAGAGTCCAAACAGCTAGCGCAAAAAAGTGCTGAAATCATGGAAGATGATTACCGAAGTCTTGAAGAAATGATTCGTATTTTAAGCACGGTGGTGGCGGGCATTACCCGTGTGAGCGAAGATGAAAATGAGATTTCTCAAAAAATGCACCACCTCTCCGAACAAACAGCGCAGATTAAAAACGTTCTTGAGATTATCTCAGACATCGCCGAACAAACTAACCTTTTAGCCCTCAACGCCGCCATCGAAGCCGCGCGTGCGGGCGAACATGGGCGTGGATTTGCGGTCGTAGCAGACGAGGTGCGAAAGCTGGCCGAACGCACGAAAAAATCCCTCTCCGAGATTGATGTTACGATCGGAATCGTGGTCCAAGGAGTCAATGACACCAATGACCACATTCAAATCAACGCCCAGCAAATCAACGCCCTCACTAAAGAAGCCCAAGCAGTGGGAACGTTGGCTCAAACCACCAAAAATAAGACCATGGATGGTCTTGAGATGACCCGCGGGGTAAACGAAAAAACCGATAGTGCTGTCAAAAGCATTGACGAGTTGCGCCAAAAAGTAGCTTCTGCTACACAAATCGCCCAGCAAAACACGCAAGTGGCGCTAAAAATCCAAGACATCGTAGACGCCCTCACCCACTCTTCCAAAGAACTAAGCGAAGAGATCAATGTGTTTCGGTTGAATTAGATTAAAAAG
This sequence comes from Campylobacterales bacterium, assembly GCA_014859645.1. GTDB lineage: Bacteria > Campylobacterota > Campylobacteria > Campylobacterales > Campylobacteraceae > Sulfurospirillum_B. The sequence goes on from JACUTV010000013.1 coordinate 32,398, forward strand.
AGAGTGTGCGCCAAGGCCGTGTAGCACAACACGGCTACGTATTTTGTTAAAAATTTAGAGAAGTAAAGATGTTTGTGGGTGTTACATGTAAGGGTTGGTGGAGTTTGGGGGAAAACTAAAAGGTGGCCGGGAGAGAGGGATTCGAACCCCCGGAGGTGTTACCCTCAACGGTTTTCAAGACCGCCGCTATCGACCACTCAGCCATCTCCCGGTATAGTGCCGAAGGTTATTCGGTTTTTTCTTTAACGTAGGTTGCGCCTTGGTTGACCTTTTCTTTAGACCACTCCGCCGCATCGCCAGTATCTTGTTTGACACCTTGCCATGTGGCGCATCCCGCAAAAAAAAGACTCATTAGAACAATCAAAAGAGTACGCATGTGAACTCCTTGTCTCCGTTAAAAAAGGGTTGGAGGCGACACCCGGATTCGAACCGGGGATGAGAGCTTTGCAGGCTCCTGCCTTACCACTTGGCTATGCCGCCCTTTGTTTTTTGGTGGTGCCCGAGACCGGACTTGAACCGGTACAAACATAATGTTCGAGGGATTTTAAGTCCCTTGCGTCTACCAATTTCGCCACCCGGGCAGACTTCTACATGTAAATAAAGAAAAAATGGAGCGGGAAACGAGGTTCGAACTCGCGACCCCAACCTTGGCAAGGTTGTGCTCTACCACTGAGCTATTCCCGCACTGTAAAAAGAGACGAAAGTATATCAGAAGTTTTTTTAAAAGTAAAGATGAACGGGCGTTTTTTGGGCGTTTTTACTGTTTTAACCTTTAAGGTATAATGCCATCACGAATTCTTACCATTTAAAAGGAACCTCTCATGCGAAGTGATATTGTCAAAAAAGGGTACGACCGTGCCCCGCACCGAAGCCTTTTCCGTGCTACGGGTCTTAAAGATGAAGATTTTGAAAAACCGTTTATTGGGGTAGCCAATTCGTTTATTGAAATCATTCCCGGACACTTTTTTCTTAACCATTACAGCCAGATTATCAAAGAAGAGATTCGCGCCTGTGGGTGTGTGCCTTTTGAGTTCAATACCATTGGTGTGGATGATGGTATCGCCATGGGGCACGAAGGGATGCTCTACTCCTTGCCTAGTCGCGAACTCATCGCCAACTCCATCGAAACGGTCATGAACGCCCACATGTTAGATGCGATGATCTGCATCCCCAACTGCGATAAAATCGTCCCTGGGATGATTATGGGTGCGTTGCGCGTCAACGTGCCTACGGTATTTGTGAGCGGTGGCCCCATGAAAAAAGGGTACAAAAAAGACGGTACGCCCATTGACCTTACCACGGCCTTTGAAGCGGTGGGTAAGTTTAGCAAAGGGGACATCGACGAGGCAGAATTGTACGACATCGAGTGCAACGCGTGTCCCAGTGGTGGGTCATGTTCGGGGATGTTTACGGCTAACTCCATGAATACCCTCATGGAAGCCATGGGTATCGCGCTTCCTGGCAATGGGACGATTTTGGCCCTTACGCCTGAGCGGGAAGAACTCATCCGCAAAGCGGCACGTCGGGTGTGTGAGATTGCATTGGATGAGCGGTTCAAATTTAAAAACATCCTCAACGAAAATGCGGTTAGAAATGCCTTTGCCATCGACATGGCCATGGGCGGAAGTTCCAACACGGTCTTACACATGCTCGCTATCGCGCGAGAAGCGGGCGTGAACTTTGGTATCGAAAACATCAATACCATCAGCAAAAACGTTTCGCACATCGCTAAAATCGCCCCTTCTCTTTCCACAGTACACATGGAAGATATCCACAAGGCCGGCGGCGTGAGTGCGGTCATGAAGGAAATCAGCAAGCGCGACAACGGCGTGTTGCATCTTGATAACCTCACGGTCACAGGCGAAACGATGGGAGAGCGCATCAAAGACGCGGTCATCACCAACCCTGAAGTCATTCATCCCATCGACAAGCCCTACTCTAAGGTGGGCGGCTTGGCCATTTTGTTTGGCAATATTGCCGAAGAAGGGTGTGTTATTAAAACCGCAGGCATCACGGGTGCACGCCGTTTTGAAGGCAAGGCGGTTTGTTTCGATTCCCAGCAAGAAGCCATCGCAGGCATTATTGGCGGCAAGGTGAAAGCGGGCGATGTGGCGGTTATCCGCTACGAAGGCCCACGCGGAGGTCCTGGGATGCAAGAGATGCTCTCTCCCACCTCACTCATCATGGGCATGGGATTGGGCGCAGATGTAGCACTCATCACCGATGGGCGTTTTTCGGGCGCTACACGCGGATTAAGCATCGGGCATGTGAGTCCAGAGGCGGCTGAGGGCGGACTGATTGGGCTCCTTCAAGATGGGGATACCATTACAATTGATGTAGATAGTTATGAAATACATGCCCATCTGGACGAAATCGAAATCCAGACCCGTCAGGCGCATTTTGTGCCAAAGGTCAAAACTGTTAAAGGTTCATGGCTTAAACAATACCGCCAACTTGTCACCAACGCGAGCAATGGCGCCATGTTAAAGACGGAGTTTGAGTGAACGAATTTTTCGCCCTGTTTTTACAACAGACCATCACGCTGTTTGCCATCATTGACCCCCTTGGGGTCAGTGCCATTTTGCTTTCCATGTTGCCTGCGTCTACAACCCAAGAACAAATGAATGGCATTGCCAAAAAATCGACACTAACCATCGTCATCGCCTTTTTTGTGGTGTTGCTCACGGGAAAGTTTGTGCTCAATCTCTTTGGTATTGAGTTAGATGCATTAAAAGTCATGGGTGGGCTTGTGTTGTTGCTGATGGCTATTAAGATGGTCGAAGGGAGTTTGGAACCCAAAAACCAAACCCCTGAAGAGCGCGAAGAAGCCAAGCATAGCCACGAGTTTGCGGTGATTCCTTTGGGGATTCCTATCACCTTTGGGCCAGGCATCTTTGCCACTATCGTCATTTTTAAAGCCAGTGCTACGAGCTATCTTGACCTTGTGGCCTTGACTATGGCGTTTTTGGTGGTGGCGTTTTTGACCTATATTGCTTTTCGCAATTCGCTTAAAATCCGCAAGCTTTTGGGTATCACGGGTCAAAAAATCATCAGCCGTTTGATGGGACTTATCGTGGGGGCTATCGCGGTGCAGTTTGTCGTGGGCGGGGTTTCCGCCCTGTGGAGCGCGGGGGTTTAGCCCGCGTGTTTAAAAGGTATCCTATTTTGCAATAGGCTCACTTTGCGTGTAGCCAAATTCTAAGGTGCGTTTTTCCCCTGCCCCTAGGGTGAAGTTCCAACGCGCCTTTCCTTCTGCGTCGAGAGTATCAGGCGCGTCTCCTAGGCGTTTAATCACCACTTTTTCATGGCTAGAAAGCGGCAATCTTTCTAAAAAATCAATCTTTTGAGACTTGGAAGAGCGATTGGTCACGGTGTAACGCCACATGCGTTCGGTGGTTTTAGTGGAGCCAAATCCCGATTCGGTCGTAAAGTTGCGCACCAGCTTCTTTTCCACATCAATCAAATCGTGTTTGCCAAAATAAATATGCGCCTCTTCCGCGGCAAGAAATTGCACATTGCTACGTTCTCCTAAAAGCATCCCATCAAGGACAAAGTTTGCCATGGCTGGTTCGATGGTCGTTTCAGGCGTAAAGCTCGCGCGCATGTACGCCATAGCTGTACCGTACCCGTCTACTTCCACGCCATACTGGGCAAAAACCCGCTGTTGATGAAAGACAACTTGAGTGCGCTCTCCGCTTGGCAAGGTGACACCCGAGGCTTCCCATGCTTCTTTGCTTTCAAGTTCCACGGGTGTGCCCGCGACATCTTGCGTGGATTCGGCCGTGGATTTGAGTGCCATGGTGCGCATCATAGGCAGAGTTTCTGGCAAGCCTACATATTGGGGATAAAAAGGTACCGGTGTTAGGGAATGGTTGTAGCCAAAAGAGTAAAGCCGCAAGGCGATGTTGTTTAAATCTTCCCCAAGGGTATGGGAGACGAAAAGGGATTGGGTCACCGCAAGCCGTCCTTCGACGCTCTCGCCCGTAAAGGTGTTGACGCGATTGGCTTGTAGGTTGGGGATTTCAAAGCGAATCTCCAACATGCTTGGTGCGTTACATGTAAGGGAAAGAGAGAGAGGTTTGACGTTGCTGGTCGTGTGTTTGGCGGTGAGTAAATCCAGAGCTTCTTGGGCGCGGTTGACGACCTCTTCTTGGTCATTTTTGGCCGCGAGGGTTTCAAGAGCCAAGGTAGTGAATCCTTCGGCGTTTTTTTGCAAGTCCCCAAAGGAACTATTGGTAAAGGCTACCCGTTCTAAAAGCCGTTCTTTGGCTTCAAGGGCTAAAAGCTGTTGACGCGCGGTTTGCAGGGTTTGGGTCGCTGTTTCGATTTGGGCTTGCAAGGGTGTGTTGGCTTTGGTGGGTGTGCCGATGGTGATCTCTTTGGTGGCACACGGTGTGCGGATAAAGAGCGTGTCGTTGTGGACAAATTCGGGAAGGGTTGTTTCAAACACCCCGCTTCCCACGTCAAACCGTTGGGTAAGAAAGGCTTTGTTGGTGTAGATTTCAAGCAAGGCGGTGTTGGCCATCAAGGAGAGGCTAGAGAGAAGTAGGGGGGCTAAAAAACGCATGGTTGTCCTCCGGGGGAATTAAAATGTGAAAGATATTGTAGCACACCTCTTTGCCTTACATGTAAACCCTTTATAACCTTACTTCGGTTATAATTTGCTCCAAAAAAACAAGGATATTCATGCCCACTCTCCCTACCAAATATATCTTCGTCACCGGCGGCGTCCTTAGCTCTTTGGGCAAAGGCATTGCCGCGGCGAGTATTGCGACACTTCTTAAAAACGTTGGCTTTAAAGTGAGTATTTTAAAAGCAGACCCGTATATCAACGTGGATCCAGGCACCATGAGTCCTTTGGAACACGGCGAAGTGTTTGTCACTGACGATGGGGCGGAGACGGATTTGGATCTTGGGCATTATGAGCGTTTTTTGGACGTGGATTTGTTGCAAACCAACAACTTTACTACGGGCAAGGTGTACTCAACGGTCATTGAAAAAGAGCGCCGTGGGGATTATCTAGGCGAAACGATTCAAGTGATTCCCCACATTGTGGGCGAGATCACGAGACGCATGAAAGAAGCGGCCAAGGGACAGGATATTTTGATTGTTGAGATTGGCGGCACAGTGGGCGACATCGAAGGCTTACCTTTTTTAGAAGCCATTCGCGAACTACGCTCGGAAGTGGGCAAGAACAATGCCATGAATATTCACTTGACGCTGGTGCCTTACATCACCGTGGCAGGGGAGCTTAAAACCAAGCCAACCCAACACTCGGTGCAAGAATTACGCCGTATTGGTATCACACCAGATATGTTGATTTGCCGCGCGGAGCGTCCGTTGCCTAGAGAACTTCGCAACAAGCTTGCTTCTTCGTGCGGGGTGGAACGCAACAGTGTGATTGAGTCTGCCGATGCGCCGACCATTTACCAAGTGCCGCTCAATTTTCTCAAAGACAACATTTTGGTGCCCATTTCTGAAGTGCTCGGTTTAGGAGAACTTAAACCCAATATGGACCACTGGGATACCTTGGTAAAGCGGGTGATTGCACCTAAAGATGAGGTTGTGATTGCGTTTGTGGGTAAGTATTTGGGTCTCAAAGAATCGTACAAATCCCTCACCGAATCCCTCATCCATGCGGGCGCGCACCTAAACGCACGGGTGAGTATCAAATGGGTCGATAGCGAAACCTTGGAAGAGCAAGGAGAGAAGAATTTGCTCGGCGACGTGGATGGTATCTTGGTACCAGGCGGATTTGGTGAACGAGGGGTTGAGGGCAAGATGCGCGCCATTAAATATGCGCGGGAAAATGGCATCCCCTACCTTGGCATTTGTCTTGGGATGCAACTGGCGATGATCGAATTTGCCCGCAACGTGCTAAAGATTGAAGACGCTAACTCGGTAGAATTTAACGCTACATGTAAGAACCCGATTATTTATTTGATTGACACCTTTTTGGATACCAGCGGTCAAAAACAACTTCGCACGCACCAAAGTCCTCTTGGGGGTACGATGCGTCTTGGGGCGTACGAATGCCAAACCAAAAAAGGTTCTTTGTTGCGCGAAGTGTACCATGGAAAAGCCACCATCAAAGAACGTCACCGCCACCGTTACGAAGCCAATCCTCACTATCGCGAAGCCTTTGAGGCCGCGGGGTTAAGTGTGAGTGGTGAATCAAACGGGTTGATTGAAGCGGTGGAACTTCAAGGACATCCGTGGTTTATTGGCGTGCAGTTTCACCCTGAGTTCACCTCGCGGTTAACCAACCCCAATAAAGTGATTTTAGGGTTTGCTCAGGCTGCGCTCACCGCACAACATGGTTAGGCGGCTCACGAAAGAGGCTATTCGGGAGATTTTGGCGGCACGGTTTGAAGAAGACGTGTGCACCAAACTCTCCACGATTCCGCCCCCACATCATTTTAAAGACATCGACAAGGCTGCCCAACGCATCAAGCGGGCTATTGAACAGAAAGAATCCATCGCTATCGTGGGGGATTATGACGTAGATGGCGTGGTTTCCTCGGTCATTTTGAGCGAATTTTTTGATGCGCTGATGGTACCTTACACCCTTAAAATCCCCAACCGTTTTACGGACGGATACGGTTTAAATCCCAAGATTGTAGACACGCTTGATGTGGCCTTGATTATCACCGTAGACAACGGTATTTCGGCTTATGAAGCTGCCCAGTGCTGTTTGAAGCGAGGTATTGACCTCGTCATCACCGACCACCACACTCCCACGGAAACCCTTCCCGAAGCGTACGCTATCATCAACCCCAAGCAAGAGGACTGTGCTTTTCCTCACAGTGAGATTTGTGGGGCGCAAGTGGCGTGGTATTTAGTTGCCGCTTTAAAAGACGTGTGCGAAGTGGAGTATGATTTGGGCAAGTGCCTTGACTTGCTTGCTATCGCCATCATGGCAGATATGATGGAGCTTAAAAACATGAACCGCACTATGGTGAAAAGTGGTATTCGTGCGCTAAATTGTTCGGCGCGCCCTGCTTTTGAAGCCATTAAAGGTTTTTTTAAAAAAGAGCATTTTGAAAGCGACGACATCTCTTTTTTGCTCGCCCCTCTCATCAACAGTTCTGGTCGCATGGACGATGCGATGGTTTCTTATCGGTTTTTAAAATCCCCTTCCGTAAGCGCTGCCACGATTCTTTTAGAAGAAATCGTTGCGTTTAATAATCTGCGAAAAGAAGAAGAACAGCAACTGTTTGAGTCTTCGTTAAAAGCGGTCAAAGAAGACGACCACATCATCATCGTGTGGGGCGAAGCGTGGCACGAAGGGGTGATTGGAATTGTCGCTTCGCGGCTGGCCAAACGTTTTCACAAGCCTGCTATCGTCTTTTCGGTGGATGGGGCGCGCGCTAAAGGGAGTGCGCGAAGCGTGGGGCGGGTTGATATTTTGTCCATCATAGCGCAACACGAAGCACTGCTGTTAGGATTTGGCGGGCACAAAGGAGCTGCTGGAATGGCCATCGACCCTGTAAATTTGCCCACATTTAAAGCCGCGTTAGAGTCTACATGTAAAGAGATTACACGTCACGAACTTGCCATAGAAGAAGATGTTTTAGGAGAAGTGGACCCTGATGAGATTGATTTTGAGTTGTTGGAGATTTTGGAATTTTACGAACCTTATGGCCAAAAAAACCCGCGCCCTTCTTTTTTAATCAAGGATGTTGAGGTAAAGATTGACCGCACTATTGGTAAAGAAAATAACCATTTGAAACTCATCTTGCAAACGCCCACAAGAACCTTGGAATCTCTCTTTTTTAATTTTGACACACGCGTCAAAAAAGGCAACAGGATTGACATTGTTTTTTCCGTCCAAAAAAACAGTTATCGCGGATTAGTAACACCCCAGTTACTTATAAAGCAGATTTTAAGCTACACCTAAAAGCCCCTGTGTTATGCTTCTTCTTGTCCCAAATATTGCAAGGAGAAGCTATGGAGAAGAAGGAGTTAGACACGCTTTGTGAGGCGTTAGACACAGAGCTAAAACGTCATGGATTATCACGCAGGGATGCGCTAAAGCTTGCCGGTCTGAGTTCCGCGGCTTTTTTGCTAAACCCGAGCGCATCGGTGGGTGCAACCTCGGCAGTGGCAAGCAGCGTCACTGGAAAAATCCTTATCGTCGGTGGCGGGGCAGCGGGATGTTCCATTGCCAATGCCTTGGTAAAAAAGATTTCTTCCCCAGACATTACCCTCATTGAGCCCAATCCTCAGAGTGTGACGTACCAACCTGGTCAAACGTTTGTGGC